>CAYQJJ010000249.1:0-4210 GCA_964417745.1 uncultured Wenzhouxiangella sp.
ATCGCCGACATGACGCGGGTGGTGACGCCGGCGCTTTCCAGGGCATCCTGCAGCCCGAGGGCGTTCATCACCGTGGCCAGCATGCCCATGTGATCGCCGGTAATGCGATCGATGCCCGAGGCGGCCAGCCCCTTGCCGCGAAAGATGTTGCCGCCGCCGACAACAATGCCGATCTGAACCCCGGCATCGACCACCGCAGCCACCTCGCGCGCGATGCGCGAGCTGATGTTGGGGTCGATACCGTAGTCCAGTTCACCCAGCAGGGCTTCGCCACTGATCTTGAGCAGAACCCGGTTGAAATCTGATCGTGCCATGTTCGATGCTCCCAGCCGCTGTGTGGCGAAATATTGAGGACCTGGCCTGCTTCAGCCCCCGCGTGCCTGCTGCATGACCTCGGCGGCAAAGTCGTCTTCGGATTTCTCGATACCCTCGCCGACTTCCAGTCGGGTGAACTCGCGAACGCTGGCGCCCTTGCTCT
This sequence comes from uncultured Wenzhouxiangella sp., assembly GCA_964417745.1. Classification (GTDB taxonomy): domain Bacteria; phylum Pseudomonadota; class Gammaproteobacteria; order Xanthomonadales; family Wenzhouxiangellaceae; genus Wenzhouxiangella. The sequence continues at coordinate 479 of CAYQJJ010000249.1, forward strand.
TGAGCAGCTTGCCGACGGTAATATCCCCATCCTTGACGAACGGCTGGCCGGTCAGCGTGATCTCGGCCAGGCGCTTGTTCAGGCGGCCGGTAACCATCTTCTCGATGATGTCGGCCGGCTTGCCACTGTCCTGGGCCTGGGCGATGAGCACGTCCTTTTCCTTCCGGGTCTCTTCTTCGGGTACGTCGGCGGCGTCGCGGTAGGCCGGGTTGAGCGCGGCGATGTGCATGGCGATATCGCGTGCCAGCTCCTCGTCACCGCCTTCCAGGCCGACCATGGCGCCGATACGGCCACCGTGGATATAGCAGGCCACCACGCCGTCGCCAGCGTCCATATGCACCAGGCGGCGGACCTGAACGTTCTCGCCGACCTTGGCAACCAGCTTCTTGCGCGCTTCCTCGACGCTGTTGCCGTCGGAGAAAGTCGCTTCGTTGAGCGCCTCGACGCTGTCGTGGCCGACCGCCAGGCCTGCGACTTCCTCGGCGAATGCCCGGAAGTTGTCGTCCTTGGCCACGAAGTCGGTTTCGCTGTTGATTTCGACGAGCACCGTGCGATTGCCTTCGCTGGCGTGGACGATCACGCCCTCGGCAGCCACCCGGGCTGATTTCTTGTCGGCCTTGGCCAGGCCGGATTTACGCAGGTGCTCGATGGCGGCCTGCATGTCGCCGTCGGATTCGACCAGCGCCTTCTTGCACTCCATCATGCCGGCACCGGTCTGCTCGCGGAGTTCCTTGACTTGTGATGCGGTAATGCTCATGGCTTGTCCTCGAAATTCAGTGGTGTTGCCTCGCCGCGGCGATCAGGAATCTTCCTGATCGTCGTCGGCCTTGGCGGCGGTCTTCTTGGCAGCCTTCTTCTTGGTCGCCTTTTTCTTGGCGGTCTTCTTGGCCGCCTTCTTGGGCGCCGGCTTGTCTTCGGCCGCGCTATCGTCGGTTGCTTCCGGCTGCTCGGCAGCCTCGGGGGCTTCCGGCTGCGCGGTTTCCTCGGCACTGGCTTGCGCGGGGCGCTCCTCGGCCGGCTGCTCGGCGGCTTCTTCGGCCGGCTCGGCCTTGGCCGCGGTCTTCTTCTTGGCCGTCTTCTTGGTCACCTTGGCGGCGGTTTTCTTGGCCGTCTTCTGAGCCGCCGCGCTGTCTTCGGCCGGAGTCTCGACCGGGTTGCCATCGGCGTCGAGCTCGACGAACTCGTCGTCCTTGCCGCTGGCGACCGGCGCGGAGGCGCGCCCTTCGAGGATGGCATCGGCGACCAGCTGGGAGTACAGGCGGATCGCGCGGATGGCGTCGTCGTTACCCGGAATCACGTAATCGATGTCTTTCGGGTTGTGGTTGGTGTCGACGACCGCGATGATCGGGATGTTGAGCTTGCGCGCCTCGGCAACGGCGATCGACTCGTGGCCGACGTCGATCAAAAACAGCGCGTCGGGCAGGCCGTTCATGTCCTTGATGCCGCCCAGGCTGCGTTCGAGCCGGTCGCGCTCGCGGGTCAGCTCCAGTACTTCCTTCTTGACGAGCTTGCTGAAGCTGCCGTCGACTTCCATCTGCTCGAGTTCCTTGAGCCGGTTGATGGAGCCGCGCACGGTACGGAAGTTGGTCAGCATGCCGCCGAGCCAGCGGTGCGATACGAACGGGCTGTTGGAGCGCCGCGCTTCTTCGGTAATGGCCTGGGTGGCCGCGCGCTTGGTGCCGACGAACATGATCTGTCCACGGCGGCTGGCCATGCGGCTGACGAAATCGAGCGATTCCTTGAGCAGCGGCAGGGTCTTTTCGAGGTTGATGATGTGGATCTTGCCGCGCGCCCCGAAGATGTAGGGTTCCATCTTGGGGTTCCAGTAGCGGGTCTGGTGGCCGAAGTGCACGCCAGCTTCGAGCATCTGGCGCATGGTAACGTTGGGCATGGTGTTGTCCTTTCAGTCGAGTGGACGCAGCGGGCCGGTGCCCGGGTCGTTGCCGGGCGGATCGGTGGCCAATAGCGCTTTGTCCGGGGTTTGAGCCTCCGCTGTTCCCATGCCTGCGAACCCTTGCCCCCGCTTAAACAGATGCCCTGTTCGGGCAGCGTGCGAGCGAGCGCGCGGGCAACCCCGCGACATGTGACGAACAGCGTGTGTCGTTTGTTTGCCGGGCAATCGGCTCGGCAAATCCCCGCAATTATAGCCTGTAGATGGCCCAGGAAACAACACGCCAGGCGGCCTTCGCGTCTGGAGACTGGCTGGTCTTATAATCGGGCCTCCGCAAGCAGCGTTTTTTGATCTGGAGACTTCTGTGCCCGAGCTTCTGAGTGCCTACCGGTTCTCCCGGTTCGAGTATCCCGCGCGGGTTCGCGACCGGATGCGGGTCAAGGCTGGTGAGCTGGGCCTGCTCGGAACGGTTCTGGTGGCCGGCGAGGGCATGAATTTTTCGCTCGGGGGCGCCGGCGGGGCGCTCGATGAATGGCTGGCCTGGCTCGATTCCGAGTTCGGCATCGGCGAGTTGACCAGCCACCGGCAGGCTGTCGATCCAGTGCCGTTTCTGCGCCTCAAGGTCCGACTGCGGCCTGAAATCATCACCTTCGACCCCGAACTCCGGCCCGGCGAGCAGCCGGCCGGTGAGTCATTGAGCCCGCAGCAGTGGCACGCCCGGCTCGGCGACGAGGCGCTGCAGCTGGTCGATACCCGCAATGATTATGAATACCAGCTCGGTTCCTTCGAGTCTGCGATCAACCCGGATATCGATCGCTTCACCGAATTTCGCGACTGGGCGCTCGCCAACCTCGACCCCGACCGGCCAGTGGCCATGTTCTGTACCGGTGGCGTTCGCTGCGAGAAGGCTTCGGCCTGGCTGCTGGCCAACGGTTTCGAGACCGTCTACCAGCTCGACGGCGGCATTCTGGCCTACCTGGCCGAGCTGCCGCCCGAGCGCTCGCGCTGGCGCGGCGAGTGCTTCGTCTTCGACGACCGGGTCAGCGTGGGCCACGATCTCGAACCCAGCGGCCGGCCGGTGTGCGCTGCTTGCCGGCGTCCCGCCGAGGGTCTGGGGCGCGACGGCATGCCGCCGGTCGATGGCAGCGGGCGCTGCGGACTGTGCCCGCGCCAGTTTTCCGCACCGCGCCTGGCCGGTGTCCGCGAGCGGGTCCGCCAGATTGCCCTGGCGCGCTCGCGAGGCCAGGCGCATCTTGGCCCGCAGCCTGCTTCGGCCGAGGGCGGCGCTACCACCGGTGACGAATCATGACCGCTGAGCCGCCGATCGCAACCGAGGCGCCGGCCTGGCTGCCCGAGGTGCTGGGCTCGGCATGGGCGTACCTGGCGACCTATCCGGAGCTGCTGGCGCTGGTGGTGGTCGTCGTCGGCCTGACCCTGGCCGTTACCGGGCGTGCCCTGGTGCTGGCCTGGGGCGGCAAGGTGGTGGCGCGCACCGGTGTCGACATGGCTGATCGGCTGCTGCGCATCGGAGCCAACGTGGCCGCGCTGCTGGTCGGCTACATCGCCCTGGTGCTGGCCGTTCAGGTGCTGGGCTTTTCCGAGCGCGTCGAGCAGACCATTATCCGTGTGCTGCTCAGTATTCTGGTGCTCCAGCTCATGAAGTCGACCATGCACGCGGCTTATCTCGGCCTGGAGGTGCTCGGCCGGATTCGCGAGCGCTTTGCCATCGTCGAGGAGCGCACCATTCCGCTGTTCGACCTGGTCGCCACGGTGCTCATCATCGCTTTCGGCGCCTACGCGCTGCTGCAGGTCTGGGACATCAACCCGACCGCCTGGCTGGC
>CAYQJJ010000250.1:0-4188 GCA_964417745.1 uncultured Wenzhouxiangella sp.
CGTAATACATTTGTTATACTCACGCTGTCAGTCAATCTGGAGCCAAAACCATGACCCGCAAGCTCAAAGTCTCGGCCATCGGCAATTCCACCGGCGTGATCCTGCCTCGGGATGTTCTCGAGCGTCTGCGCGTGGATCGCGGCGACGAATTGATGGTACGCGAGACCCCCGATGGCATCGTTCTCAGCCCCTTTGACCCCGAAATGGCCCGCCAGATGGACGTGGCCGAGAAGATCATGCGCAAACGGCGCAACCTGCTGAAAAAGCTGGCGGAGTGAAGCATGACTGACCCCACCTGGCTCTCGGTTGACCTGGTCGAAGCCATTCACGAACGCCAGCTTGTCGAGCACGGTGGCGGCTCGGGCGTGCGCGATCGCGGCCTGCTGGAGTCAGCACTGGCTCGTCCACGACAACTGCATGCTTACGAAGAATCGGTCGACGCAATCACCACCGCAGCACCCTACGCTTTCGGCTTGAGCCGAAACCACCCCTTCGTCGACGGCAACAAGCGAACCGCTGCCGTTGCTTGCGAACTCTTCCTGGAGCTCAATGGCTACCAGCTCATCGCCGAAGACAGCGACCTCTACCCCGTCTTCATGGCGCTGGCCGCCGGAGAATTGACTGAAGAAGCACTTGCCCACTGGCTGCGCCAGCATGCCCGCCCGCAAATGCTCAGCGAGCCGGACGGCGACTACGCCTGAGCCACGACCAATCGAGCGCGGCCTGGCCGCGGTTAGTGTTTCGGCTGCGTTCGTGAACTTCAGTTGACGATCTCGACCAGCTCGACGCGCCGGTTCTCCGCCCGGCCGGCATCGGTCCGGTTGCTGGTCACCGGCGCCATCATGCCGGCGCCGGCCGGGGTCAGGCGGGCGCGCTCGATGCCATGTTGCTGAACCAGGGCTTCGACCACGGCCGCGGCGCGCTCCATCGACAAGCGCAGGTTGTAGTCGAAATCACCCACCGAGTCAGTGTGGCCGACGACCAGCAACTCGAGCTCGCCCTGATCGCCCAGCAGCTCGGCGATGGCCGCCAGTGATTCAGCCGACTCCGGCAGGATCTCGTCGGAATCGAAGGCAAACAGGATGTTCTGAATGGCCACCCGGCCGTCCTCGACCAGCCCACTGGCCATCTCACCGGCGCTGAGCGGCTGGTGTTCCATGGCGTCATCCATCTCCGAGGAAGTCACCACCGCCAGCGACACCGCCGGCCCGTCCACCCGGCGGGCGTTGAACGCGGCGATACCGACCAGCACGCTGCCGTCGGCCGAGCGTGCGGCAATGTAGCGAATGTCGTGGTTGCGATTGCTCAGCCGGCAACAGCCCCGCGCCCCGCGGGTAAACAAGTCCGAGCCATGGACGAAGAACAGCCGCCCGTCGCTGGCTGACAGCTCGCTGCCGCTGGCGGTGTAGAGAATCTCGAAGTCGCGCTCCTCGAGCGCCTGCAGGTAGCTGCGCTTGATCCTGAGCGTCGAGGTCGAAGGATCATCGAAGGTATAGCTCATGCGGATGACCTCGCCCTCCAGGCTTTCCCGGCTCTCGAGCTCGCTGCCATCCCAGGGGCCGGTCGGCACGACAAGCTCGTCGAAATCGGTCTGGTTGAAATACACGATGCTGGAACCGGCCACCCGCGGAACGAGCGGATGATCGCCCGCGCCGTCGATATCGTCTGCCTGGGCCAGCGATGACAGGAGCGGTGCGGCGAGCAGACCGAGAATTACCGAAAAAGCGAAAATACGGGTCATGGGATGATTCCATTGAAAGCAGCCCTTATTTATAAACCATCCGGCGTCCGGATGGCAGCCCCGGGCCGGCCGGGCTCACGACGCCACTGAGAGCACGCACGGGCCCCCTGCACGCATTCGGCGTATGATCATTCAATGAGCCAATCTCCGGACAAGCCGACGCCAAGCAGCCTGCGCGTCTCCGATCTCCACGGCCTGAGTCGCCTGGCGGTCCACGGCGTGACCGAAACCGTCGGGCTGGTCGAGGAGATGCACTACACCATCTCCCGGATCAGCGCCCCCGTCGGCCGCGTGCCACCGGGGCGCACTCGCGGCATCACCGGGCTGGTCTACCGCTCCATCCGGGGCGTGACCGGACTGGTCGGCGGCTCGATCGAGCTGGCCTTTGAGCGCCTGGCACCGGAGGCATCCTCGCAGGACGACAGCCCGCGCCGCCAATCGACCATCGCAATCCTCAACGGGGTGCTCGGCGACCACCTCGATGCCACTGCCAACCCGCTGGCCATCCCGATGCGCCTGCGCCACCGCGGCCGCGCGCTGGCGCTGGATGCCGGCGCGCTGAGCCATGCAATCGAGGCACCCTCGCCGCGCCTGCTCATCGCCATCCACGGGCTTTGCCTGGCCGACAGCTGCTGGGGAAATCCGGCCGAACCAGCCGGCGAACAACCCATTAATCCAGCCGTTGATCAATCGGCCGAAAAACCGGGCAATCAACCAATCGACCCACCGGTCATCTGCCTGCCCGAGGCCGTGGCACGCGAGAACGGCTACACCGTCCTGCACCTTCACTACAACACCGGCCGCTCGATCGCCGCCAACGGCCGCGAACTGACCGGCCTGATGGAACAACTGGTCGACCAATGGCCGGTAGCGGTCGAGGAAGTGGCGCTGCTCGGGCACAGCATGGGCGGGCTGGTCTCACGCAGCGCCTGCCATTACGCCGACGAGAACGACCACCGCTGGCCCGAACGCCTGCGGCGGATGGTCTTTCTCGGCACGCCGCACCTGGGCTCGCCGCTCGAGCGGGCCGGTCACGTTGTCGATCGGCTGCTCAACATCAGCCCCTACTCCGCCCCCTTCCATCGCCTGGGCCGCATCCGTTCGACCGGCATCACCGACCTGCGCCATGGCCGGATCGTGGACCCGGTCGCCGAACCGGACCAATCGAGCATTCGCGCCTTCCTCCCCGACCACGTCGACCTCCACGCCATCGCCGCCACCCGGTCAAAGCATATCGACCGCCCGATCGGCCGCCTGATCGGCGACGGACTGGTCCCGATCGCAAGCGCCCTGGGCCACCACCCCGACCCGGACCTGCGCCTGCCGATCCCCGCCGAACACCAGCGCATCCTCGCCAACACCTCCCACATCGGCCTGCTCCACCACCCGCATGTCCTCGAAACCCTGAACGACTGGCTGCGCTGATCAGCAACCAGGCGACCGAGACCGGGTAACGACCTCCTGGTCAGACCGGACGGGCGGAAGAACCGCCGCGGGCCGAGGCGACCCGAGACCCCCGTCGACGAGCCCGTGCTTTGTGTTTACCTCGCCCAATGCCGTCTTCAGCGCCCGGGTTGGGCCAGCGCTGATCCTTTAGTAGGGTGTTGCCCGGGAAGACGATTCACACGCATTCAGTTTCGAACCATGAAGGAAAGGACCAAGCTCAGTGCAGCAACGAAGCAGCGCCGGTGTCTGCGAATCTTCGGATTTCTGGCAGCCTGCCTGGTAGCCGCCGCCGGCACCGCCGAAACGCCGCAGGGCCTTGCGTCACTGGACGACATCCGCACCGGTGCAGCCGACGAGGTGCTCGAGACCGCCTTCGCCAACCGGCGCCTGGTCCAGCTCGGTGAGGACATGCACATCACCCGCGAGATGCCCGAGGCGCGAATGACGCTGCTGCCGATACTCCATCAGCGATTCGGGCACCAGTTGATCCTGTTCGAGGGCGCGACGGTCGACGCCTGGATCGGCGCGGACCTGCTCATGGATTCGTCTGAATCCGGCCACGACCTGGCCGAGAGCGCGCGCGACACAGCCCTGCCTGTCATATGGCACACACCGCCCTACACCGAGATCTTCGAATACATCATCGACAGCTTCGACACCGACGCGCCCCTGTACCCGGCCAGCTACGATTTCCAGCCGGGCTTCAGCCGGCTCGGCGCCGATGCCTTCCCGACCCTGCTCGATCGCCTCGAGCGCTACGCCGCACCCCCGGACGAGGCCGGCGACGAGCGCGAGCTGCTGACACGGTTTTCAGACCGGGAGGCGGGCTTTCCCGAACAACCCCTGCCGGACAAGGAACGCCTCGCAGCGGCCATCGACTGGCTGGAAAGCTGGATCGACCAGGCCGCCGAGGCAATCAGTGATTCGCCTGCGCCGGCCCTCCATGCCAGAACCTTGCGCATGATCCCGGGCCAGCTCCGCGCCCAGACCGAGATCTGGCG
>CAYQJJ010000251.1:0-4176 GCA_964417745.1 uncultured Wenzhouxiangella sp.
GGCCTCGTCGGCGCGCGTAACCGGCAGCGGCTGATTGAATTCGTCGAGAAAGCCGATCTGCACCGGGATCATGAGCGGGCCGAGCTGCTCGTTGTCGGGATGCTCGGGCAGCGACTGGTGGAAGCGCAGCACGGTCTCGCCGCTGTCCTCGTCGAAGTTGACTCGCGCGCTCAGCTTCGGGGTGCCGACCTGGCGGTACCAGCGGCCGAACTGGGTCAGGTCATGATCGTTGGCATCGGCCATGGCGCCGAGGAAATCATCGCAGGTCACCGCCTGGCCGTCGTGGCGGTCGAAGTACAGGTCGAGCCCGCGCCGGAACCCTTCCCGCCCCAGAAGCGTCTGGTACATGCGAACGATTTCGGCGCCCTTTTCGTACACCGTGGCGGTGTAGAAATTGTTGATCTCGATATAGCGCTCGGGCCGGACCGAGTGCGCCATGGGCCCGGCGTCTTCGGAAAACTGACGCGCCATCAGGGTACTGACGTCGTCGATTCGCTTGACCGCGCGCGAGTGATGGTCGGCGGTGAATTCCTGGTCGCGGAAAACCGTCAGCCCTTCCTTGAGGGTGAGCTGAAACCAGTCGCGGCAGGTAACCCGATTGCCGGTCCAGTTGTGAAAGTACTCGTGGGCGATGACCGCTTCGACCGCCTCGAAGTCGGCATCGGTGGCGGTTTCGCGATCGGCGAGCACGTAGCGTGCATTGAAGATGTTGAGGCCCTTGTTCTCCATCGCTCCCATATTGAAATCATGGGTGGCGACGATGTGATAGATGTCGAGGTCGTACTCGAGCCCGAAACGCTCCTCATCCCAGGCCATCGCGCGCTTGAGGCTGGCCATGGCGTGATCCAGGCGGTCAAGGTTCTCGGCTTCGGAGTAGATCTTCAGCGCCACCTCGCGACCGCTGCGGGTACGGAAGGTATCTTCGATGCACTCGAGCTGCCCGGCGACCAGTGCGAACAGGTAGCTGGGCTTGGGAAACGGGTCTTCCCAGACGGCGAAATGGCGACCATCATCGAGTTCGCCGGCCTCGACCCGGTTGCCGTTGGAAAGCAGCACGGGATAGGTCTCGCGATCGGCTTCCAGGCGCACCCGGAAAGTACTCATCACATCGGGACGATCGGGGAACCAGGTGATCTTGCGAAAGCCCTCGGCCTCGCACTGGGTCAGCAGCATCGAGCCGGAGGCATACAGCCCTTCGAGCGCGGTATTGCGATCAGGGTGGACGCAGACCTCGGTGGTCACGCGTGCCCGGTCGGGCACATCGCCGACGATCATGCGCTCGCCATCGAAGCGGCGCTGACGCTCGCCGATCGGCTGCCCGTCGACTTCGACGCGCCGGGTATTGAGATCAACACCCGACAGACTCAGGGGCTCGCGCCCCGCGGCGGCGGGGTTGCGCCGGACGTCGAGAACGGCGACCACCTCGCTGGTCTCGGCACCGAGCCGGATGGTCATATCAACATGATCGACCAGCCAGGCCGGTGGCCGGTAGTCTTCGCGCAGAATGGGACGCCGCGCCTGCTCGCCTCGAGCTGCCATTTCATCTCCTACCAAATAAGGGATCGTACACACACAGATACGCCGGGCTGGCTATTATAAGCCCATGGCCCATGCCCCCCCCGAGCCCGGCGACGTAATAGCTGCACGCGAAGTCATCCGCCCCGATATTCGCGTCACGCCGATCCTGACCAACCAGCCTCTCAACGATGTGCTGGGCTTCGAGGCTTTTTTCAAGTGCGAGCACCTGCAGGCGACCGGCTCATTCAAGCTGCGCGGCGCCAGCTACGCCGTCGCCGGCCTGCCGGATGACTGCGCCGGCGTAGCCACCCATTCTTCCGGCAACCACGGCGCCGCGCTGGCCTGCGCGGCGCGACAGCGCGGCCTGGCAGCGCATGTCGTCGTGCCCGACAATGCGGTGCGCGTCAAGATCGAAAACATCCGCGACCACGGCGGAGAGGTCCACCTCTGCCGGCCCGACCAGGCCGCTCGCGAGGCCGGGCTGGCGAAATTCATCGAGCAGGGGTTCGCGGCAATCCCGCCCTACGACGACAATCGCATCATTGCCGGCCAGGGCAGCTGCGCGCTCGAGCTCATGGAACAGGTCGAAAACCTCGATATCATCGTGACCCCGGTCGGCGGCGGGGGCCTGCTGGCCGGCAGCGCGCTGGCGGCACTCGCGCAGCACCGGGCGCCACGGGTAATCGGCGTCGAGCCGGCCGGCGCTGACGACACCATCCGCTCGCTCGCCCGGGGCAGCCGGGTCACTGACCACAACCCGGAAACCATTGCCGACGGGCTGCGCGCGCTGGTCGGCGAGCGCAACCTGGCAATCATCCGGACCGCCGTGGAGCAGGTGATCGCCGTCGACGAGGCCGACATCATCGCGGCCATGCGTTTGATCTGGACCCACACCCGGCAGCTCGTCGAACCCTCCGGCGCTGTGGCGCTGGCCGGGATAATGACCCATCGACAAGACTTCGCCGGTGCCCGCGTCGGCATGGTCATTTCCGGCGGCAACCTGGACATCGAACCCGTACTGGCCACCCTGCAATGAAACTCTGGATTCTCCGCCATGCCCGCGCCGAAGCCGACAGCCTGACCGGACGCGACCGCGACCGTCCGCTGGCCGCAGCCGGCAGAACAGCCTGCAACCACCTCAATGCCTGGATCCGCGATTCGGGCCGCGATCTGCCGGCACAGATCCGGGTCTCGCCGGCGCGTCGCACGATCGAGACCGCCGAGCTGGTTCTGGCCGGCCTGAAATCGCCCGCGCTGACGCGCGACGAGTCGTTGTGGTCGGCCACCACCGGGGACTTGCTCAAGCTCATCGAGCAGGCCCGGGGCAACGAGCTCATGCTGATCGGGCACAACCCCGGTCTGGAGGAGGTACTGCGCTTTCTCGGCGCGGCCCTCCCGCCGACCGGCCTCAAGCCCGGCACGCTGGTCATCCTCGAGGTTGAACGCCCGCCGGGCCGGGGCCCGGCGGTGACCGATCAGGTGGTGGCGCCGATCGAGTCGATATAAGCCGCCGCGAGCGCTTCCATGCCGAGTTGATCGGCCTCGTCGAAACGATTCGGCTTCGGGCTGTCGATGTCGAGCACACCGATCAGATGGCCATCGATGACCAGCGGCACCACGATTTCCGAGCGCGAGGCCGGGTCGCAGGCGATGTGGCCCTCGAAGGCGTGCACGTCTGCCACCCTCTGGGTCGTCTGGGTGGCCGCCGCCGTGCCGCACACGCCCTTTCCGATCTCGATGCGCACACAGGCCGGCTGACCCTGGAACGGGCCGACGATGAGCGTCTCGCCCTCGAGAAAGTAAAAGCCGGCCCAGTTGATGTCGGGCAGGGCGTTGTAGATCAGTGCGCTCAGATTGGCGGCGTTGGCGATGCGGTGGTGCTCATCGCCGAGCAGGCCACGGGCCTGCTGCAGGAGTTCGGCGTAGGTCGGATCGAGTTGGGTCATGACTATCCTGGCTCAGTGAGTCGGGTCGAGAGTAAAGACAAGCAGGCGGTTGTTGGCCGGCAGCGCGAGATCAGCCTCCGGAACCAGGCCGCGCTCGGCCGCCATCCGGCGCACTTCCTCGGCGTCGCGAATGCCCATTGCCGGGTCGCGTTCGCGCAGGGAACGGTCAAAGGCCGCATTGCTCTCGGCAGTGTGGCGGCCCGCGTAGTGGAACGGACCATAGCAGATCAGCCGCCCGCCCGGCCGAAGACACTGGCGCGCGCCATCGAAGAGCACCGCGGTCAACTCGAACGGCATGATGTGGAGGGTGTTGGCCGTGTAGACGGCATCGAAGGGGCCTTCCGGCCAGCTGTCGGCGGAAAGGTCGAGCGCCCGCGGCGGCTCGAGCCGTCCCTGCCCTTCACGCTCGATACGCGCCGACAGGCCCGGGAGGTTGTCGGGCACATCGGTCGCCAGCCAGTCCAGGCCCGGCATCGACCGGGTGAACCAGACCGCGTGCTGGCCGGTCCCGGCACCGATTTCGAGCACCCGGGCATCGGCTGAGAGCAGGCGAGCCAGGGCCTGGCCGATCGGCCGCTTGTTGCGCTCGCAGGCTTCGGAAAATGGCAGGTCGTCGATATGGCTCATCACTGCACTCCAGAAAAGCGTTGAAACAGGTACCGGACCCCGCCGGATCCGGACCGGGGAGGCTGCAGTGAACCTGTCAGGTCTC
>CAYQJJ010000252.1:0-4174 GCA_964417745.1 uncultured Wenzhouxiangella sp.
CAACGACCTAGTGATTAACAGTCACCCGCTCTAACCAGCTGAGCTACCGGGGAATTAAGACGCGAATTATGAATCCTGCCCGGGCGAGCGTCAACCGTTCGGGCGAAAAAATTCCGAAGATTCGTCAGTCTCCGAATTCGTCGTGGTAATCGAGGATGGAGGCCTTGACGACTTCCTTGGCATGTTCCTGGCCGTAGATTTCGTCGATCGAGCTGTTGCTCGTCTCGCCCGGCAGCAGTTTGTAGGTCAGGAAGTAGTGGCGCAGGCGTTCTGACAGGGCGTCGGGCAGGTCGCGGATGTCGCTGGCCTGCCCCCACAGGCTGTCGTTTTCGAGCACGGCCACGATCTTGTCGTCGGCTTCGCCGTTATCGAGCATCTGCAGCCCGCCGATGACGCGGACGTTGAGCAGCACTTCGGCCCGGCTGATCGGGCGTTCGCTGAATACGCAGATATCGAGCGGGTCGCGGTCGCCTTTCTGGGCCTTGGGCATCAGCTTGGCCACCCGTTCGCCGCAGAAGGTACGCGGGATGAAACCGTAGAGCGTAGGCGGTTGCGACGAGGTGCGCTGTGGCCGGTCGACGCGCAGGTAGCCGGTCTTTTTATCGATTTCGTACTTGACCGTATCGAATGGCGTGATTTCGATGTAGGCGTGGACCCGCACCGGCGGTTCCTTGCCGGTTTCGAGTCCGTGCCAGGGGTGGGGGCGCCAGCGGTAGAAGGGTAGAGGGAATTCCATGTCGGTGAGCCGCGTCAAAAAACCGATTGTAGCTGTTCCGGCCTGGTCAGGGGTTCGCAGATGCCGGATTCAGGGCGGTTCCTGGTGTTCGCCAGTACCGTTGGAACGTAGCAGGCGTGTGGCCAGCCAGGCCACCAGGGCCGCGCCGACAACCAGGGTCAGCCACAGCAGGTAGTGTGACCAGGCCCACTCTCGTTCCGGCTCGAGGACTTGCGGTCCGCCGGCCACCGCGCGTTGGCTGACCGTACGCAACGGCCACTCCCAGGCCGGACCGAGGCGATCTCGTGTGCGCGCCAGCAGCTCCCGGGCCGGGCGCGGTTCTGGCACTGCCTGACGGCTACCTGTCAGGATCCGCCATGGCGCCGTGCCCTGGGCGAAGAACAGGATCTCGTCCTGGATGGCTTCGATGGTGACTTCAGGGGGACGGCGCAGTGGCGGGTCGGCGAGCAGGCGCCACTCGGTATGCCGCCCGGCACCGAAGGTCTTCAGCGGCTGGGTGTGCGGTGTTTCCTCCGGCAGGGTCGACAAGGTCAGGCGAGCCCGGTCCTGCCAGGGGGTCTGTTCGTCGATCCGCGACTGGACCCGGAGTTCGCTGACCAGGTTGGCTTCGCTGCTGTCCAGACGTATGGCTCGTGCCCGGTAGGGCCCGGGAAGCTCGAATTTCATGGCCGATCCCGGGGCCTCGGCAGGCCGGGCCGCAGGCTGCAGGGTAATGGTCCGGCGATGGTCGCGACTGCCGTTGCTTTGGAGCCGAACCGCATCCAGGCGCAGCGAATCGGGCAGCTGTCGGCCCCGGCACTGCAGGTGCCAGGCCTCGGCGGGCCGGAGGTTTCTGATCATGCCGGTAAAGCGCTGGGCCGGTGGCGTGTCCGGTGTCATCGACTGGCCGGGCGCCGATGGGGCATCGGTTGCGGTGACGGTGCAGGCGAGCCGTTCGGGGACACGCTCGGCGGACCAGTCGAGCTCGAGACGATGATGGGCAAGCGCGGGGAACTCGTCCGGTCCGGCGACCAAGCCCTCGAGCAAGACTCGCGCGTCGGCTTCACGCCCGCGCGTGGCATCGGTGGTGATGGTCAGACGAGTGTCGCCGAGGCGAAGCGACAAGGCCTGACCGGGCTCAAGCGGCGCCTCGCCGCCGGGTCGGCTGGTGGTGTAGGCCAGCGATTGGGTCTCGGATAGCGATTCGATCAATTCGCCATCGCGAAGCCAGAGATGCGGTACCGGCTTTCCGTCGGCGTCGACGACTTGCAGGTCGCGGGCGTCGGAGCGGTGCAGGGAGTTCATTACCGGGGTATCGAGGCGCACCCGCCAGGCTGGCGCCTCTGGTGCCGGCTCGAGCGCCCAGGACCAGGCGAACGACGATTCCTCCGCGCCGGCCGCGGGTGCCGGCGCGGCCCCGAGAAGGAGCGTCATCAACAGCGCACGCATCATGATCGCTCCGTTTGCCGGGTGCCGTCGGCCGGGGGCACGGGTGCCAGGTAGCCGACCAGGATCGACAGCACCCCGAAGCCCATGAACGAGGCGATGCCGGCCAGGGTGGACAGGAACTGGCGATCGACGAGCGCGAGCTTGACCAGCACGATGCCCATCAGCAGGGCGCCGGCCCACCAGGCCGGGCGGTGCGAGCGGCGCGAGGCGATAACCACGGCAATGACCCCGATAACGGTCCAGACGATCGACAGGCTGGCCTGGGTGGTGTGCGAGGCGAGCAGGCTATCCAGCCGCCAGGGGATCTCGCCCAGATGGTGGACGCCACGCAGCGTCATGGTGCTGAAAACAGTCAGCGCCACCAGCGCGACGAACAGCGATGAAAGGCGAATCGAGGCGGCGCGATCGAGCGCGCAGGCGGTGAGCAGTACGAGCGCGGCGAGCTGGGCCAGTTCGAGCGGGTTGACCAGGGGAAGCCAGGGCAGGGGGCTGGTCTCGCCGGCCGAAAACAGACTGGCCCCGAGCGCCGGAATCAGAGCGGCCAGGGCGAAGGTATTGACCAGGCGTATGCGCTCGCGCGGCAGGTATGCAGCGCACAGCGGTGGGCGCAGGCCGGCGCAAAGCCATCCGGTCAGCGCCAGCAGGGGAAGCCCGGCCGCCAGCCACTGCCAGCCCCGGCCCAGTTCCCAGACCGAGGCGGTCAGGTAGGCGCCGGACAGTGCCAGGACGACGACCGTCGTGGTGTGCCCGGCCAGCACCGGGCCGAGGCGCCAGGCCGAGCGTGCCATCAGTCGATCGACCAGCCAGACCAGGCCGAACACGCCGACCCAGACCGCCCCACTCCAACCGTCCAGCGGCCAGCCCTGCTCGACTTGCTGGATCAGCGCCAGGGGTAGCGCGGCAATCAGCGCCAGCGCCGGCGTCACCCCGGCCACCGCCCAGCCACGCCGCGAGTGGATCCAGGCCGCCGCGACAGCCGTCAAACCGGCCAGAATGACCAGCGCGTCCAGCCGCATTCCGGGTCGGACCTGGCTCTGGATTTCCAGCAGCCCGGCAAGCGTCCAGAAGCCGATCCCCCAGAGCGCGAGCAGGTTGATGAGCCAGCCGCGTGCGCGCGCCAGGTCAAAGCGCCAGGCGCTGAAGATCCCGGCGAAGGCGAGCGCCAGCCCGCCCAGCCCGACCGGGTTGAGCAGAAGCCGACTCGGTGGCCGCCAGGAGAATTCGACGACGCTGAACCAGGCCCCGGCCGCGAGCAGCTGCAGGGCCAGGCCGGCCAGCCGCGTGAGGCGCTGATCGCGGGCACAGCCGAACCACACCAGTGCCGCACCTTCCAGGGCCCAGATCAGCGCGACGGTGTAGCCGCTGAAGGCAAACGGCACGGCCAGGGTGGCCAGCCCCAGTGCCAGCACGGCGTGGGCGCGGCCCAGAGTCGGCGCGGCCAGCGCGCGCAGGGCGATTGCCGCGCTGCCGAGATAGACCAGCGCGCCCAGCAGCGCACTGAGGGCGATGGCCATGCGCTCGCCCTCGAACAGGCCGGCTTGCAGCGGCAGGGCGAGCAGCGGCAGGGCAAAGACCAGGGGAACATCGAGGCGGCGGCCGCGCCGGGCGGTCAGCAGCGGGATGATCAGATAAATGGCGAAGTACAGCAACAGAAAGGGCTGCGCCATGGCGTAGTGTTCGGGTCGATACTCGAGTACGCCCCAGTAGCCGGCGATGCCGAAGGTCGCGATCAGACCGAGGCGATTGACGACCGGCCAGTCGCGGGTCAGGGCCAGCGCGGCCACGGCGAGGTTGAGCACCGCGTACCAGGAAAACAGTGCCACCGGGTCGCCGTCGGCTTCGGCCAGAAGGAGCGGGGCACCGAAACCGGCCAGCAGCGCGAGGGCGGCCAGCGATCGGGAGGACTGGGCCAGCGCCAGCAGGCCGGCACCGGCGACCAGCACGATCATGAGGGCGAAAGCGGCTGTTCCCGGCAGCAGTGCGTAGAGCCGGAACGCGGCGAACAGCGTC
>CAYQJJ010000253.1:0-4114 GCA_964417745.1 uncultured Wenzhouxiangella sp.
AGGTCATCGAGCGCAAGCTGCAGGTCATGGATACCAACGCCATCGTGCTGTGCCGCGACCAGTCAATGCCGATCCGCATCATCGATCTCAACCGGGCCGGCGACCTGCAGCGCTTGATCGACGGTGAAAATATCGGCACGCTGGTGAGTTGAAGCACGACCGGGTACGGGCGAGACCCCTGCCGCCGATCAATATCCCCGGGCTGGCCGGCGTCGACCCGCCCCGCTCCCGTCAACGACAAGCTTATCCAAAGGTGACTCATGCTCAACGACATCAAGAAAGAAGCTGAAACGCGTATGGACAAGTCGGTCCAGTCGCTCAAGGGCGAGCTGGCCAAGATTCGCACCGGTCGCGCCCACCCCAGCCTGCTCGAGCACATCACGGTTGACTACTACGGCGCCGAGACTCCCTTGAATCAGGCCGCCAGCATCGGTATCGAGGACGCCCGCACGCTCACCGTGGTGGCCTTCGACAAGACCATGGTCGGCAAGATCGAAAAAGCCATCATGACCTCGGACCTGGGGCTCAACCCGGCGACCGCCGGCACCACCATCCGCGTGCCCCTGCCGGCGCTGACCGAAGAGCGCCGGGCCGATCTGGCCAAGGTGGTCCACGGGGAGGGCGAGCAGGCCAAGATTGCCGTGCGCAGTATTCGTCGCGATGCCAATTCCCAGCTCAAGGACTTCCTCAAGGAAAAGGAACTCACCGAGGATGACGTTCGCAAGGGCGAGTCGATCATCCAGGAGCTGACCGACCGCCACGTCAAGCAGATCGACGAACTGGTCGAGAAAAAAGAGCGGGAGCTCATGGAAATCTGACGCGTGGCGGCGATTTCCCCTCTTCCGAACCACCTGGCCATCATCATGGATGGCAACGGGCGCTGGGCCATGCGCCAGGACAAGCCGCGCTCGGAAGGTCACAAGGCCGGCAGCGACGCGCTCAAGCGCACCATCGAGGCGGTCATGCAGCATGGTGTCGGTGCCCTGACCGTCTATGCATTCTCGAGCGAGAACTGGCGCCGGCCGACGGTCGAGGTCAAGCAACTGCTCGAGCTGTTCATGAACGCCCTCAACCGCGAAGTCCGCGAGCTTGACGAACACGGCGTTCGCATTCGCTTCCTCGGCGACCGGCAGGCCTTCAATGCCGCCCTGCGTGATGGCATGCGACGAGCCGAAAAGCGCACCGCGAGCAACACCCGCCTGATGCTCAACGTGGCCGTCAACTACGGTGGCCGCGCCGACATCCTGGCCGCTGCGCGCTCGATTGCCGAGCTCGCGCGCTCCGGCCAGCTCGACCCCGAATCACTCGACGAACAACTCTTCGAGCGCCATCTTGCGCTCAACGGAATCGGTCCACCCGATCTGTTCATCCGCACCGGCGGCGAGAAGCGCCTGTCCAATTTCCTGCTCTGGGACCTGGCCTACACCGAACTGCACTTCACCGAAGTCCTGTGGCCCGATTTCGGCGCCGACGACATCGAGGCGGCGCTGATCGACTACGCCGGGCGCGAACGCCGCTTCGGCGGCACAGGCAAGGTGCAGAGTGCTTAAAACCCGAATTCTGACCGCGATCGTGATCACGGCGATCGCCCTGCTGGCCCTGTTTCTGGCCGAAGCGACCGCGTTTTCCCTGCTCGTTGCCATGGTCCTGCCCGGCCTGGGTGGCTGGGAAGGCGCGCGCCTGGCCGGGGTAACCGCCGCGCCGGCGCGGCTGCTGTTCGCAGCCGGCCTGCTGGCCGCCGCCCTCGCCATCGAGTTCGGCCTGCTCGACGGGGGCGGCCTGGTCAGCCTGCTGGTACCGGCCTGCCTGGTCTGGCTGGGCCTGTTCGCCTGGCTCGCGCGGCCCGAACTTGGCCGGAGCACCCGGGCAGTAATCGTGGCAATCAAGCTGGCGGTCGTGGCCGTCATCCTGCTGGCCGCCTGGCTGGCGCTGAGCCATCTGCAGGCTGTTTCGGCCTGGTCGGTGGTATTGCTTCTGTTCATCATCGCAGCCGCCGATGTGGGTGCCTATTTCACCGGACGGGCCGTGGGCGGTAGCAAACTGGCGCCCGCGATCAGCCCCGGCAAGACCCGCTCCGGCGCAATCGGCGGGTTGATGGGCGCCATGGTCGTGGCAACGCTGGTGGCTGCACTGATCCCCGAGTCTCCGTTCAACGCTATCCAGGCCGGGGTCTTGGCGCTCCCACTGGCGCTGGCCTCGATCGGCGGAGACCTTTTTATCAGCCTTCTCAAGCGCCAGCAGAGCCTCAAGGACACCTCGGCGCTGCTCCCCGGCCACGGCGGCATCCTCGACCGACTCGACAGCCTGGCGGCCGCGCTGCCCTTTTTTGCCGTGGCCGTCGCGCTGTGGGGTCAGTGATCGAACCAAACGCACCACTCGTTGCCGATAGAATACGCCCTCTCGCAGCCCGCGCCGTCGAGCGCCCGACAGCACCCATGACAAACGCATGACAGAAATTCTCGGACCGATTCTCTGGCTGATCGTCGCCCTGGGGCTGCTGGTTACCTTTCACGAATTCGGACATTACTGGGTCGCGCGCCGTTGCGGGGTGCGTGTGCTGCGCTTTTCGGTCGGCTTCGGGCGTGCGCTGGCCTCCTGGACCGGCCGCGACGGCACCGAGTACCGCATCGCCGCCATTCCTCTCGGCGGCTACGTCAAGATGCTCGACGAGCGCGAGACCGAAGTTCCGGAAGCCGAGAAAGACCAGGCCTTCAACCGCAAGCCGGTCGGCCAGCGTATCGCCATTGTTGCCGCCGGTCCGGTGTTCAACCTGATTTTCGCCGTCGCAGCCTTCTGGCTGATGTTCGTCGTCGGCATCCCCGAAACCCGCCCGGTCGTCGGGCCGACCACCGGGCTCGCCGCCGAGGCCGGGCTGGCCGAAGGCGACCTGATCAAGCGCGTGGGCGAACGGCGCACCGAGACCTGGACCCATGCCCTGCTCGGCCTGATTCCCCCGGCACTGGATCGCCAGCCGGTCAGCCTGGAGGTCGAAGACCCGCTGGGCCAATCGCGCCGGCTCACCCTGGCGCTCGACCGGGTCAGCGGCGATTTCAGCGAGGAGAATACGCTGGAATATCTGGGCATGGAGCCCTGGCGGCCCGATCTTCCGGCCACCATCGGAGGCGTCGCGGACGCCTCTCCGGCCGAACGCGCCGGCATCGAGGACGGCGACCGCATCGTGCGCATCGACGACACATCGGTCACCGGCTGGCGCGACGTGGCCCGGCTGATTCCCGAGCTCGGCCAGGATGAAGCCGGCCAGGCGCGGGAACTGCGCCTCGAGATCGAGCGCGACGGCAGGCGCGTGACGCTCGAACTCCAGCCCGAATCCGACCAGGGCCGGCTGATCATCGGCATCCAGCCACCCGAAGCGGATGCCGCCCAGCAGGCGGAGTTCGACCGCATGTTCACCGTCTTGCAGCACGGCCCGTTCAAGGCGCTCGGCGAGGCCACCGGCGAGACCTGGCGGCTGACCAGTGCAACCCTTGGCATCCTGGGGCGGATGGTCACCGGCCAGGCCTCACTGGCCAACCTGTCCGGCCCGATCACGATCGCCCAGATGGCACACTCCTCGGCACGTCTGGGGCTGTCACGCTTTCTGTTCTTTCTCGGGCTGATCAGCCTGTCGCTGGCGATCATCAACCTGCTGCCCATTCCGATGCTCGACGGCGGGCACCTGATGTACTACTTCATCGAAATCATCAAGGGCTCGCCGGTCTCCGAGCGCATCCAGGTCATGGGCCAGTACGTCGGCCTGCTGCTGGTGCTCGGGCTGATGAGTTTGGCCATATTTAACGATATATTACGTCTGATCCCCTAAACTGCGGCGGTTTCGCCCCGGCGAGCGTCGGACACTCAAAAAAAGAATCCGGTTTTTCATGAAACGATTTTGTCTGCTGCTTTTGCTCATTTTCTCCGCCGGGCAGTCCCTGGCCGACACCTTCACCGTGTCCGAGATTCGGGTCGACGGGCTCGAGCGCATCTCCGAAGGTAACGTGTTCAGCTTCATGCCGGTTGATATCGGCGACACGCTGACACCCTCGCTGGCGCGCAGCACCATCCGCGATCTCTACCAGACCGGCTTTTTCGACGATGTGGCGCTGGCCCGCGAAGG
>CAYQJJ010000254.1:0-3233 GCA_964417745.1 uncultured Wenzhouxiangella sp.
CCTGGGTGGTCTCGGCGCATGGCAGCAATTTCGTGAAAACCATGCTGCGGCTGGGGGGCGAGCGCGACCGGCTCACTGTTGTCGCCGACCAGATCGGCGGCCCGACGCCTGCGCGCGACATCGCCCATGCCTGCCTGCAGATCGCGCGGGCCTTGCAGGCCGATCCGGGCAGATCCGGCATCCAGCATTTCAGCGGCGCGCCCGATACCAGCTGGGCGGATTTCGCCCGCGCCATCATGGCCGAGGCGGGGCTGGCCTGTGATATCGCGGACATCCCGACCCGGGACTGGCCCACGCCGGCGCGCCGCCCGCTGAACTCGCGGCTGGACTGTTCGGGGCTGGCGGCCTTCGCGCTGGCGCGCCCCGACTGGCGCACGGGGCTTGCGGACATCGTGGCGGAACTGAGGGACAAGGCATGAGCGGGCGCAAGGGTATCATTCTGGCCGGCGGGTCGGGCACGCGGCTGTGGCCGATCACGATGGGCGTGTCCAAGCAGCTGCTGCCGGTCTATGACAAGCCGATGATCTACTATCCGCTGTCGGTGCTGATGCTGGCGGGTATCCGCGAGATCGCGCTGATCACCACGCCCGAGGATCAGGCGCAGTTCCAGCGCCTGATGGGCGATGGCAGCCAATGGGGGGTGTCGATCACCTGGATTTCCCAGCCCAGCCCCGACGGGCTGGCGCAGGCCTATCTGCTGGCCGAGGACTTCCTCGCCGGCGCGCCGTCGCTGATGGTGCTGGGCGACAACATCTTCTTCGGCCACGGCCTGCCCGAGCTTCTGGCGCGCGCCGATGCGCAGGCGGCGGGCGGGACGGTCTTCGGCTACCGCGTGGCCGATCCGGCGCGCTACGGCGTGGTCGATTTCGACACGGACGGCCGGGTGCGCGGCATCATCGAGAAACCCGAAACCCCGCCCTCGAACTTCGCCGTCACGGGGCTTTACGCCCTTGACGGCACCGCGCCGCGCAAGGCTGCGCAGGTGACCCCGTCGGCGCGCGGCGAGTTGGAGATCACGTCGCTGCTGGAGCTGTATCTGGCCGAGGACTCGCTGTCGGTGGAGACGATGGGCCGGGGCTATGCCTGGCTCGACACCGGCACGCATGAAAGCCTGCTGGATGCGGGGAACTTCGTGCGCACCCTGCAGGCGCGCCAGGGCCTGCAGATGGGCAGCCCCGACGAGATCGCCTTCGCCCAGGGCTGGATCGACCACGCCACCCTGCACGCCCGTGCCGAGATGTTCGAGAAGACGGATTACGGCGTTTATCTCGCCAACTTAATGAGATAGATCAGCGATGACGGCTGGCACCAACTTGGTCAAGGAGAACTACTTGAAACAGACTTTGCCTCGGCCGAACCTGTTCGATAGCTGCCAGCCAGACGATACGAGATTTCGAAAGCTGATGGAGAAACCGGAAGCCGAAGAGGATCTGGCTATCTATTTTACGCCGAGGTCCGGAAGTAGCTGGTTGACGCAGGCGATTCAAATCGCCGGCGGATTGGGGCGTGCCGGTGAGTTTTTCAATCCAAATTTCGTTCCACGGATTGCTCAGAAAATGGGCGTAGCATCACTTGACAATTATATCAGTGGTGTGCGGAGAAAACTCAACTCGGGTGGTGTCTTTAGTTTTGAAGTAACATATTATCAGATGAAAAGAACATTTGGCGACGAGGATACCTTTTCATCATACTTCAATACGGCACCAGCTGTCTGGCTCATTCGGAAGGATATAGTATCACAAGCCGTGTCTCTCGCAAAGAAAGAAAAGACAAGGATTGGGCACAGCAATCAATTAAAAGAAAGCTCGGCAGAGGAGCTTGATTCGGTGTTCGAGTACGATTCAGATTTGATAAACAGATGGCTGAAGCACATCATTAATGCTGAAATAAAAACAGAGCGCTTCTTTGATAAGTTTGATATCAACCCGCTGAGACTGAGCTATGAGTTCATAATGGCCGAAGGCGCCGAGAGAACCTTAAACCGGATTTCTCGTCATATTGGTAAGGAGGATGCGAATGTCCCAGCTGCGGCAAGGCTTCCGGAAAAGCTCGGGACGCATCAGAACGAAGCCTATGCCGAACGGTTTCGTAAGGACGCTGCTGATCATATAGATAAGCTTATGGAAATTCGACGGCACTGGGTGGAAGCCATTCCTGAGTGATTTATTGTAGAGCAGTGTCGAGAGAGCACGTATGTTATGCTGAGGGTGCCGGCTTTGTGTTACTCCACGTCAGCGCCTCTCCCGCAGTAGTGCTTCAATTATCCGCGACAGGAGGAATATCGGCGCCATCGGTTTATCGTTTGTTCGGTCGGCATCTACCGATTCCGGCCGATAGCTGTTTTTCATTCCGAATCGCCTGAACAGAGACTCCAAGTCTTCTTCAAAATACGTCAGAAGTGCCCGGCGTTCCTTTTCTGGTAATTGCATTCTGCTGGTTTCGGCAAATACCTGATCGGCGACTCTGTAAAGATCCTTGCGTAGATCCGGCGGAATTCCCGTAACCTTGCTGATCCGCATCACCTCGGCAACAGCAGCGGGTACACTTTGGTTTACTTGCCGGGGTACGGTGATCAGGTCATGTGGAAGACCGAGTGCGGAAAGAGCGGTAGAGAGTGGCGAGGCATCCTCGTATCGACGGAGCAAGACCCGTTCCTCTCCGAAGGCGTCAGCCCAGTTCTCGACGCACTCGCGCATTGAAAGATCGCGATGCAAGCGGGTGGGGTTCTCCAGAAACGCGCTGATCTTCTTTTGAAAGTTATTCTGTGGCGTCTTGACGTTCTGATTGTACATCGAAACGAAAAGTTCGTCCGGTCTGCGTAGGACCGCCAGGATACGGATATCGGTACAGTCCAGCCCATCACGAAGTGCCGCGATGGAGTCCGCGGAGGCGGCAAAAAATTCTTCGCTGGAGATGAAGACTTGCGCTTCATCCGACGCGGATTTTATTGCCCGGTTGATCGCATCGATTTCATACGACATTTCCGGCTTGTCGCCGGCTCCGGGGTCGCGCTGGCCGCGCATTGCGAATGCGAGACGGTGCTGCGCATGATGGTACCAGTTGCAGCGCGGATAGATCACATTCTCCCGTGCGAGAGTTCTTCGGTTTGCATCGAAGCACGATTGAATTGCGGTAGTTCCCGTCTTGTGCGCCCCGATGTGGATTAGGACTGAACTCAATGGTTGCTCCTTCTCAACATTAGTGCGGGCTCTCGCTTCTCGGTGTTTTACAAT
>CAYQJJ010000254.1:3243-4054 GCA_964417745.1 uncultured Wenzhouxiangella sp.
CCAGGCCGCGGCGGGTGCACGAAATGCGTATACCATATCCTCGACGCCAGAGAAGCCACCGGGGCAGTGAAGCGTGTCGAAAGTCGAAGCGAACCCTTTCCGGGATCGGGGATGTCCTAGTCGCGTCGGAGAGATGTTGCAAGGGCGCGCAGGGTGCCGTAGGTGCGGTACCGGTCCCGCCGCGGGAACAGGCTCACTGCTTGCAGGAACACGCCGGAGAATCTTGGAATGCAAGCATCGGGTCCCAGCCCTACATCCCCGGAGCATGTGCATATACTGCTCGGAACCTACAACGGGGCCGCCTGGCTTCCGGCGCAGCTCGACTCCTTTCTCGCGCAGTCGCATCGGGACTGGTCGCTGTGGATCAGCGATGACGGCTCCACCGACGGCACCCGGGCGCTATTGCGGGATTTCGCCGCCGCGCATCCCGGCCGGGTGGCGCGCATCCTCGACGGGCCGGGCAAGGGAAGCGCCGCGAACTACCTGCATCTGATGTGCCATCCGGATCTGCCCGCGCTCGGCATCGTGGCGCTGTCCGATCAGGACGATGTGTGGATGCCCGACAAGCTGGCGCGGGCGGTGGCGTATCTGCGCAGCTGCGGGGATGCACCCTGCGCCTGGGCGGCACGGTATCTGATCACCGATGCCGATCTTGCGGGCACCCAGGTGTCGGAATGCTGGCCGCGCGCCCCGTCGTTGCGCAATGCCGTGATCCAGAACATCCTGTCGGGGCATACGCTGACATTCAACGCCGCCGCGCTGCAGATCGTGCGCCAGGCCGGGCCGCAGCCTGTGCCGCATCATGACTGGT
>CAYQJJ010000255.1:0-3498 GCA_964417745.1 uncultured Wenzhouxiangella sp.
CTTGGGCAGTTACTCGATTCTCTCCAGACGTCGAATAACGCGCCGGCTGGGGTGAAAATCTGTCTGTCCCGAATTCCCCCGAATTCCCGGACGAGTAGCATCAGGGTCAGCAGCAGGCCGATGGTGGAAAAACCGCCTGTCTCGAATTTACGGCTCGTTGCTGCTTGTTGCCGGCTGGCGTCTGCGAATGAGTTGATGACGCTTCTCCGGTGCACGCATCCGGCAGGGGTCGGGATGATGTTTGCACGAGGCGTTCGTGGGCGGAAAATCCGCCTGTCACGGGTTCAGGCGCCGGCCTTCCACCAGCAGGTCGAGTCTCTCAAGGAAAAGGGGCTTGTTGCGATTGCTGCCGCGTATGCCTATGCTGAGGAGAAGCATCGGATCGTTTCGGTGCGTGCCTGACTCAAGCCTGCGGGAGTGGAATGCGATGACTGACCGTAAAAAAGACGAGCGGCGCCGTTACTTGCGCTACCCGCCCGATCCCACCGAGATTGTGATGATCCAGTTTTCCGGCGACCGGGATGCATTCACGCCCGAGATTGCGGCCTTGCCCAGCGAGGAGTCGCGCGCCGGACTTCGGCTCGTGCTGCTCAATCGCAAGCCGATCGAAGGTGTGGAAAAGGGTGCGAAGTGTATCGTCAAGGTGGCCAGCCTGGGCACCCAGCGTGCCGAGGTGCGCTGGATCGACTATGAGGATCGTGAGGTGGTGCGGCTGGGTGTGGAGCTGCTGGAAGACTGACTGAAGCCCGGGACAAATAATCCAGGGCAGGAAATCCGGGGCCGATTTCTTATGGCAGTTCCCGTTTCACTGTGCTTCGCCATTCCGCCTGCAGGATGGCTTTTCGGCCTGCGCGCTGCCCGTGCTCAGAAGCGGTACTGCAGTGACGCGCTGATGACGTGGACGCGGTAGTTCGGGCTCTGCTCGCCGGGAAGGAGGACGTTGGCGAGTTGGTCGATGGCGACGTCGTCGAGCGCCCAGTCGCTGGAATCGAAGCTCTCGAACCAGTAGCGCAGGTGCAGGCTGAGCGGGTCGTTGATCCGGTAACCGGTGCGGATCATGATCGAGTGCAGGCGATTGCTGAGTTCGGGGAGGGGCGCGGATTCCAGATCCTGGCCGGTGCGCACACGATGCTCGGCGCGCGCCCGGGCATAGACGTAGTCAAACTCGGTGTCGAGCCGCCCGCCCATCCAGGCGCGCTGTATGCCAAAACCCAGTGTATCGACATGGTCGCGGTGATCGACCGCCCAGAAGCGTTCGGGATTGGCGATGTCGGGCAGCCGGTTGAAGCCGCGAAAACTCTGGCCGACCTGGTCGCTGAACAGCGATTCGCGGCTGTAGAAAGCGTGGGCGGAAAACGCTCGTGATGGTGACCAGGTGGCGTTGAGCGTGGCGATCCGGGTGCCGGCCTCGCTCAGGCCTACAGTCGTGTTGCGGTAGTCGTCCCGGCTGCCGGCCGCTTCCAGGCCGATCGACCAGTCCGGATGCGGGGTCAGGGTGGCGCTCAGGCCCACCCGAAGTCTGCGCCGGTCAGCGAGGTGGTACTGGCGCAGCGCGGGCAGGTTGGCCCACTGGCCGGCCAGGGTTTCGGTATAGCCCGGGTCGTGCCCGGCCAGAAAGCCGGCGGCGCCGTCGTAGGCCGAGCCGGTGCGATCGGCCCAGTGCGCCTGGCCACCGACCTGCAGCCAGTCGGTCAGGGCACGCTGGATGCGAGCTTCCACACGGTTCTCGTCGGTTCGTTCTCGGGCGGTGAAGCTGCGATCGATACGTCGATGCTGCAGCGTGGTGGCAACCCGGGTGCGCTCGGGCAGCCGCCAGGTGCCTTGCAGACGCAGCCGCTGGCTTCGATAGTCGTAGGGCAGGTTGAAACGCCGGCGCGAGCTTTCCGGAGCCGTATCCTGCGCCTGGCTGTCGGCGCCGATGGTGACGAACTCACGGCTTTCGGTTCGATTGTCGCGATCGTCGAGGCGGTACTCGGCCTGCCAGAGAAAGCGCTCGCCGAGTCGGCCGGTGGTGCGCAGGTTGATCGCCGTGGTGTCGATGCGCCCGTCCAGCGAGGTGGCCGGCAGGGGCTGAGTGATGGTTTCGGCGAGCTGGGGATTGGCCGTGAATGGCAGGAAGGTTTCGTCCTGCTCCATCCGGCCGAGTGCGACTTCGGCCAGCAGACGGGTGCGCTCGCCGAGGCGCCAGCCCAGCGTGCTCGAAATCTGGTGAAAGCTGTTGTCCGGGGCCAGTGCCAGCTGGCCGACGCCGTCGGGGTGGCCGGATCCGGGTGCCCAGCCGCCGAGGGTTGAATAGGGGTTGGCGAAAGTCAGCGACGACTCGTTGTTGGAAAACAGCGACCCGTGGTAGGCGACGCTGAACTGACGAGTACGATCGGCGTAGTCGACGCCGAAGTCGATCAGCCGGGTCCGATAGTCGACCGGTGCCGGCAGGAAGGCCGCACGCGGGTTGCCGCCGGTATTGCCGAACATGCCGGCCAGTGCCTGCCGGCCGCTGCGGTCTTCCTGGCGGAAGTCGGCGCGGGCTGTCCAGCGCTCGCCGAAATGCCGGCCGCCGCCGACGCCGATCTGCTCGCGACTGGTCCCGGTATCGAAGCCGCGCAGGCTGGGCAGGAGCGCTTCCATGCCGGTGGTATTGTCGGCCGCGATCCAGTCGGCCGGGAGGGCCTGGTGCCCGTCGGCGGATGGTTGGTAGATCGTCTGTAATCCGTCACTGCGGCGGAAGGCGCGCTCGCGGTATTCGGCGTGCACGAAATAGCTGCCCTGGCGTCCGCCGTCGACACGCAGCCGGCGGTTGTCGAGCCCGAGGTCGCCGGCGCGGATGCGCAGCCAGTCGGGCCGGGGGGTATCGAAATCGGTGCGGTAGAGGTAATCGAGCCCGAGCAGGGCGAAAAAACCCTGGTCGTCGAGCGCATTGAAGCGCCCGAAGCGGGCCGAGTCTTCGCTGACATGCCCGAGCCCGATTTCGACAAAGTTGTCGCTGGCGACAAGCCGATCGAAGGCTTCCGGGTCGACGGCGTTGCCGGGGGCTGCAAGGCCGACCATGGCCAGCGCGAGAGGCAGGTGGAAGGATGCGGGTTTCATCGCGACAAACCTCCTTTGGTCAGGCCCGGTCAGCGGGTCTGTCCCACGCCCGAGGGGTGATTCGAGCCGTGGACCTGGGTATGGCAGTTCATGCAGTCACGTCCGAGCAGCGACTGGCTGCCGGAAGGTCGGGAGTCACCGGGCAGGCCGGTGCCGGACTGAGCCGTCGAGGGGTGGAACTGGCTCATGTGGCACTGCTGGCAAAGAAACGGCGTCCGCTGGGTCAGCAGGTCGCGATGCACCGAGCCGTGCGGTTCGTGGCAGTGGGTGCAGTCCTCGGCGACCGGCTGATGCTCCCAGAGAAACGGCCCGCGCTTCTCGGCATGGCAGGAATAGCAGCTCTCGTTGACCGTCATCTGGTGCAGGTCGGCCGGGCCGGAACCGCCGTGCGGGTTGTGACAGTCGGTACACACT
>CAYQJJ010000255.1:3508-4042 GCA_964417745.1 uncultured Wenzhouxiangella sp.
CCAGCTGGCCCTCGCGCACCGGGTGGGTGAACGGGCGGTGCATTTCGGCATGCTGACCCTGGTGGCAGGTGACGCAGCGATCGGCCTGAAGCGAGGCGACCAGGGCGGGGTCTTCGCGTTGATGAACGGTGTGGCAATCGACGCAGGCCAGTTCCTCGAAGTCGTGGGTGCTGCCGTGCCAGTGCATCAGGTCGGCTCCGGCGTGACAGTCCATGCATACACGGTTTCGAACCTCGGTCGAGGCCGCCCGCTCGCCGTGGAAGGCGATCTCGACCTCCGAGCCGCCGGCCCGGGATGGCAGACGCGCATGGTCCAGGCTGTCGCCGTGGCAGGCCGCGCAGCCATCCTCGGCCGCGCCGGTACGGGGGTCGGCGAGTACACCGTGGGGCGTGGCGAAGATCGCCAGAACCGGCTCCTCGGCGCCATCGTCGTGGCAGCGCACGCAGTTGGCGATGTGGTCGGGAAAGTCGATGCGAGGTTCGGCACCGGCCAGCCCTGCCAGTAACAAGCCCAGCAGGACCAGCACGCATCGGG
>CAYQJJ010000256.1:0-4034 GCA_964417745.1 uncultured Wenzhouxiangella sp.
CCAACATGCCAAGCGACACCCGAAACCGCCCGATTGCCCTGTTGATCAGCCTGGCGCTGGCTGCAACCGCCGCGTTGCCGGCCCTGGCCGCGGATGAGCTGCCCTTCGACCAGGGCCGGGTCGTCGAGCCGGCCAGCCACGCGATACTCGAACCCCGCGCGCGAATCGAGCCGGAGAACCGCATGCTCGTCGATCGCCTGGAAAACCTGCTGCCCGAGCTGATGGCCGAGGCCGACATCGATCTCTGGCTGGTGCTCAACCGCGAGTACGCCGAAGACCCGGTCTACTTCACCCTGGTTCCGCAGCCGGCCTTTGCCGCCCGCCGGACTACCATGCTGGCGTTTCATCGCCGCGACGATGGCGGGTTCGATGCGCTCACGGTCAACCGCTACCCGCTCGGCGAGCCCTACGAGTCGGCCTGGTCCGGCGGTGATCTCGATGAGCAGTGGGACGCGCTGGGCGATCTCATCGCCGAGCTCGATCCGGCGCGCATCGGCATCAACGTCTCCGACGGCTGGCCCGAGGCCGACGGACTGACCCACGGCCTGCATCGCAAACTGACCGACGTTCTGCCCGAGGGCTTCGACGATCGCCTGGTCCCGGCCGAGTCGCTGGTGGTGCGCTGGCTGGAGACGCGCAGCGAGCAGGAGCTGGCGGTCTACCCGCACGTCGTGGCCATCGCCCGGGGCGTTCTGGCCGAGGGCTTTTCGAGCCGCGCGATCACGCCCGGCGTGACCACCACCGACGACGTGGCCTGGTACCTGCGCAGCCGTTTCGAGGCACTCGGGCTGCCGATCTGGTTCATGCCCTACGTCAATATCCAGCGCCCCGGAATCGAGTGCGAGCCCGATACCCCGTTCTGCGGCATCAGTGGCACCATCCAGCCCGGCGACGTGCTGCACACCGATGTCGGTATCTGCTACCTCAAGCTGTGTACCGACACCCAGGAAATGGCCTATGTGCCCAGGCCCGGCGAGGAAGGCGTGCCGGCCGGCCTGAAGGCCGCGCTGGCCGAGGGCAACCGTTTCCAGGATCTGCTCACCGATGCATTCGAGACCGGCCAGACGGGCAACGAGATCCTGGCGGCTGCGCAACGGCGCATGAGCACCGAGGACTGGGCCTCGTTCAACATCTACACCCACCCGATCGGCTTTTTCGGCCACGGCCCCGGCCCGACCGTGGGCATGTGGGACCAGCCCGGCGCGATCGACGGTGCCGGCGAATGGCCGCTGCACCCCGACACCGCTTACGCCATCGAGGGCGCCATCAAGCTGCCGCTCGCGGACTGGGACGACCAGCTCATTCATATCAAGACCGAGCAGTCGGCCGTGTTCGACGGCGAGCGCGTGATCTACCTGGGCGGCCGGCAGACCGAATGGCACGTGGTGCGCTGAATCAGGCGCGGGGGTGAGCCCGGCATGATCGAAGCCGTTCCCGCCCCTGGCCTGATGGCCGACGCGCTGCTGGTGCTGCACGCGTTGATCGTGGCCTTCGTGATCTTCGGGCAGGTCGCGATTCTGATCGGCTGGGCGCGCGGCTGGGCGTGGGTGCGCAACCTCTGGTTTCGCCTGGCCCACCTGGCCACCATCGCCTTTGTCGTGGTCCAGACCTGGCTCGGGCGGCTGTGCCCGCTCACCGTATGGGAGCAGCAGCTGCGCCGCGCTGCCGGTCAGGGCTTCCACGAACAGGGGTTCATCGAATACTGGGTCGGCCGGATGATCTTTTTCGACCTGCCGCTGTGGGTGTTCGGCCTGGTCTATACCGCCTTCGGCCTGCTGGTGCTGGCCAGCTGGTGGTGGCTGCCGCCTCGCCGACGAGCAAGCTGATCAGCGCACCGCTGCCGGCTCGACCCGGCAGTCGTGCCAGGTCGTCTCGTCGATACGCACCGTGGCTTGCTCGCCGTCGAGCTCGAACGCCATCCCGGTGGCATGAAAGCGCCGCCCGGCATCGTCCGCGCTGCGCTCGAGCACGAACACCTTGCGCTCGTGGCCCAGCGACATGTGACCCGGCCCGAGCGCGGCGCTGAAACGTGTTGGCCCGGTCGGGCAAGTCACGGTGAAGCGCTCGGGCTCAGGCGCGGCGGTGGACTCGAGGTAGGGCTGCCAGGGGCCCATCGATCCCTCGTGATCGGCCGGCTCGAGCGCGAGCAGCTCGGTCATGAGGGCGTAGAGGTCGATGCTGCGAACCGCCGGGGCGCGCTTCGGGCCCTCGAACGCCGGGCCGTGGGCGACGAAGATGCCGTGCATTTCCTCGAAGGCCGGGTCCCAGCCGTGCATGCCTTGCAGCGAAAAGCGCTCGCGGCCGGCCATGTAGGGCTTGTTCGAGATCATCCATTCCGGGTCGGCCTCGGCGAGCACGTCCGGGACGCGATGGTGGTCGCCGAAGTGATAACGCGCCGGAATGTCTTCGCGCCGCCAGACCCGCATCCGGGGATGGGCGTCCTCCAGCGCGGCCATGATCTCCTCGACGCTGGTGTCGGTCGCCCAGATCTGTGCGGCCGGGCCCCAGTCGGAGACCCGCACACCACCCAGGTCCAGGTAATCGTCGAGCATGATGTAGCGATCCAGGTCGACCCGGCTCATGCCGTGGTCGGCGACCAGGAGGATGTTCATCGCCCCGAGCAGGCCGCGCTGGTCGAGCCCGTCGAGCAGGTCGCCGAGGTGGCGGTCGACGTCTTCGAGGGCTGCGATGACCGGCTCGGCCAGCGGGCCGTGGCGATGGCCGGTCGAATCGACCCTGGAGAAGTACAGCGTCAGCAGGTCGGGTCGCTCGGCGGCGGGTTTGTCGAGCCAGTCCAGGATCTGCGCGATGCGCTCGGCGTGCGGCGTGTCGCCGGCGTAGGGTTTCCAGAAGCTCGGGCGGATGCGGTGGATGCGCGCCTCCGAGCCGGGCCAGAAGAAGGTCGCCGCGGTCAGCCCCTGGGCCTGTGCGGTCACCCAGATCGGCTCGCCGCCCTGATACCAGTAACCGTCCTCGACCGCCTCGCGGTTGCCGAGCGAGAAGCGCTCGTTCCGATCACGTCGCGGGTCCCACATGCTGTTGGCGACCACCCCGTGGGTGCCGGGATGACGCCCGGTGACCAGGCTGTAGTGGGTCGGGAAGGTCTTGGTCGGAAACACATGCTGCATGCTGTCGGCGATCAGGCCCGATTCGATCAGCCGGTCGATGGCCGGCGTGTCGGCGTGGTCGAGATAATCGTGGCGCGCGCCGTCGATGGAAATCAGCAGCAGCGGTTTCGGGCGCTCCCCCGGCTCGGGCGGGGTTGGCTGGGTACAGGCGGCTGTGACGATGACCGACAGCACGGCCAGGGCGGCCGACAGGCCGCGGCGAATCGATGGTCTCATGAAAGTTTCGGGCGTTCCGGGGACAAACCGACCGTCATTCTAGCGCCGGCCAATGACACGGCGGTGACCCGAGTCGCGACCTGCCTGGCCGGATTGGCGGCGCGATTGCGTTAATTGCGCTGATGACCTTTTCAATTGGAGACGAAAAACCATGCCCAAGATTCTTGTCGGATGCCTGGTCGTGATCGCGCTGGTGGTGGTCGGCGGCGGCACTGCCGGCTATTTCCTGTTCCTCAAGCCAGCCTGGGATTTCGCTACCGACGTCGGTGGCTTCGTGACCGAGTACCAGGAGATCACCGAACGGGTCGAGCGTACCGAACCCTACCAGCCCCCCGAGGACGGCCGCGTCGAACCCGATCAGTTCCAGCGCTTCCTGGTCGCCCAGCGCGACATGCGCGAGAACATGCAGGACGAGCTCGAGGAGCTGCAGGAGCGCTGGGAGGCCATGCAGGCCGAAATCGACGACGAAGAACGCGACCTCAATATCCGCGAAGTCCTGACCGCCTATGGCGATCTGCGCGGCCTGTTGCTGGAAGCCCGGCGCCACCAGGTCAGTGCCCTGAACCGCTACCAGTTCAGCCTCGCCGAATACGCCTGGGTGCGCAACCAGGCCTATCGCGCGCTCGGAGAACAGGTGGCGGTTGCCGCCATGGGCGAACAGGGCCAGCCCGAGCGCGAGCGGGAAATTCC
>CAYQJJ010000257.1:0-4032 GCA_964417745.1 uncultured Wenzhouxiangella sp.
CGATGGTCATGTCCGAGGAAGACAAGAAGCTCACCGCCTACCACGAGGCCGGGCATGCCATCGTCGGGCGCATCGTGCCCGACCATGATCCGGTCTACAAGGTCAGCATCATCCCGCGTGGCCGGGCGCTGGGCATCACCATGTTCCTTCCCGAAGAGGACAAGTATTCGCAGACCCGCCAGCAGCTCACTTCGCAGCTCGCCAGCCTGTTCGGCGGGCGCGTGGCCGAGGAGCTCATCTATGGCAAGGAGCGCGTCACCACCGGTGCCTCGAACGATATTGAGCGCGCCTCGCAGATCGCGCGCAGCATGGTCACCAAGTGGGGGCTGTCCGACACCATGGGTCCGCTGTCCTATGACGAGAACGAGGACGAGGTCTTTCTCGGCCGGCAGGTCACCCAGCACAAGCACGTCTCCGACGAGACCCATCGCCAGCTCGACAAGGAAGTGCGCCGGATCATCGACGAAGCCTACGAGACCACGCGCGAGATCCTCGAAGACAATCGCGACAAGCTCGAGCTGATGGCCGACGCGTTGATGCGCTACGAGACCATCGATGCAAAACAGATCGATCAGATCATGAACGGCAAGGAGCCGGACCCGCCCGAGGGCTGGAACGACGACGAGCCGCCGGCCCGGCCCAATACCGGCAGCGGCGACGGCGACGACCAGCAGCCCTCCGGTTCTCCGGCACCGGGCCAGGCCTGATCCCGACCGCCGGCCGGGCAGGCCGGCGGCTTTTTCTCCTAGCGGCGCACAGATCATGAGTACGCCAACAGCCAGACGATTGAACCAGAAAATCCGTGGCGCCCACGCTGGCGGTTCTCCGCTGGTGATGGGTATCGTCAATGTCACGCCGGATTCGTTTTCCGACGGTGGCCAGTACGACACACCGGATAGCGCCGTGGCGCACGCCCTGGCGCTGGCCGAGGCCGGTGCCGATATTCTCGATGTCGGTGGCGAGTCGACCCGGCCGGGTGCCGAGCCGGTTGGTCTGGACGATGAACTCGAGCGTGTCATCCCGGTCATCGAGCGCCTGGTCGCGCAGACCGATACGCCGGTTTCGATCGATACCAGCAAACCCGAAGTCATGCGCGCGGCCGCGCGTGCGGGCGCGGCCATGATCAACGACGTCTGCGCCCTGCGCGCCGACGGAGCCCTCGAAGCTGTTGTCGAGCTGGCGCTTCCGGTGTGCATCATGCACATGCAGGGTCAGCCGCGGACCATGCAGTCCGAACCGAGCTACGACAACGTGGTCGGCGACGTCGCGGCCTTTCTTGCCGATCGTGCCGCAGCCTGCCGCGAAGCGGGTCTCGACAAGGAACTGCTGATCATCGATCCCGGCTTCGGGTTCGGCAAGACGCTGGCCCACAACCTGGAACTGCTTGCCGGGCTGCCCCGGCTGCGGGCCATGGACATGCCCATCCTGGTCGGCATTTCGCGCAAATCCATGCTCGGTGCGATCACCGGTCGCCAACAGGCCGATGCGCGCCTCCCGGCCTCGCTGGCTGCCGCGGTGCTGGCCACCGAGCGCGGTGCCTCGATTCTACGCGTACACGATGTCGCCGAAACCGTCGACGCGCTCAAGGTTACCCGCGCCGTGCTCGATGCCGCCGATGAGTCGCTCCAGGCAGCCAACTGACGGGTAAAATGGCTTCATGACAATGCGCTATTTTGGAACCGACGGGATCCGGGGCCGGGTCGGCGAGGCGCCGATCACGGTTGACTTCGTGCTGCGGCTGGGCTGGGCGGCCGGGTCGGTGCTGGCCGAGGCCGGCAACGGGCATTGCTCGGTGGTCATCGGCAAGGACACCCGCATTTCCGGATACCTGTTCGAATCGGCCCTCGAGGCCGGCTTCTCGGCTGCCGGCGTTGACGTGCAGCTGCTCGGACCGATGCCGACCCCGGCGATTGCCCATATGACCCGCAGCCTCGGTGCCGATGCCGGCATCGTGATCTCGGCCTCGCACAATCCTTACGAGGACAACGGCATCAAGTTCTTCTCGGCAAGCGGCGAAAAGCTCGACGACGCGCTTCAGCTTGCCATCGAGTCGCGGCTCGAAGAGCCGATCACACAGGTGCCGCCGCACCGCCTCGGCAAGGCCAGCCGGGTCGAGGACTCCGTTGGCCGCTATATCGAATACTGCAAGGCGACCGTGCCGTTCGGCACGCGTTTCGAGGGCCTGCGCATGGTTGTCGATTGCGCCAACGGCGCGACTTACCGCATTGCCCCGGACGTGTTCGCAGAACTCGGCGCAGAGGTCATCGCCATCCACCACCGGCCCGACGGGCTCAACATCAACCGCGAATGCGGCTCGACCAGCCCGGCCAGCCTGGCCGAGCGCGTGCTCGCCGAGAAGGCCGACCTGGGCGTGGCCTTTGACGGTGACGGTGACCGGGTGGTGATGGTCGACCACCAGGGCCAGTTGATCGACGGTGATCAGATCCTGTTCGTGCTGGCCAGCGCACGCCGCGCCAATGGGGGGTTCTCCGGTGGCGTGGTCGGCACCGTGATGAGCAATTTCGGGCTCGAACAGGCGTTCCGGGAATGGGACATTCCGTTCGAGCGCTCGCGCGTCGGTGACCGTTACGTGCACGAGCGGCTGCGCCACAACGGCTGGGTGCTGGGCGGCGAGGCCTCCGGGCACATCCTTTGCCTCGACCGTGCAGCAACCGGCTGCGGCATTATCAGTGCGTTACAGGTGCTCGAGGTGGTTGCGCGCTCGCGCCATTCCCTGGCGGCCCTGGTCGCCGGCATGATCAAGTATCCGCAGCACATGATCAACGTCCCGGTCGAAGGTGATGCCGGGCGCATCGTCGCGGAGAGCAGCGTGCTGAAGTCGGCGGTGGCCGAGGTCGAACGCGAGCTCGACGGGCGAGGGCGGGTCATCCTGCGGCCCTCGGGTACCGAGCCGGTCATCCGCGTCACGGTCGAGGGTCCGGAGGCCGCGCTGGTGCGCGATCTGGCCGATCGCCTGGCCAGCACCGTGTCCGCGGAGCTGGGGCCATGAGCGCGAGTATCCCGGTTCTCTCGCTGGATGACTTTTCCGGCCAGCCCGGCTCATTCAGCCAGGACCTGGGCCGCGCCTGGCGCGAATTCGGGTTTGTCGGCATCACCGACCACGGCATCGATGACGCGCTCATTGACGACGCCTACCGGGTCTTCCAGGCGTTTTTCGCGCTGCCGGAGGCCACCAAGCGGGCCTACCATCAGCCTGGAATCGGCGGTGCGCGCGGCTATACCGGCCCGGGTATCGAGCGGGCGCGCGACCATGATGTGCCCGACCTCAAGGAGTTCTGGCACGTCGGCCGCGAGTTCGACGGCGAGCATGACGACAACAATCCCCACCCCGGTATCCTGCTGCCCAATGTCTGGCCCGACGAGGTGCCCGGGTTTCGCCGCCATGCGCTCGGCCTCTTTGATGCGCTGGACGGCGTCGGGCGCCGGCTGCTCTCGGCCCTGGCGCTCGAGCTCGACCTGCCGGCCGACTGGTTCGAAGACAAGGTCGACCACGGCAACTCGATCCTGCGGCCGATCCACTATCCGCCCATCCGTGATGCCCGGCCCGGTGCCGTGCGCGCGGCGCAGCACGAAGACATCAACCTGATCACGCTGTTGATCGGCTCGAAAGAGCAGGGCCTGGAAATCCTGACCCGCGATGACCGCTGGATCCCGGTGACCACGCTGCCGGGCACCATCGTGGTCAACGTCGGCGACATGCTCCAGCGCCTGACCAACCACGTCTACCCGTCGACCACCCATCGGGTGGTCAATCCGCCCGGCGCGGCGGCTGAGCAGTCGCGTTACTCGATCCCGTTCTTTCTTCACCCCAACCCGGATTTCGTCATCGAAACCCTGGGCTGCTGCATCGATGCCGAGCGTCCGAACCGCTATCCCGAGCCGATCACTGCCAACGGCTATCTGACCGAACGCCTGCGCGAAATCAACCTGTTGTAGGCGGTTGTGGCGCCTGCATGATTACTAAGACATTCACAAATCGTGCCTCATTCAGCTTGTCTCTCGGCGTTCGTG
>CAYQJJ010000258.1:0-4005 GCA_964417745.1 uncultured Wenzhouxiangella sp.
CATGACCGCACCATCCACACCGATCGCCTGGGCGTTCTCATCGACGGCGCCTGCGCCCTGCTGCCGGAGCTGGCCGAAACCATCCGCGCCGGCAAGCCCGAGGCCTGGACCGGCCTGCGGCCGATGACCCCCGACGGCCCGCCTTTGCTCGGCGCCAGCCGGATCCCCGGCGTCTACCTCAACACCGGCCACGGCTCGCTGGGCTGGACCCAGGCGGCCGGCTCGGCCGAACTGATCGCCGATATCCTTACAGGTAACGACCCGGCGATCGGCCTTCAAGGCCTCGACCCGGCACGCTGGCGGGTCTGAACGGAACTCAGAACTCGCCGTCTTCGGGGTCCATGATCGGCGCCGCGCCGGCGCGGATCTGGAGGTCCAGCGAGACCGTCTCGGGCAGGATGCGCGTCATGTAGAAGCGGGCGGTGTCGAGTTTGGCGCGGTAGAAGGCCGCCCGGCCCTGGCCGGCCTCGAGGCGCTGTCGGGCGATCGCGGCCTGGCGGGCCCAGACGAAGGCCAGGGCGGTCAGGGCGAACTGGCGCAGGTAGTCGCTCGATGCCGCGCCGGCTTCGAGTGGGTCCTGGCTCATGTGCTGATAGACCCATTGCGTGGTCGCCTGCAGCCGCTTGCTGGCCTCGGCCAGCGGCTCGATGAACTCGGCCAGCTCGGCCTGGTCGCGATGCTCGGCGATGAGCGCCTCGATCGGCTCGAAGAAGACCTTGAGGTTTTCACCGGCGTTGGCGGTGAGCTTGCGCCCGACCAGGTCGAGCGCCTGGATGCCGTTGGTGCCCTCGTAGATCTGGGTGATGCGCACGTCGCGGGCGAACTGCTCGACCCCGGTATCGCGCACGTAGCCGGCCCCGCCATGGACCTGCATGCCCAGGTTGGCGATCTCGAAGCCGATGTCGGTAAAAAAGGCCTTGATGATCGGGGTCATCAGGGCCACCTGGTAACCGGCCTTCTCGCGCACCGCCGCGTCCGGGTGGTGCAATTCGAGTTCGAGTGCCACCCCGGTATCGAGCCCGAGCGCGCGGGCGCCCTCGATGAGCGCTTTCGAGCGCAGCAGCATGCGCCGCACGTCCGGAT
Organism: uncultured Wenzhouxiangella sp.; assembly: GCA_964417745.1. Classification (GTDB taxonomy): domain Bacteria; phylum Pseudomonadota; class Gammaproteobacteria; order Xanthomonadales; family Wenzhouxiangellaceae; genus Wenzhouxiangella. Next base: position 1,084 of record CAYQJJ010000258.1, read on the forward strand.
GGACCATGATCGGGTCGGCCGGCTTGTCGGGATACTTCGCCCCGCCCAGGCTGCGTCCCTGCAGGCGCTCGCGCGCGAAGCTGACCGCCGCCTGGTAGGCCGCCGAGGCCATGCCGAGGCCCTGGATGCCGGTGACCAGGCGGGCGGCGTTCATCATGGTGAACATGCAGGCCAGGCCGCGGTTTTCCTCACCGACGAGAAAGCCGACCGCGTTGTCGTACTGCATCTCGCAGGTCGCCGAAGACTTCACCCCCATCTTCTTTTCCAGCCCGGTGCACTGGACACCGTTGCGCTCGCCGAGCGACCCGTCGTCGTTGACCAGGAACTTGGGCACGAGAAACAGGCTGATACCGCGCGTGCCGGCCGGCGCGTCGGGGGTGCGGGCGAGTACCAGGTGGATGATGTTGTCGACCATGTCGTGTTCGCCGGCCGAGATCCAGATCTTGGTGCCCGAGACCCGGTAACTGCCGTCTGCTTCCGGCTCGGCGCGGGTGCGGATCAGCCCCAGGTCGGTACCGCACTGCGGCTCGGTGAGGTTCATCGTGCCGCCCCACTCGCCGCTGACCATGCTGGGCAGGTAGCGTTGTTTCTGTTCCTCGCTGCCGTGATGGGCGATAACCTCGTAGGCGCCCACCGTCAGCCCCGGGTAGGCCGCGAAAGCGGCGTTGGCGGCGTTGGTCATTTCCGAGACCGCCAGGCCGATGAAGCCGGGCAGTCCCTGGCCGCCGAACTCCGGATCGGCGGTCAGTCCGGTCCAGCCGTTTTCGCAATAGGTCCGGTAGGCCTCGCCGAAACCCTCGGGCATGGTGACCACGCCGCTGCCCTCATCGAGCCGGCAGCCGATTTCGTCGCCGCGCGCGTTGAGCGGCTGGAGTACCGTCTGGCTGATGTTGGCTGCCTCGGTGAGGATCGCCTCGAGCACGTCGGGCGTGGCCTCGGCCATGGTCGGCAGGCTCTTGCAGGGCTCGAGGTCGAGGAACTCGTCGTAGAGAAAGCGGAAATCTTCGAGCGGCGCGGTGTATTGCGGCATGGTGGCCATCCGTGTCGGAAAGTCGGAAGCCTACCATACGCTGGCGTATGCAAAGCGCGTGTCAAGGCCTTGACGGCCGAGTTCCCGGTCCGGCTTCAGTTGCGGGCGAACTGGCGGATGGCCGGCGCCAGCCGGAACTTGAGTGCGTACACGGCCAGCGAGCGGACCGAGCCGGAAAAGCAGACCAGCCACTGATGCCGGCGCACATCGCGGGTCCACTGCCGCTTGAAGGCGTCGGGTTCGCCGAGCAGGTCGAATTCGACCAGCCCGCTCGCCATGTAGTGCATCAGCATGTGATAGACCAGCAGCGTTCCCGGGGAATCGGCGGCCTCGTCGTTGAGGTACCCGGCCTTGAGCGAGTACAGGCGCTGGCTGCTGAAAATCGACAGGTCGAAGGCGATGCGTCGTCCGGCCAGGGTCAGAAAATGCAGTCGAAGCTCACCTTTTGCCGACAGGGCGCTGGCCAGCCGGGTGTAGAAACAGCGCACCTCGGGGCGCGAATCAATGGCGCTGCCGCGCTGGCCCTTCCAGCCGGCCGCCTCGATCGCCAGCGCCTCGGGCAGGGCCCGGGCCAGGTCCTCGGGACGGTCGATGATCTCCAGCGCCAGCGGGCCGCGCGCCGAGAGCCGCCGCAGTTTGCGCCGCAGTTGCTTGCGGAAGTTGCTCGACCGCTGTGCCAGGTAGGCCTCCCATGGCAGCCGGGTGTGAATGCGCGGCGAACCGGCTGCCTCCCAGAGCCCGTGGCGCATGCCCTCGGCCCGGGCCAGGCGCATGAAGCGGATCAGGTTGCGCGAGCGTGCCGGCATGGGCGAGAGCTCGAGCAGGTCCCAGTCCGGTACGTCCGCGATCAGGCTGTTCCACAGGTCCGCGACAACGCCGCTGGTCTCGGGGGCGACGAGCAGGTCGAAGCGCGGACTGTGGTCATTGACCGTCGCTCCGAGTACCCGTACCCGGATCCCGTAACGCCAGCGGTCGGTCAGCGCGAGCGGCAGCACGCCCACCAGCTCCGGGCCGCGCCAGGCAGCGAGGACGTAGAGCCTGCGGTTCGCGCCGAAGGCCTGCCACCAGGAGATGATCCAGTCCGGGTGGATGAACGGGTTGGCCGGTGCGGCGCGCCGGGCCAGCGATGCCCAGCTCTCGCGCAGGGCCTCGAGGCCGGCCGGTTTGGTCACCACCTCGACGCGGCAGCCGGTATCGCGCCCCGCCTGGCTGGCATCCGGCATCACCGGCTGCTCTTCGGTGCTGGCGATGCGAAGGCCGTCAGCGCACATCGTGGTCGAGACAGTCGCAGGAAAGGGATCGCAGCCCGGTCGGGTCGAGAACAATGATCGTGCCGCGGCGATAGCGGATCAGGCCGTCGGCCTGGAGCTGGGTTGCCGCGCCGCTGATCCCGCTGCGTCGCACGCCCAGCAGCTCCGAGAGGGTCTGCTGGGTCAGGAAAAAGGTCTCGCTCTCGACCCGCGACCGGACCTCGAGTAGACAGCGTGCCAGCCGGGCCTCGAGCCGGTGGTAGCGGATGCACATGCTGGACCGGGCGACACGCTCGAACAGCCGGGCGATGTAATCGCGAACCATCTGGTCGATCTCCGGTCGCTCGGCGAGCCGCCGGGTGAACAGCCGTGCCGGGATGCGCAACAGGGTCAGGCTGTCGGGCACCAGGACCTGCAGCCCGGGGCGCTGCCGGCCCAGCACGGTTTCCCAGCCCAGCATGCCCTCGACCCCGACCAGCGCAATGTACAAGCCGGCATGCTCGCTCCCGGTCGCGCGTAGTGCGGCGTAGCCGGCGATGGGGAACTGAACCTGTTCGATGCCGCCTTCGTGCGCGCTGACCACCGAGCCGGCCCCGTATTCGACCATTTCGCTGTCTGCCAGGATTTCGGGGCGGGCCTCGG
>CAYQJJ010000259.1:0-2180 GCA_964417745.1 uncultured Wenzhouxiangella sp.
CCCCGCGCCCGGGCCCCGGTCCATTCAGGGCGCACCGAGACGAATCTCGGCGTAATCAGGCGCCCGATCGACTCTTCCGGGTAGCCGAGCAGTTTCAGCGACTGCTTGAGATCCTGGGGCTCCAGCAGCTTGAGGAAACCCTCGAGTTCTTCCGGGTCGAGGTTTTCCAGGAAGGCGGTCCGGTCGTCGGGGACCAGTTCGTGCAGGATTCTTCTCGCTTCCTTGTTGTCGAGCGACGCGAGCACCTCGCGCTGCAGACCCAGGCTCAGATAAGCGAAGGTGTCGGTCCGGCGCTCTTCGGGGAGCGTCGTGAGAATCTTCTGGCGTTCTTCGGGCTCGTCGAGCTGGGACATCGCCTCGGCAATGTCCTGAACCGCCATCTCCTCGAGCTTTTCGGCCAGGTCGCCCTCACGCTCCAGTCTGATCAGGGCGATCAGCTCGATGATGAATCCTTTCTCAGACATACCAATTCCTCGATCGGGTGCGGGCGGGTCGGTCAAGCCGGGCCTATATAGTGACATATGGCAACCATCCGCCAAAGCCTGAATCGGGGCTCGAGTATCGTGAATTGGCCGTTCTTCCGATGCTGGAGGCCGGATCCGGGTGGGGTTCGGTGATAGAATGGGCGGATTTACCAGCCGGAGCGAAATCCATGCGCCTGATCGATGAAGCACTGACGTTCGATGATGTCTCGCTGGTGCCGGATTACTCCGATGTGCTGCCTTCCGACGTCGATCTGGCCACCCGCATCACGCGTGATCTCACGCTCAACATTCCGCTCGCCTCGGCGGCCATGGATACCGTCACCGAGGCTCGCCTGGCGATCGCCATGGCCCAGGCCGGCGGAGTCGGGGTGATTCACAAGAACATGTCGATCGAACGCCAGGCCGACCACGTCCGAGTGGTCAAGAAATACGAGGCCGGCGTCATCAAGGATCCGATCACGGTCGCGCCGTACACCACCATTCGCGAGGTGCTCGAGCTGACCCGCCGGCACAATATTTCCGGGGTTCCGGTGGTCGACCAGGGCGAGTTGGTCGGAATCGTCACCAGCCGCGACATGCGCTTCGAGCGCAAGCTCGAGGACCCGGTGCGCAATATCATGACGCGCAAGGATGAACTGATCACCGTGCGCGAGGGCGCCAGCCAGGACGAAGTGCTCGAACTGCTGCACCGCAACCGTATCGAGAAAGTCCTGGTGGTCAACGATTCCTTCGAGCTGCGCGGGCTGATCACCGTCAAGGATATCCAGAAATCACGCGATTTCCCGAATGCCGCCAAGGATCACTCCGAGCAACTGCTGGCCGCCGCCGCGGTCGGCACCGGGGGAGATACCGAGGAGCGCATCACGGCGCTGGTCGAGGCCGGGGTCGACATCGTTGTGGTCGATACCGCCCACGGGCATTCGAAAGGCGTCCTCGATCGCATCGCCTGGGTGTGCCGGAACTTCCCCGATGTTCAGGTCATCGGCGGCAATGTGTCGACCTCCGATGGCGCGCGCGCCATCGCCGAGGCCGGCGCGCATGGCATCAAGGTCGGGCAGGGCCCGGGGTCGATCTGCACCACGCGCGTGGTCGCCGGCATCGGTGTGCCGCAGGTCAGCGCTGTCTCGGCCGCGGCTGCCGCGGTGCGCGATCTCGATGTGCCGGTGATTGCCGACGGCGGTATCCGTTTTTCCGGTGACATCGCCAAGGCCATCGCCGCCGGCGCGTCGAGCGTGATGATCGGTTCGCTCCTGGCCGGCGCCGAGGAAGCACCGGGCGAGGTCGAGCTGTTTCAGGGCCGTTCCTACAAGAGCTATCGGGGCATGGGCTCGCTGGGCGCCATGCAGAAGGGTTCTTCGGATCGCTATTTCCAGTCCGACGCCGAGGTCGACAAGCTGGTGCCCGAGGGCATCGAGGGCCGGGTTCCCTACAAGGGTCTTTTGAGCAACGTGGTCCACCAGCTCATGGGCGGGCTGCGCTCGAGCATGGGCTACTGCGGCTGTGGCACGATCGACGATTTGCGCACCAAGTCACGCTTCGTGCGCATCACCGGCTCGGGCGTGCGCGAGTCCCACGCCCACGATGTGACCATCACCAAGGAAGCTCCCAACTACAAGTTGGGTTGAATGAAAGGTTTCAGGGTTCAGGTTTCAGGTTTCGGGAAAAACCTGATCGGAGCCGACCCTGAAACCTGAA
>CAYQJJ010000259.1:2280-3998 GCA_964417745.1 uncultured Wenzhouxiangella sp.
CCTAGGCAGCCATGGCCGACATCCACGCGCACCGCATTCTGATTCTCGATTTTGGTTCCCAGTACACCCAGCTGATTGCCCGCCGCATTCGCGAAATCGGGGTGTTCTCCGAGATCATGCCGTATGACGTCGACCCCTCGGTAATCTCTGACTTTGGGGCCAGCGGCATCATTCTTTCCGGTGGCCCGGAGTCGGTGGCGTACGAGGACAGTCCGCGTATTCCGCCCGTGGTGTTCGAACTCGGCGTGCCTCTGCTCGGTATCTGCTACGGCATGCAGGCCATGGCCAGCCATTTCGGCGGTGTGGTCACCCCGTCGGAGGAAAAGGAGTTCGGCTATGCCGAGGTGGCGCTGCACGAGCCCGGCCGCCTGTTCGACGGCATCGAAGACCGCGTCGCGCCGGACGGCCGGGCGCTGCTGGAAGTGTGGATGAGCCACGGCGACAAGGTCACCGAGCTGCCGGAAGGTTTCCAGACCCTGTGCACCACGCCTTCGGCGCCGATCGCCGGCATGGGCGATGACCAGCGCGGCTATTACGGCCTGCAGTTCCATCCCGAGGTCACGCACACCGCCCAGGGCCGGCGCATTCTCGAACGCTTCGTGCTCGAAATCTGCGGCTGCGATGCCGGCTGGACCACCGCGGCGATCATCGACGACCAGATCGCGCGGGTGCGTGAACAGGTCGGTTCCGACAGTGTGTTGCTCGGCCTGTCCGGCGGCGTTGACTCTTCGGTGGTCGCGGCGTTGTTGCACCAGGCCATCGGCGATCAGCTGCTGTGTATCTTTGTCGACACCGGCCTGCTGCGCTTTGAGGAGGGCGATCAGGTCATGGCGACCTTCGCCGAGCACCTCGGCGTGCGTGTCGAGCGGGTCAACGCGCGCGAGGCCTTCATGAGCGCCCTGGCCGGCGTGAGCGATCCGGAAGAAAAGCGCAAGATCATCGGCCGCGAATTCATCCGGGTGTTCGATGCTGCCGCCAAGCGCCACCGGGAGGCGGGCTGGCTGGCGCAGGGCACGATCTATCCCGACGTCATCGAATCGGCCGGCGCGGCGACCGGCAAGGCCAAGGTCATCAAGTCGCACCACAACGTCGGTGGCCTGCCCGAGGAAATGAATCTCAAGCTCGTCGAGCCACTGCGCGAGCTGTTCAAGGACGAGGTGCGAAAGATCGGCATCGAGCTCGGGCTGCCGGCCGAGCTGGTCATGCGCCACCCCTTCCCGGGGCCCGGGCTGGGTGTCCGTATCCTCGGCGAAGTGCGGCCGGAGTACGTCGAGCCGCTGCAAAGGGCCGATCACATCTTCATCTCCGAGCTCCGCAAGGCCGGCCTCTACGACCGCGTCAGCCAGGCTTTCGCGGTGTTCTTGCCGGTCAAGTCGGTCGGCGTGGTCGGTGATTCCAGGCGCTACGAATTCGTCATCGCCCTGCGCGCGGTCGAGACGATCGACTTCATGACCGCCCGCTGGGCCTACCTCGATCACGAATTCCTTGATCACGTCTCGCGGCGCATCATCAACGAATGCGACGGAGTCTCGCGCGTGGTCTACGATATTTCGGGCAAACCCCCGGCGACAATCGAATGGGAATGATGGGCCGTAAAATCGATCTCTCGGCCGTGGCCGAGAGCTATGGTGGGCTGGCTGAATACGAGCGCTTCATGGCCGAGCATCCGGCCCTGATGCACAGCCGCTGGCGGGTCGAGCAGGAGCTGGGACTGCTCA
>CAYQJJ010000260.1:0-3985 GCA_964417745.1 uncultured Wenzhouxiangella sp.
TGCACGAAGTGTTCGTTGACTTCCTCGCGAAACTGCTCGTTTTCCTTCTTGAGTTTTGCCACCGAGGTGCCCCCGGTCTCGCCTCGGCTGCGCAGCACGATCCAGATCGCCACGCCGCCGATCAGAATGCCGATGATGAGTCCAACAATGCCTTCCCACATATTCGCTTGCCTTCAGGTTGGTGAATAATGGTTCCAATATAACAAGCTAATGCAAACCGGAAGTCAGAATTCGATCGATTCCGGAGGCATCAAGTCAGGCTCAGCGTTTCCAGCGCAGTTCGTAAAGATCATGCCGGCGGTCCTTGAGATTGCGTACCGAGCCGTGCGAGCGGATCTCGCGCAGATTGTCGAGATCCAGATCGGCGATCAGCATGGTTTCGGTATTCGGCGTGGCCTCGTGGGCGATGGCATCGTGCGGGAACGCGAAGTCCGACGGGGTGAACACCGCCGCCTGCGAGTACTGCATGTCCATATTCTCGACCCGCGGCAGGTTGCCCACCGAGCCGGTCATGACCACGTAGCACTCGTTTTCGATCGCCCGGGCCTGGGCACAGCGGCGCACCCTGAGGTAGGCGTTCTTGGTATCGGTCCAGTACGGCACGAACAGGATGTGCATGCCCTCCTCGGCCATCAGGCGCGGCAGCTCGGGAAACTCGACGTCGTAGCAGACCAGAATGCCCACCTTGCCGAAGTCGGTATCGAAAACCTTGACCTTGTCACCGCCGGTCAGACCCCAGTAGCCAACCTCGTCGGGGGTAATGTGGACCTTGTACTGGCGGTCCCAGGTGCCATCCCGGCGCAGCAGATAGCACACGTTGCGCAGGTGGTCACCATCGTACTCGGGCATCGAGCCGGCGATGATGTTGATGTTGTAGGAGACGGCGAACTTGAGCATGCGGTCGCGGATCTCCTCGGTGTACTCGGCGAGCCGGCGTACCGCCCCGGCCGGGCCCTGGTCGTTCCAAGGCGCCATCAACGGGCCGTTGAAGAACTCCGGAAACAGCACGACATCGGCCTGGTAGCCGGAAACGGCATCGACGAAATACTCGATCTGGGTGTAGAGATCGTCGAGCGAGCGGGTCTGGCGCATCTGCCACTGCACCGCACCGATGCGCACATCCGAGGGGCGTCCGCCGATCAAGCCGGAACTGGCCTCCTCGAAATAGATGTTGATCCACTCCAGCAATACCGCGTAACCCGCTGATTGCTGGTCATCGGGCAGGTAATCGCGCACGATGCGCCGGACCTGGAAATCGTTGGCGAGCTGAAACGTGAGAATCGGGTCGGTCATCTCGCGCGAGCGCACATTGGCGACATACTTGCGCGGCGTCATCTGATCGGCCACCTTGTGGTAGCCGGGGATGCGACCGCCGACCACGATACCGCGCAGGTTGAGGTTCTCGCACAGTTCCTTGCGTGCGTCGTAGAGACGCCGGCCGAGCCTGAGATCGCGGTAGTCCGGGTTGACGAACACATCGACACCGTAGAGCACATCACCCTTGGGGTCGTGGGTGGTCAGGTAACCGTTGCCGACGATGTCCCAGTAGCGATGGTCCTGGCCCCAGCGGCTGTACTTGACGATCAGCGAGATCGCCGCGGCCACCACCTTGCCGTTGTCCTCGATGCAGATCTGGCCCTCGGGAAAGCGCTGGACCTGCGACTCGAACTGGGCGCGCGTCCAGGCGCCCTCGAGCCCACCGGGGTAGACGCGCTCCATGATCTCGGCGATGTCGGCATAGTCTTCGAGCCGGGTCTGGCGCAGGATCAGGCGGTGGGAGTCGACCGATTCGTTGTTGTCACTGGTCATGGTTCAGCCTTGTTTGAAGCGTTGCGCGAGCGCGGCCGCGACCGCCGGGTGGACGAATTCATCGACATCGCCCTGCAGCCGGGCGATCTCCTTGACCAGGGTCGAGGAAATGAAGCTGTGCTTCTCGTCGGGGGTCAGAAACACCGTCTCGACATCCTTGACCAGGTGGCGATTCATCGAGGCCAGCTGGAATTCGTATTCGAAATCCGAGACTGCGCGCAGGCCGCGCAGGATGATGCCGACACCGCGCTCGCGCACGAAGTGGGCCAGCAGGTTGTCGAAACCGACCACCTCGACATTGTTCACGTTCTGCTCGTTGAGCACCAGGCGGGCCAGTTCGATGCGATGTTCGAGCCCGAAAGCCGGTTTCTTGTGCGGGCTCTCGGCAATCGCAACCAGCACGCTGGAGAACATGCGCGCGGCGCGAATGACGAGATCGGTGTGCCCGTTGGTCATCGGGTCGAAAGTGCCCGGATAGACGGCAATGCGATGATTGGCTGGCTCGGCCATTTTGCTCGACGGATGGCGGAAAGACGCGATTATAACGCTGGCCGGTCGCCGGCCGTGTAGCGCAGCAGCAGCATCCCGACAGCGCCGAGGCGCTTTTCGCGGTCGACCTCGAACCCCGGCAGGGATTCGAGGCCATGATCGAAGCTCTCATCGGCCGCCGCCTCCACGTAAACGCGCGCCCCCGGGCTCAGCCGGTCACGCTCGACGAGCACCTCGAGCGTGCGCTGTTGCAGGCCGGCCTCGAAGGGCGGGTCGATGAACACGATATCGAACTGCCCGGTGTCGGTCTTCAGCCAGGCCAGGGCGTCGTCGTTGACCACCCGCACCCGATCCGCGCCAGGCCACCCCGATACCAGCTCGTCAAGCGCACGTGCCAGGCCCCGGTCGCGCTCGATCAACACCACCTCGCCAGCGCCACGCGAGGCCGCCTCCAGGCCCAGCGCGCCGCTGCCGGCGAACAGATCGAGACAGCGCGCCCCGGCGAGCGAGCCCTGCAACCAGTTGAACAGGGTCTCGCGCGCCCGGTCGCCGGTCGGACGCAGCCCCGGGCGATCGACAACCGGAATCTTTCGGCCGCGCCACTGGCCCGAGATGATGCGTAATCTACCGGTCATGGTGATAGCATAACGTGCCTCAACCCATTCCCCGACGCGCCCCACTTTAGACGGCTGGCAGAATCCGACATGTTTTCCATATTTCGCCGCAACAAGAGCGGCCAGGGCATTGAATCTACTCAAGTTCGTCCGGTCGAAAAAACCGGCGGCGACCCGCTCGAGACGCGGCTTGAACGCACTCGCAACAGCCTCGGTGGCCTGTTCGGCCTGATCAACTCGGCAACGCGCATCGACGAGGCGCTGATCGAGGAGATCGAGACCACGCTGCTGACCTCCGACATGGGCGTGGCAGCCACCACCCGCATCATCGATCGGCTGCGCGAGGGCATTCGCAAGAACATCATCAGCCAGCCCGCCGACGTGCTGCCGGCCGTTCAGGCCGAACTCTACGATCTGATCGAGCCGGCCGAGCAGTTCCTGGCCGTCGATACCGAAAAGAAACCCTTCGTGATCCTGATGGTCGGGGTCAACGGTGTGGGCAAGACCACCACCATCGGCAAGCTGGCCCGGCGCTACCTCGATGAGGGCAAGTCGGTCATGCTGGCTGCCGGGGATACTTTCCGGGCCGCGGCCGTCGAGCAGCTCCAGGCCTGGGGCGAGCGCAACGGCGTGCCGGTGGTGGCCCAGAAATCCGGCGTCGACACCGCTGCGGTCATCTACGATGCCCTGCACTCGGCCCAGGCACGCGGTACCGACATCCTGATCGCCGATACCGCCGGACGCCTGCACACTCAGGGCCACTTGATGGAAGAGCTCGCCAAGGTCCGGCGGGTGATGCAGAAAATCGACCCCAGCGCACCCCACGAGACCATGCTGGTTGTCGATGCCGGCACCGGCCAGAATGCCCTGGCCCAGGCGCGCGAGTTCAACCAGGCGCTGCCGCTGAGCGGCATCACCGTGACCAAGCTCGACGGCACCGCGCGCGGCGGTGTGCTGTTCGCCATGGCAGAGGAGATGAACATCCCGATCCGCTTTATCGGCGTCGGCGAGACCGCCGCTGATCTGCGTCCCTTCGACGCCGGCACCTTCGTGCACGCGATCCTGCCGGTCGC
>CAYQJJ010000261.1:0-3973 GCA_964417745.1 uncultured Wenzhouxiangella sp.
AGTGATGCCCCCTGCCATGCCATTTCGTCTGATTCTGATTGCTGTTGCCATTCTGCTCCTTGCTTCGCCGGTCGCTGCCGATGCGCCGGAGCTGACCATCGAGCGGATCTTTTCCTCGCCCGACCTTTCGGGGCCGAGCCTGCGCCGGGCCGAGTTGTCGCCGGCCGGGGATCGGGTGACCTTCCTGCGCGGGCGCGAGGACGATCGCAACCTGATGGATCTGTGGGAATACCACGTCGAAGACGACACCACCCGCCGCCTGGTGGCCGCCGACGAGGTGGTTGCCGCCGAAGGCGAGCTCTCACCGGCCGAGCAGGCACGTCGCGAGCGCGCCCGCATCGCCGACCTGCGCGGCATTGTCGAGTACCGCTGGTCGGCCGACGGGCGCTTTCTGCTGTTTCCGCTCGGGGGGGACATCTACGTTGCCGAACTCGGCGAGGATAGCGTCGACGTGCGCCAGATCACCGACAGCGAGGCGTTCGACACCGACCCGAAGATCGCACCGGACGGCCGCCACGTCGCCTTTGTGCGCGAGCGCGAGCTGTGGGTTGCGCCGCTCGACCCGGCCAATGGCGATGGCGACGGTGCACGCGCCCTGACCGATGATGCCAGCGACGTGGTCGCCAACGGCGTGGCCGAGTTCATCGCCCAGGAGGAAATGGGCCGCGACACCGGCTACTGGTGGTCGCCGGACGGTGAACGCATCGCCTACCTGCAGATCGACGAGAGCCCCATCGATGTCACCCTGCGCCACGAGATCGAGGCCGAGACCATCCGCATGGTCGAGCAGCGCTATCCCTACACCGGCACGCCCAACGTGACCTACCGGCTCGGGGTTGTCGATATCGCCGAAGGCGAGACCGAGTGGATTGACCTGGGCGATGAAGACGACATCTATATCCCGCGCGTGGACTGGCTGCCCGGCGGCGAGCGTCTGAGCTTTCAACGCCAGAGCCGCGATCAGCAGACCCTCGAGCTGGTGCTGACCGAGCTCGAGGATTTCTCGAGCCGGGTGGTGCTCGCCGAGACCAGCGACACCTGGATCAACCTGCACGACGACCTGTACTTCCTGGAGGACATGCCGGCATTCATCTGGTCGTCGGAGCGCGACGGCTACCGCCACCTCTACCTGTTTGATCTCGACGGCGAGCTCATCCGCCAGCTGACCCGGGGCGAATGGCCCGTCGATGCGCTGGTCGGCGTCGATGAGGAGCTGGGCATGGTGTATTTCACCGCCGCGGAGGTCTCGCCCACGGAAAAACAGCTCTATCGTCAATCGCTGGTGACCAGCTCGCCGGAAATCGTCTCGCGCATCTCGCGGCGCAGCGGCTGGCACGAGATCAGCATGGACGCCGACGCGCGGGTGTATGTCGACACCTGGTCGAGCACCGAGCACCCGCCGCAGCTTTCATTGCACACCGCCGACGGCGAGCGCCAGGCCTGGCTGGTCGAAAACCGCCTCGATGCCGACCATCCCTACGGGCCCTGGCGCGACAGCCACGCGAGGTCGGAATTCGGCAGCCTGGTCGGCCCGGACGAGCAGCGCCTGCACTACCGCTTGATCCGGCCGGTCGACTTCGACCCCGAGAAGAGCTACCCGGTGTTTTTCCACCTCTACGGCGGGCCCACCCACCGGCTGGCCACCAATAGCTGGGGGCGCCGGGCACTAGTCGACCAGTACATGGCCCGCCAGGGCTATGTGGTGTTCTCGCTCGACAACCGCGGCGTCGAGCGCCAGGGCAAGGCCTTCCAGGATGCCGCCTACCTGCGACTCGGGCGCATCGAGATGGCCGACCAGATGATCGGCATGGACTGGCTGCGCGGCCTGGACTTCGTCGACGAAGAGCGCATCGGCATCTTCGGCTGGAGCTACGGCGGCTACCTGGCGCTGATGGGCGCGGCCCAGTATCCGGGCGAGTTCGCCGCCTCGGTCGCGGTCGCGCCGGTCACCGACTGGCGTCTCTACGACACCCACTACACCGAGCGCTACATGGGAACGCCCGAAGACCAGCCCGAAGCCTACGAGGCCGGCAACGTGATCACCTACGCCGAGCAGATCGCCGACCCGCTGCTGCTGATCCATCCGATGGCCGACGACAACGTGCTGTTCACCCACTCCACCCTGCTGATGCAGGTGCTTCAGGAACAGCGCACCCCCTTCGACCTGATGACCTACCCGGGCGAGAAGCACGCCATCGCCGGCACCGACCAGCGCATTCATGTCTACGAGATGATCGCGCGCTTCCTCGACCGCGAGCTGCAGCCCGGCCAATGAGGCGGCAAGGGACCGGATCGCGCAACGCCTTGCCGGCCGGCCGTGCGATCGCGCTGGCCGGGCTGCTGGCACTTTCGGCTCTGTCGGGCCCGACCGCTGCGGCGGACGACGACGCGCTCGCCGCCCTGCTTCAGCGCTTCGATGCCGAAACCCCCGGTGCGATCATCGGCCTGGTGCGCGACCACGAGCTCACCGAGGTCCATGCCGCCGGCTCGGCCAGCCTGGCCTGGCAGCGCCCGCTGGAGGCCTCGACCCGGGTCAATATCGGTTCGACGGCCAAGCAGTTCACCGGCATGGCACTGGCCCTGCTGGCCGCCGAGGGGCGGCTTTCGCTCGACGACGACGTGCGCGACCACCTGCCCGAGCTGCCCGAACACGACCACACCATCACCCTGCGTCACCTGGCCAGCCACACCAGCGGGCTGCGCGACTACATCAGCCTGATGATGCTCGCGGGAGTGCGCATGGACCGGGGCGACTGGATCGACGAGGCCGACATCCTGCAGATGCTCGACCGCCAGGGTGAGTTGCAGAACCCGCCGGGCACGGAATGGAACTACAACAACACCGGCTACGTGCTGCTGGCGCGCGTCATCCGGCGCGTGACCGGCGAGCGCTTCGCCGACTGGATGCGCGAGAACCTGTTCGAACCACTCGGCATGGACGACACCCGGGTCCGGCCAACCCCGATCCACATCATCGAGCGTGCCGCGACCGGCTACACGCGCCAGAACGACACCTGGCTGGAAATGCGCGATGTCGCCGGGGCACCGGGCGCCGGGGCCGTCTACACCACCGTCGGCGACATGGCCCGCTGGATGCGCCATCTCGGGGAATTCGATCTCGGCGGCGAGGCGGCACGAGTATTGATGACCACGCCCTTCGAGCTGGCCGACGGCACCGACACCGGCTACGGCCTGGGGCTGGGCATCGACCGTCACGGCGGGCTGCTGCGCTGGCGCCACGGCGGCGGCGACCTCGGTCACCTGTCGGCGTTTCACTATTTCCCCGAAATCGACAGCGGCTACATGGTCTTCGCCAACCACCACGAGCTCAGCGATCGGCTCATCGACTTCGTCGGCAATACCCTGCTGGCCACCGAACTCGACATTGCCAGCCGCGCACCGATCACCCGAGCGCTGGGCCCGGACACCTTTCACGATGCGCTGTTTGAGCGCTATGCCGGCGCCTACAAGATCGCCGATTCCGACGACCGGATTCTCGAGTTCCGGCGCAACTCGGGCGCCTATGTCGTCTCCAGCCCCGGGCAAAGCCCGCGGCAACTTCGCCCCGTGGATGCCCGAACCTTCGAGATCGAAGGCAGCGACAAGCGGGTTCGATTCGAACGCCGCGAAGACGGGCGATCGCGCTCGCTCACGCTGATCGGAAACGAGGAGCGGCGCGGCCGGCGGGTCGAGGCCGACCCGCCCGAGGGTTTCGAGCCGGGCGAATACGCCGGTCATTACTACAGCCGCGAGCTCGAGACCTACTACGCCATCGAGGCCAACGCCACCGCGCTGCGCCTCCACCACCGGCGCTTCGGGCCGGTTTCGCTGTATCCGTCCGGCGATGACCACTTCAGCGGCAGCCTGCCGGTGCTGGGCGTGCGCTTCGAGCGCGGCGAGGAAGACGGCCGCATTCATGGCCTGCGCGCCGGTAACGGCCGCGCCCGCGACGTCTATTTCGAGCGCGTCGAGT
>CAYQJJ010000262.1:0-3972 GCA_964417745.1 uncultured Wenzhouxiangella sp.
CTTGAACAGAGGCACAACTCTGCCCTGCGGCTCGCGCCTTGTTGTGAACCATTTGCGGGGCTCTGATATCACCAATTAGTACCGGACAGTACACTAGTCGCCGGTGTCTTCAGTCTTCCTCTCGCAGCCCGAACATCAGCTCGATGGCCCGCTTGTCGTCCGGGCGCACCATGACGTGGACGTGGTCGTGCGGCAGCAGTACCGTATCCGGGCCCACGGGCAGGGCCTCCTTGTCGCGAACCAGCAGCAGGATGTCGGAACCCTCGGGTAGCGGCAGGGCGCTTGCCGGCAGGCCGGTGACCAGCGCCGCCGGGTCGAGACGAAACGAGATGATCTGGACCGGCAGGGACTCGATGGCGTTGATTTCGAGCACTGGCGAGGGCCGCTCGAAGCCGGCGCGCTCGACGTTGAACAGGCGAACCGCCCAGCGAATGGTCGCACCCGGTATGAGTGCGTTGACCACGACCACGAAGAACACCAGGTGGAACAGCTCGTAGGCACCCTCGACCCCGGCCAGTACCGGATAGGTAGCCAGCAGGATCGGCACCGCGCCACGCAGGCCGACCCAGGAGATGAAGCCTGACTCCGACAGCCGATACCCGAACGGCGCCAGGCTCAGCAGCACCATCACCGGCCGGGCGACCAGCGCCAGCCCGAGGGCCAGCACCAGGCCGCGCCAGCCGGCGGTCGAGAGCAGTTCCGGCACGGCGAGCAGACCAAGCACGAGAAACATCGAGATCTGTGCCAGCCAGGCCATGGCGTCGTGAACGCGCAGGATGCCGGAGCGATAGGGCAGGCGCTGATTGCCGAGCATCAGTGCCGCGACGTAGACAGCCAGGAAGCCCGAGCCCATGAACAGGGTCGGGATACCGAAAGCCAGCAGTGCCAGCGCCAGCGTCAGGGCCGGGTAGAGTCCGGCGGCGGGCACACGGATGCGCCCGAGCAGCTGCGTTCCGAGCCAGCCGATCGCCAGGCCCGCTCCGAGGCCGATGAGCAGCTGCATCACCACGTCCGAGGCGAAGCGCCACCAGACGAACGCCTCGGCACCGAGCAGCTGGGTGGTCAGTGTCAGCGTCAGGATCACCGCCATCGGATCGTTGAGCCCGGATTCGAGCTCCAGCGTCGCGCCGACCCGTCGCTGCAGCTGAACACCCGAGCCGCGCAGCGAGGAAAACACCGCCGCGGCATCGGTCGATGAAACGATGGCCCCGAGCAGCAGTGCCTCCATCCAGCCAACCCCGAGCAGCCAGGCGAGCCCGGCGACCATCAGCGCCGTGCCGACCACGGTCACCGTGGCCAGCACCGAGGCCGGAGCAACGTAGGAGCGAACCTGGCGAAATGGCGTGTTCAGGCCACCGTCGAACAGGATCAGCACCAGCCCGACGGTGCCGATACGGAAGGCCAGGTCGAAATCGACGAACTGGGGGGGCAGGTAGTTGCCAACGAGCAGGCCGATCAGCAAGAACACCAGCACGACCGGGATGCCGATCTTTTCGGAAGGCCGGCTGAACAGCACGCTGAGTACCAGCAGCAGCCCGGCCGCGGTCAGCAAACCGGCGGTGGTAATCGGTTCGGCTTCGAACATGCACGGCCTCCCGGAGGTTAGAGGCCATCATAGCGCGTCGGCGCTATGCCATGACAGACACGATTGGCGTTGCGATCGTTGTGACGATCGTTGTGACGGTCATTGTGACGATTGTCGTGACAATTGTTGGGACAATATCTTGACCGCTATCGTGATCTGACCTCAAGGCTGAGCTCGAAGCGCTGGCCGTCGGCCGCGATCAGTTCGATGTCGAGCCGATCGCCGGCGCTGAAGTGCGCCTCGGGGTCGATGAGCATCAGGTGCAGCCCGCCCGATTCCAGGTGTACCGTCTCGCCCGGCGGAACCGCCAGCTCATCGATTTTGCGCATGCGCATCATGTCGTCATCGTCGACCGTCATGGTGTGAATCTCGACCCGGCCGAATTGCTCGCTGGCGGCATTGACCAGGACGATTTCGTCGCTGCCGTGGTTGGCCAGGGTCATGAACCCGGCCATCATGCGCCCCGGCGGGGCCTCGGGTGACCACGGGTCGCCAATCTCGAGCGCGTCGGAAGCCAGCGCCGGAACCGATAGCAGCAGCAGCAGAAAAGCAATTACTCGCAGCATGTTTTTCTCTCCACAACGAATCCGCTGATTAACAATCCAATTAGTATCTCATGACCGGGCTGAATGAATGCCCACTTACCGAGCCGGTTACAATCCGGAACTATCTCCAAACGACTGGATCCTGGCACCCGCATGCTTGAAACCCGCCACCACGACGCTGGCGTCGTCGAACTCAATCTCGCTCGCTCCCCGGTCAACGCCCTCAACCCGGAACTGGTCTCGCGCCTCGATACGGCACTGGCCGAGGCAATCGATGGTGAGGCCCGGGCGGTTGTGCTTTCCGGATCGCCGGGGCTTTTTTCCGCCGGTCTCGACGTGCCCGAGTTGCTCACGCTCGATGAGGCGGGCATGCGCCAATTCTGGAGCGCCTTCTTCGGCCTGCTCGAGCGCATGGCGCGCAGCGACATCCCGATCGTCGCGGCGTTGACCGGCCATAGCCCGGCCGGCGGCACGGTACTCGCGCTGTTTGCCGATTACCGGGTCCAGGCCGAAGGCGACTTTCAGCTCGGGCTCAACGAGGTGCAGGTCGGGCTGGTCGTGCCGCCGGTCATCCACCAGGCCCTGGTCCGGCTGGTCGGAACCTATCGCGCCGAGCGCCACCTCGTGGCCGGGCAGATGATCCCGGTAGCCGATGCGAAGGCGCTGGGGCTGGTCGATGAGACCGCACCCGGCGACCAGGTCGTCGAGCGCGCCGTGGCCTGGTGCCAGACCCACCTGGCGCTGCCGCAGCACGCCATGCAGGCCACACGACGCCTGTGCCGCGCGGACCTGGCGGCGTTGTTCGATGACCCCGGGGCGCTCGACATCGATGCCTTCGTCGATGGCTGGTTCGCCGAGTCCACCCAGGCGACCCTCAAGAAGCTGGTCGAGCGCCTGCGCAAGGGAGGCTGAAGCGCTCAGGTCGCGGCCAGCTCACGAATCGATTGTGGCAGGGTGACTGATTCACCGCTTCGGGTATCGATCCAGACCAGCGTGCTGGTGCCATCGGCGTGCAGGGTGCCGGGTTCACCATCGGCGTCGAGCGCGCGGATTTCGTGTTCGAGCTTGATGCTCGATCGGCCCGGGGAAGCCGGGTTCAGCGCGACCTCCAGGGTCGCGGGCCAGTGCAGCGGGCGGCGGAAATTCATGTTGACGTTGGCCAGCACCGGCGATGACTCGCCGGTCCGCCAGTGGCTCGGCACCGACTCCATCCAGCGCGCCCGGCATTCTTCGATATAGCGCAGGTAGGTGACGTTGCTGACGTGATTGAAGGCGTCGAGATCGCCCCAGCGAACCGCGATCTGGATGGAAAATCGGGCCATGGTGTGGATCCTGGTTGAGCGAAACTGAAAGGATAACGGAATGCGCCAGTCTCTCGAAGCCAAACATGCAATGCCGGTATCCCGCGCCTGCATCGGCAGGATCGCGCCATGAACGAGCGCTCGCGCCTGGCTCTGGTGTTCGGGTTCCAGGCTGGCGTGGTGGTGCTCGCCCTCGGCCTGGCGCTGCTATTCGGTCTGTCGCCCTGGCACGAGCTCGATGCCGGTCCATCGGCGCTCTGGCTGAGTCTGGGCGCCACGCTGCCGATGGTGGCCGGCTTGTGGTTGCTCGATGGCCTGGAGCGGGCCTGGGCACGGTCTCTTCGGCAGGTGGTCGATGAGCTGATCGTGCCGCTGTTCCGCGGCGCCGGCTGGCCGATCATCGTGCTCGTTGCCCTGCTGGCCGGGGTCGGCGAAGAATTGCTGTTTCGCGGTGTCATCCAGGCCGGGCTGTCAGGACTGATCGGGCCCTGGGCCGGGCTGGTGATCGCGTCGTTGCTTTTCGGGCTGGCCCACGCCGTCA
>CAYQJJ010000263.1:0-3957 GCA_964417745.1 uncultured Wenzhouxiangella sp.
CCAGAAGCTCGACAAGCTCGGCATGCGCGGCTCCAATACCTGCGAGCTGGTGTTCGACGACTGCGAGATTCCCGAGGACAACGTGCTCGGCGAGGTCAATGCGGGCGTGAAAATCCTGATGTCAGGGCTCAACTCCGAGCGCCTGGTGCTCTCCGGCGGGCCGATCGGCATCATGCAGGCGGCCATGGACAACGTCCTGCCCTACATCCGCGAGCGCAAGCAGTTCGGGCGCACGCTGTCGGATTTCGGCCTGATGCAGGCCAAGGTCGGCGACATGTACGCCGCCCTGCAGTCCTCGCGCGGCTTCGCCTACCAGGTTGCCGGTGATTACGACCGCGGCGACAAGTCACGCATCGACGCCGCCGCCTGCCTGCTCCACAGCTCGACCAGCGCGGTCAACGTGGCGCTGGAAGCCATCCAGGCCCTGGGCGGCAACGGCTACATCAACGAATACCCGACCGGCCGCCTGCTGCGCGACGCCAAGCTCTACGACATCGGCGCCGGCACCAACGAAATCCGCCGCATGCTCATCGGCCGCGAACTCGCCCGCGAGGGCTGAGCAAGCCGGGCGAACGTGACGACCAGCCCCGTGAAGCGCCGCTCGCACGGCGCCACCGTCACCAGCGCCGAAACCGGCAAGCAACACTCTGGAACGCGTATTCCCGCGTTCATCCACGACGTCATCGGCCGCACTCGCCCGCGTGATCTTCCCGGGCGGGTGATTCTCTACGCCGGAATCTGGTGGCTATTGACCGGAGGCGACAGCGACGCCTGGGCCTGGGGCATCCCGGCCGTCGCGGCCGCCGCGCTCATCAGTCCTTTCCCGAGCCTGCTTTTCTGGCGACTCAGTATTTCCGGGGCTCTTGGCTTCATTGCGGTATTCGCTGCCTTTTCCCTGCGCAGCGGTCTGGATGTCGCCGGCCGTGCCCTGCACCCGCGCCGGCCGCTCACGCCTGCGCTCCTCGATTACCCGTGGCGACTCCCGGACAACGGCAGCCGTATTTTCCTGGCCAACCTGATCAACCTGATGCCCGGGACCCTGTGCGTGCGCATTACCGACGAAGTGATGACCGTGCACACCATCGGTGATACCGAGCGCGCCCTGGCCGGGCTGCGACGCCTCGAGACATTGACCGCCAGGCTCCTGCAGCAGCCTGTCAATCACAATGACTGACCTCTACGGCATCATCGTCGTCATCCTGCTGCTGAACATCGTCGTCGGCCTGGTCCGCATCCTGCGCGGACCGGAATCGGCCGATCGCATGCTGGCCGCGGAGATGTTTGCCACCTCGGCGGTGGCGATCATCCTGATCCTGGCAGTGACCCGGCCCTCGCCCGCCCTGCTGGACGTGGCGCTGGTTTTCGCCCTGCTCTCCGCGCTGGCCGTGGTGACCTTCGTCAGTCGCACCTGGTCGGCGCTCGCGGCCGCCACCCACGTCGACAGCGACCGCGAGGAGGACCAGGCATGACATTTGCCGAATGGCTCGCCGCGGCACTGGTCATCGCCGGGGTGGCGTTCCTGCTCTCCGGCACCCTGGGGCTGCTGCGCTTCCCGGATGTCTACACCCGTCTGCACGCCCTGGCCAAGGGCGACAACATCGGCCTCGGACTGATCTGTCTTGGGCTGGGGATCCATTCAGGCAGCCTGATCGTGGCACTGAAACTGCTGCTGATCTGGGTGCTCATGTTGATCGCCTCGGCCACCGGTGCCGGACTGATCGCCCGGACCGCGCTGGCACGCGGAATCCGGCCCTGGAGCCGATGATGACGCCGATGGTCAGCGTTGCCTACGACCTGTTGCTTGCCGGCGCACTGCTCTGGCTGG
Organism: uncultured Wenzhouxiangella sp.; assembly: GCA_964417745.1. Classification (GTDB taxonomy): domain Bacteria; phylum Pseudomonadota; class Gammaproteobacteria; order Xanthomonadales; family Wenzhouxiangellaceae; genus Wenzhouxiangella. The sequence goes on from CAYQJJ010000263.1 coordinate 1,826, forward strand.
CCTGGCAGGCGACACACGCGCCGGACCTGTTCCGCTCCGTGATCAGTTTCATCGTGTTCGGGCTGTTGATGGCACTGGCCTGGGTTCGCCTGGATGCCCCCGACATCGCCCTGGCCGAGGCGGCCATCGGCGCCGGTATCACCGGTGCCCTGCTGCTCTCGGCGCTGGGACGCCTGAGCAGCACAGCGCGCGAAAGAATCCCGCCCGGCAGGCGCTGGCCCTCGGTTGTCGTGCTGTCTGCCCTGGCCGCGACATTGCTGGTACTGCTTGGCGCCGCCGCCTGGCAACTGCCCACCCCCGGCCTCGGCGAGACCGTCGAGGCCTCCATGCCCCAAGCCGGCGTGGAAAACCCGGTCACCGCGGTTCTGCTCAACTTTCGCGCCTTCGACACCCTGCTGGAGATCGGCGTACTCCTGCTTGCCGTGGTCGCCATCTGGTCGCTGGGGCCGGTGCCCGAACCGCTGGTTCCGCCGGCTCCGTCCCCGGCTCTGCCGGCACTGGGCCGAATGCTCTGGCCGATCTTCGTGCTGGCCACCGCCTACCTGCTGTGGCGCGGCTCGCATGCGCCCGGTGGCGCTTTCCAGGCCGGCGCCGTACTCGGCGCCGGCGGCATTCTCGTCATCCTTGCCGGCGCCCGACCCTGGCTGACCGGCGAGGAAAACGGACCCTGGCGCTGGCTGCTGAGCCTTGGCCTGCTGGCCATGCTGCTGGTCGCGCTTGCCGCAAGCCTGGCAGGAAAGCCCTTCTTTGCCTACCCGGATGCCGCGGCCGCTCATCTGATCGTGGCCCTGGAAGTCGCCGCGGCCCTGTCGATTGCCATGCTGCTGTTCGCGGCTTATCTCAACGGGCACCCGCCCGCGCGCTGGCACGGGGATGACCGGCGATGACCCTTTATCTCGTACTTGCCAGCGCGCTGTTCCTGATCGGCTGCCACGGCCTGTTCGCCAGCGAGGGCATGCTGCGCAAGCTGCTGGCCCTCAACGTCCTGAGCAGCGCGGTATTCCTTCTCTTCGTCACCATCGCGCGCATGAGCGAGCCGCTCGACCCGGTCCCTCATGCGATTGTCCTGACCGGCCTGGTGGTCACGGTCAGCACCACGGCGGTAGCGCTGGCCATCGTCATCCGCCTGGCCACGGGTGGCAGTGACCCGTCCCGGGGACGGCCGGAGGACGACGCGTGAACCCGGCGGAATGGGCGGCGATCGCGCTGGCGTGCACGCCCCTGGCAGGCGCCATTGGCGCCTTCTGCCGCAGCGCCACGGGGCCATGGTTTGCCATCGTTGGCGGCCTCGGCATGACCGTCGCCGCAATGGTGCTGACCATCAACGTTGTCAAAGACGGACCGCTACAGCACGCGCTCGGCGGCTGGGGGGCACCGTTGGGCATCACCTGGACGCTGGATGGCCTGGCAGCGATCATGCTGTTGCTGACCGCCATCACCGGCACGGCCGGCAGCCTCCATCACGCAGCGACAGAAGCCGGAAACACCCAGTTCTGGTCACTCTGGCTATTCCTCTGGGCCGGGCTCAACGTGCTCTTCCTCTCCGCCGACCTGTTCAACCTCTACGTGGCGCTGGAACTGCTGACCCTGGGCGCCGTGGCGCTGATCGCGCTGACCGGCAGCGATGCCCTGGGCGCGGCCTGGCGTTACCTGATGGCCATGCTGCTGGGCTCTTCCCTCTATCTATTCGGTGTGGCACTGCTGTACGGCCGCTATGGCGTGCTTGACCTGCAACTTCTGGCCGAAGCCGTGGCACTGGACCATGTCACCGGCATGGCCGTCGTCCTGGTAACCGTCGGCCTATTACTCAAGGCCGGCGCGTTTCCGCTTCACTTCTGGTTACCCAAGGCCCACGGGCGCGCACCGACCGCGGTGAGTGCCGTGCTCTCGGCGGTGGTGGTCGCCGCCAGCTACTACCTGCTGGTGCGCGTCTGGTTCGGACCTTTCGCCGACTACATGGCCGGCTGGCCGGGGCAGGCCCTGGGTCTGCTGGGAGCACTGGCCATCATCTGGGGCGGCTTGCAGGCGCTCGCGCAGCGCCACCTGAAACTGCTGATCGCCTACTCCACCATCTCGCAGCTCGGCTTTGCCATGCTGGTCTTCCCGCTGGCCGGCGGTTCGGCCGCGGGGCT
>CAYQJJ010000264.1:0-3950 GCA_964417745.1 uncultured Wenzhouxiangella sp.
CTCAGCTTCCAGTCCGAGGTGGTGCTCGAAGACCGCTTCGAGGCGTCAACCGACTGATCGCCGCTGCTGTTTCCCGGCTCAGTCGCGGTCCGCTCCGGCATCATCCTCGTCATCGGCGTCGGTTTCGAGGTTGTCGGGGTGGGCGTTGCGGCTGAAGACGCGGATGAACACGATCAGCAGGTAGGCGACCGTACCCATCAGGATCGGGCCGGCCCAGGCCAGCCAGCCGGCCCGGTCGGGCCGAAAGGCATCGAGCGGCGAGCGCTCGTCGGCGACCAGGTATCCCGAGGGCTCGTCACGGTCGGCGGGGATCTCCTCCCCGCCCGCGCCGATGACCGGCAGCGCCAGCAGCAGGGCCAGCAGGCCGCTTCGAAGCAGCTGCGTGAACGAATTGCATTTCATCGACGTCATGCTCGAATGCTGAACCGCCCGCGTCAAGGCCACGCGAAGCGCGCCGCAATCGGGCGAGCAAGGCATCGCCGCCGGGCTGGCATCATTCCGGCGCGTTGAGCCAGTAGACCACAGCGAGGTCCGAGGCGACCGCGAGACGTTCGGGTTCGCGGTCGTCAATGAGCACAGGCGGTTGCCGGGCCGATTCCAGGGTTTGGCGCAGCTCGGCAAAACCATCCCGTTCGGCCTGGTGCTGGGCATGCCAGAACAAGCCAAGGCCGATCAGGCAGGCAGCGGCTGCCGCCGGCAGCCAGTGGCCGCGGTATGACCGGCGATGCAGGCGGGCCTGCAAGCGCTCGAAGCCGCCGGGCGGCGGGTCGAGCTGGCGAAACAATTGTTTATTGCTCATCAGTTTCCTCCAGTAGCCGGGTCAGTCGGGCTGTGGCCGTGTGTTTGCGCGAAGCGAGTGTGCCTTTGGGAATACCAAGCACAGAGGCCAGTTCCTTGCTGCCGAGCCCGGCAAAGACATCGAGAAGAATGACTTCGCGCTCGTTCGGCGGCAGGCGTTCCAGCGCGGCGCGAAGGCGCTGGTCACGCTCGTCTAGCTGAGCAGCTCGCTGCGGGCTCTGTCCGGACCGAAGAGAGTCGGGCAGTGGGAGCCATCGCCAGCGACGGCCTCTGCGCCATTGATTTCGGGCCAGGTTCAGTGTCGTGGTCCAGACCAGCGCATCCAGCCGGTCCGGATCGACCTGTGTCCGTCGCTTCCAGATCCGCTCGAACGCGTCATGAATCAGGTCCTCGCATTCGACCGGGTCCCAGAACCAGCGAAAGAGATAGTTGTAGAGGGGCTTTTCGAGGCGCCGATAGGCGGCCTCGAGCACCTGCTCCGGCAGCGACACCTGTCAATCGATCCATTCCATGCGGGCGATCAATACCTGGTAGACCGCCGCCTCGCCCCGGCCGCCGCCGTGGGCCCGTCCCAGTATGAGCGCTTTGCCTGGTTCGAGCGTCTGATTGACCTGGTACTGGATCGAACCGCTTTCATCGAGAACACCAGGCGCAGTCAACTGGCCATTAAGCATCAACCCTGTCTCTCGGGTACTTACGTTACGCATAATGATCCGCGTCCCGGCACCGGAGCGAACGTTATGGATGGTACTGCCCGTCTCATGAAAGACTTCGACAAAATCCTGGATTTCGAACTCGAATCCGGGAAACTCCGACCGGATTGGCTCGACCACATCATCCAGCCCGGCAGGCAGCGCCTGTTGGGGGGCTTCCGGCGACATCGTCAGCAGCCAGAACTGTATGCGTGCCGGGCGCTTCTTCGCCTGGTCCGGTGCCGCCGGCCCGTTGCGAAGGTCGTCGAGGATGCTCGCGATCTCGCGCTGCAAACGGACTGAACCATTGACCGCCAGACGGAACTCGTCGATCAGCTCGACCTGACCGCGAAGCGCCAGGTCCTCCCGAGCGAGCAGATCGTTGAGTTTGAGGTCCAGTTCTTCGACATTCAGATCGGATACGTCATGGATTCTCAGGGCAGGCGCTTCGTTTTCTTCTGATGGCTCGGTTTTATCCGCACAGGCGGCCAGCATGAGAGCGGGCAGCAACAAAAGGACAATCTTGAACTTGTTATCAAACGATTTCATGAATAGGCCTCATTGGGAATAGGTGTTACCGTTTTCTACAAACCGTAGACGAAAAGTTTCAGTGCTCCTACCTCCATTTTCTATGGCTCTCATTCTCGATAGCACTCGAGCGTCGAAGCCACAACGGGTGATCCCGCATAGACTCCGCCACGCCCGTGCAGACTTGTTCAGAGGATTTTTCAACGAAGATCAGGAGCGGTTGGGTTCCGGCGGCCACCAGTTTTGGGTCCAGGCGTGGTTCGCCCAGTTCTGATCGCCGCTGCCGTTTCCCGGTTCAATCGTGGCCGCTCTCAGGATGTTCTGCGGCTGCGAATGGTGGTGAGGTAAACTCCGGATCGATGATTGTATCGATTCCTTCCTGCATCTTCGGATCGGGGGCGGCATGACCCGCTCGGCCGGCTCCGATGTGCTGGTCATCGGCGGCGGTATCGCCGGGATCGTCACCGCGCTGGAGGCGCTGCGTGACGGGCAGTTCGTGACCCTGGTCGATCGCGACACGCCGGAGCGCTTCGGTGGCCTGGCGCTGTGGGCCTTCGGCGGCATGGCCCTGGTCGGCACGCCCGAGCAGGCCCGGGCGAAGATTCCCGACACGCCGCAGACGGCCCTGGCCGACTGGCTGCGCTTCGGCGAAGTCGACCCGCGGGACCACTGGTCGCGGGCCTGGGCCGAATACTACGTCGAACACTCCCGCACCGAGGTCTACGACTGGCTCCGGGGTGAGGGCCTGAAATTCCTGCCCGCGGTCAACTGGGTCGAGCGCGGGCGCTTCGGCGACGGCAATTCCGTGCCGCGCTACCACGTCGTCTGGGGCACGGCCCGCGAGCTGGCGCGGCGCCTGATCGAACAGCTCCACCAGGCTGGCGGAAGTGGTCGTCTGAGGCTGTTGCATCGCCACCGCGTCGATGCGCTCGAGCACAGTGGTGGCCAGGTCTCCGGCGCACGGGCGGTCGACGAAGCCAGCGGTCGGGAGTTGCGTTTGCGCGCGCCGGTGGTGGTACTGGCAACCGGCGGGCTCAACGGCAGCCTGGATGAGTGCCGGGCCAACTGGCCCGACGAGCGCCCCATGCCGGCGTCCCTGCTCAACGGTGCCCACCCCGGTGCCGACGGTCGGTTGCAGCGTTTTACCGAACGCCGTCTGGGCGGGCAGATCGTCAACCCCGGCGCGATGTGGAACTACGCCGCCGGGTTCGCCCACCCGTTTCCGCACTTCGACGGCCACGGCCTGTCGGCCATTCCCTGCAAGTCCGCGCTCTGGCTCGACCACACCGGCCGGCGCATCGGGCCCGAGCCGCTGGTCACCGGTTTCGATACCAACTGGCTGTGCCGGCGCGTGGCCCAGCAGCAAAAGCCCTGGACCTGGCACCTGCTCAACCGGCGCATCGCCCTCAAGGAATTCGCCATCTCCGGGGCCGAGCACAACCCGGCTATCCGCGACAAGCGCTTCGCGGTGTTTGTCCGCGAACTGCTGCTGGGCAACAAGCGCCTGTACGACCGGATGCGCCGCGAGAGCGATGATTTCCTGGTCGATGACAGCCTGTCGGGCCTGGCCGGGCAGATGAACCAGCTCACCCGCTCCCACGACATCGACCCGGGCGTGCTCGAAGCCACGGTCGATGCCTTCGACGCCAACTTCGCCCGGGGTGATGCGCTCAACAACGACGCGCAGGTGCGCATGATCCGCCATGCCCGGCAATGGGGGCCGGACAAGCTGCGTACCTGCAAGCCGGCGCCGTTGCGCAAGAAGGGCGCCGGACCGTTCGTCGCCATTCGCATGCAGCTGATCACGCGCAAGAGCCTGGGCGGGCTGCGCACCGATCTGGCCAGCCGGGTTCTCGACGGCCGGGGCCGGCCGGTCGCCGGCCTGTACTGCGTCGGCGAGGCGGCCGGCTTCGGCGGCGGCAACTGCAACGG
>CAYQJJ010000265.1:0-3914 GCA_964417745.1 uncultured Wenzhouxiangella sp.
CAGCAGCTCGCGCGGGTAATCCTGTCCGAGTGCGTCGCGCTCGCCGGCCTCGATGCCGGCCACCTCGCGTGCTACCCGTCGCAGGGGCTTGAGCAGCATGCCGAGGATGGCGAGCTGGGCCAGGATGATCAGCGCCCCGCCCAGGCCGAGCCAGCGCCACAGGTCCTGGCGGAAGCCGGCGACGGTGGCCTGAAAGCGCTGCGGGTCCTCCGCGGCCCAGATGGTCAGGTCGATGATCTCTCCGTCGGGCTGTTCCCAGCCCAGGCCAATGGCGTAGACGTACCAGGCGCCGTCGATATCGGGGCCGCGAAACAGTTCTTCACCACGCTCGATCAGGCGCGCGCGAGGCGGGCGCACAACGCCATACAACGACGGCGACTCCCAGCTGCCGAACGGTGTCATGGCGCCGGCGTGCAGTCCCGAACCGGGCTGGTCGAGGCGCGGCTCGGCGAGTGATTCGGCAACTTCGGGGCGACCGGTGGCGTCGAGGTCGATGGTCGAGAGCATCAGGAAAACGACCGATTCGAGGCGCTCCTGGAGGGCGTTTTCAGCCGCGCCGCGAAAGCCGCGGTCGACCGCCAGGGCGATCAGGGCCAGTGCAATGCACAGCGCCAGACCAGCACCGAGCATGAGGCGCAGCAGCAGCGAGGGCGAGCGCGCCGGGCCGGACCCCATCGCCGTTCAATCGGCCGCTTCGGACCGGAACCGGTAGCCGCGGCCGCGCAGGGTTTCGATGGGTTGCCAGGAACGGTCGGCCGACAACTTCTTGCGCAGCCGCCCGATGATGACCTCGATGACGTTGCTGTCGGGGTCGGCATCTTCGTCGTAGAGATGCTCGTTGAGCTCCATCTTCGACACCACCTGGTCGGGGCGCAGCGCGAAGTATTCGAGAACCCGGTACTCGAAGCTGGTCAACTCGAGAGCCTGGCCATCGAGGTGGACATCCTGGCTCGACAGGTTGACCTTCAGCGGCCCGAAACTCACTTCCGGAGCGGCATGCCCGGCCGAGCGGCGCAGCAGGGCGTGGACACGGGCGATGAGTTCTTCGAGGCGAAACGGCTTGGTGACGTAGTCGTCGGCGCCGAGCTCGAGGGCCTGGACCTTTTCCTGCCAGTCCGAGCGCGCGGTCAGAATCAGGATCGGGAAGCGTTTGCCGGCCTCGCGGGCGGCGCGCACGATTTCCATGCCGCTCTTGCCGGGCAGGCCGAGATCAACGATGGCCAGGTCGATCGGGTATTCGGTGGCGTAGAACTGGCCGTCGGTGCCGTCGGCGCACAGGTCGACGGCAAAGCCTTCCTTCTTGAGCGCGCGGCCGAGCAATTCGCGCAGCTCGGCCTCGTCTTCAATGACCAGCACGCGCATCGGATTAGTCTCCGTCGGCCGGTACGCGCACCGTGCGCACCACCCCGTCGTCGGTGAGAATCCGGATGACGTGGATCTCGCGGCCGTCGCGCTCGACCGTGTGCGCCGAGACCACCTTGCCGTCGTGCTCGCGCGCGACCCGCTCGGCCGCCTCTTCCAGGCTGATGGCCCAGGCCGATACCATCAGGCCGACCAGCAGGCCGGTGGTGATCAGGATGGTCTTGAGCGAGCGAACCAAGGCGGCGACTCCGATCCGTGGGTTGAACGCCATTCTAGCCGGTCAGGCTTAACGCGGTCTGAATTGCCGGGTGCTTCAATAGATTTCGGCCACGCAGCAGCGCAGGCTGCCGCCGGCCTTTTCGACCTCGTCGAGCTCGATGGGGTGGACATCGAACTGCCAGCTCTCCAGCAGCCTGATCTTTTCCGGGGCGAGCGCGTCGAACGCGGTCTTGCTCATGAACAGGTCCTTGAAGTTCAACGCGATGCAGTTGCCGGCAAAGGCTTCCTTTTCCTCGGTCGTGATCTCGAGCACATGGCCCGGGTAGGCATGAGCGATGGCCGCGGGCACCTCGGGGTCGACGAAGGCGTCCGGACAGATGACCAGCGCGCGCGAGGCCAGAATCGCCATGACCACGTTGGTGTGGTACTCGGTCGGCTGGAGATCGAACTGGAAGGTCAGTGCCAGATCGAAAGCCTCGTGCATGGCCTGGCAGCCGGCGTCGTCGACGCGCTGGCTCATGCCGCAGTAGCCGATGCGGTGGGAGCGATCGATCACCATCGCACCGGTCAGTTCGGCGACCAGCTCGCGATCGGACAGGTCGATGGTGTCGTAGCCAAGCAGATCGCTGAAGAACTGGCGAATATCGCGCCGTCCGGCCTCGAGCTGGCGCTCCGGGTGGAGCATGTGGCCGATGACCAGCCGCCCCGGAATGGTGCCGAAGACGTTGTTGGGGAACAGATCATCAGGCGTGGTGCCATGGCCGGGGAAGCGCACCAGCGGAATGCCGCAGGCGGTGATGCGCTCGCTCAGGCGCCGGTGCTGGTCGAGCGCCCGGGCCGGGTCGACGCCGACGCTGAGGTCCATGTAGACATTGTCACGAGCAGACTGCTTGCTGAGGCGAAAGTCAGTCGGTTCGACCAGAAAACAGGCGCGCGGCACCGGCGGGCTGTCATTGTTGAGCCAGCCGGCGTCGATCTGGGCGCGGAAATCGGCGGGGTTGCGAACAATCACGATGCTTGGGTTCTCCGGGCTTCAGCAGGACGGGCGCGTATGGTAATCGCTTCAGGCCGGCTCGGTTGTGATTTCGGGCGCTGACCGGGCCGATTCCGGGCAAGCCTGGAGAAAAAGCTCCGGCGTGGCTTCGGCGCGATGCATGTTCTGGCTGAGCATCTGGCGCCAGCGCCGGGCGCCGGGCTGGCCGTGGAACAGGCCGAGCATGTGCCGCCCCACCTGCTGCAGCCGCCCGCCGCGCTCGATATGCCGTGCGGCGTATTCGGCCATGGCCGCGACCACCGCGCGCCTTGACGAGGCGACCGGCTGGCCGAATCGGCCGCCGAGCTCGGCCAGAATCCAGGGGTTGTGATAGGCCGCCCGGCCGAGCATCACGCCGTCGACGTGCGCCATCTGGGTCAGCGCGGCCTCGCTGCTGTCGATACCGCCGTTGATCACCACGCGCAGGCCCGGAAAGGCCTCGCGCAGGCGGTGGACGCGCTGGTAGTCGAGCGCCGGCACGTCGCGGTTCTGCTTCGGGCTCAGACCACTGAGCCAGGCCTTGCGGGCGTGCACGATGAGCACCTCGATGCCGGACTCGATTACCGTGCCGACAAAATCGTGCAGAAACGCCTCGCTGTCGCACTCGTCGACGCCGATGCGGGTCTTGGCCGTGACCGGCACGGCCACCGCCGAGCGCATCGCCGCCAGGCCCTCGCGCACCAGCGCGGGCTCTTTCATCAGGCAGGCGCCGAAGCGTCCCTTCTGGACCCGGTCGGACGGGCAGCCGACATTGAGGTTGATTTCGTCGTAGCCGAACTCAACGCCGATGCGCGCGGCCTCGGCAAGCTGGTCGGGGTCGCTGCCGCCGAGCTGCAGCGCCACCGGATGCTCGGCCGGGTCGAAGCCCAGCAGATGCTCGCGGTCGCCGTGAATGACGGCACCGGTGGTCAGCATTTCGGTATACAGCAGGGCTTCGGGGTTGATCAGACGGTGGAAGGACCGGCAGTGCCGGTCGGTCCAGTCCATCATCGGGGCCACGCTGAGACGGCGGTCGAGTACGCTCATTAGCCCATTGTACCGGCCGGCGAACCGGCCGGCGTCAGCCGCGGGTCTCGACCCCGCCCTCGCTGGCCACCAGCAGCTTGTCGGCGCGCCGGCGCGCGAACAGCCCGCAGGTCACCACCCCGGGAATCTGGTTGATCTCGGTTTCGACCTTGAGCGGGTCGACCAGGTCGAGGTTGCGCACGTCGAGAATCAGGTTGCCGTTATCGGTGACAAAATCCTCGCGCAGCGCCGGCTGGCCGCCGAGCCGGGTGAGCTGGCGCGAGACCCAGGCCCG
>CAYQJJ010000266.1:0-3913 GCA_964417745.1 uncultured Wenzhouxiangella sp.
CGTCTCGATGTTGTACTCGTTCATCAGTTCTTCGAAGGTCAGGACAGCGTTGACGGCAAAAATGCCACCCTGCCAATCATGCTGCTGAACCTGACCATTATCGAACACGTTACTGACGGTGTTATTTGTACTACCGAGCTGCGGCAAAACACTACCCGGGCTGGAATGGAATTCCGTCAACGTGTCTTCCCAGAATCCGTCGATTGCGGTGGCATTGTAGCTAAACATTGTGCCTTCCAGCGGGTTTACGATGGCACCCGCGCCAAACAGACCACCCGAAGGCCCCTGCTCAACATCCAGACCCCAATCAGTTTCTCCGGCACCACCGAAGTCCGGATCGGTCCACCAACCTGGCGCACCCGGCCCCGGAGAGGAAGCCGGATTCTCGCGCCACAGCTCCTCGAGGAACGAGCAGTCTCGAGGAACGCCGTTGACGTGCTTGGCGGCAAACGGAACATAGCCCGGATTGGATGGATCATCGCTCTGCGCGCTTTGCGGCAGCAGGCTGCCCATCTCGATGACTTCGATGTAGCCCGAAGCAGTTCGCTCGACGCCCTGCGGGCCGGCATCGGTGCGGGGTCCGGTGTATTCGAAGGTCAGGAATTCCTGCTCACCGAAGCCTTCTTCCTCGTCGAAGAAGTAGGGGGTGGTGCAGGTGGTGTCCTGGGTGAACATCTTGCCGCCTTCGCCTTCGGCGGTGATGGCCGCGGTCCAGACGTCGTAGGGCGACATGTAGATGTTGAAGTCAAGAACTTCTCGCGAGTTCAGGGCTTCGATAAAGCGAATTTTGACCGCCTTGCCCTGCTCGGTCGTGTTCACGATCGAGATCAGGGTATCGTTACCGCCACGGGCGGTGTAGTACGGATACAGCAGGACCTGACCCAGGCCGTCAGGGTTGACGTTGACAGCGTTGGAAACGCTGACCATCCCCGCCATGCCCGTCAGACCCGCAAGTACTGCGGTCGTCAAGGTATTTCTTTTCATTACAACACTCCTAAAGTTGTTGGACACAGGGCTCTGTGTAAACACCGCCGATCGGGCCCATTTGTCCCGGGCCCTTCTCAGCATGCGTAATTCTATGCTACACGAGCCCCAAATGTAAAGCAATCAGTTGGACGAAAACCACCACTGCCCGTCCAGGCGCAGCCACTGCTCGTCGATATCGCGAGTCATTCTCATCTGATTGATGCCGGTCGGCCCGCCCGGAACCCGGTACGTGATCGCGGTGGTGACCGTGCAGCGGTCTTCCTCGCAGTCGGCGCTCTTGACGCGGGCGTCCGTGTAGCGGACCGGGCGGCGGCGGACTTCCTGCGCAAAGTCCTGCGCGGAGGTCATCTCCCGGTAGCCGGGCGAATGGTACTCCCAGGCCGCGATCTGGTCGTTGGCGATCAACAGGTCCCAGCGCTCCTGGGCGCGTTCCTCGACCGTCTGCTCGGGCACCGGTTCGGTGGCCGCGCAGGCCATCAGGGTGGCTGCGGCGGCCAGAATGGCCATGGTTCGGATTGTCATTGTTGCTGCAAGCTCCTCGTTCGTGGTTGTCGGGCGCCCGGCTCGCCGGGGCCCGGGGTTTGATGATTTGTTCAGTTTCCGGGCCGGGCGCCGATCGGCTCGAGGGCGCGGAAGCGGTTGCGGACCTCGTCGGAGACCTCGCGCAGGCGCTCGGTGGTCTCGATGACCGTCGGCGTGATCATCACCAGCGTCTCGGTGCGATCGAGGCTGTTGCTTCGGCGGCCGAACAGCCCGCCGACGACGGGAATACGCTGCAGGCCCGGCACTCCAGACCGGCTGAGCGTCTCGGTCTCCTCGATCAGCCCGCCCAGCATGATGGTCTGGCCGGACTGGATGGCCACTTCGGTGCTCAGTGTGCGGGTGTTGATGGTCGGGTTGCCGCCGACCCCGTCGTCACCGGGCGAGGAGACCTCCTGGCGGATGGTCAGGTAGACCAGCCCGCCGGGGTTGACCCGTGGGGTGACCTCCAGGATGACGCCGGTGTTGATGAACTGAACGTTGCCGATGGTTCCGCTGCCGGTATCGCCGACGCCACTTCCGCCGACGAAGCGCGTCGACTGCACCGGCAGCTGGCGGCCGACGTTGATGGTCGCCTCGGAATTGTTGCGCACCATCAGCGAGGGCGAGGAAATGGTGCGCACATTCGAGATCGACTCGAGCGCTTCGATGGTCGCAGCCACGAAGGTGCGGTCGACCCCGCGCCGGGTCAGGTTGGCCAGCGTACCGCCCTCGCCCAGGCGGGCGCGGTTCTGGCCTCGAGTTGCCGCGAAATCGTCCGGCACGCTCGGCCCGCCCTCCTCGGGGCCGGTGTTGGCCAGGAACCAGCTCACGCCGTACTGGAGCTGGTCGTTGAGATCGACAATCAGCACCTGGGCCTCGACAAGCACCTGCAGAGGCTCCTCGTCGAGCCGCTTGATCGCCGAGAGGATGGCGTCGTATTCGCTTGGTGATGCCTGGATGAGCAGCGAGTTGGTCTCCTGGACTGCGGTGATGCGCACGTCGCCGTCCTCGCCGAGCTCGAAGCTGCCTTGCCCGCCCCGGTTCTGCTGTTGTTGTTGACCCTGCCCGCTCTCCTGCTGGCGGCGCTGGAAATCACCGACGCTGGAGGCCTGGGCCGGCTCCATGCCCGGCGCCAGCCCGCCACGCCGCTCGCGCTGACGGCCCTGGCTGCCGCGGCCGGTACCGAACAGATCGCCGAGGTAGCCGGCCAGGATGTCGGCCTCTAGGTTTTTGACGCGATAGACATAGAGCCTTGAGCCGGCACCGGTACTGGACCGGTCGAGCCGGCGAATCCATTTCTGGGCTTCTTCCAGGTAGTGATCGTTGGGCGTGATGACCATCACCGCGTTGAGGCGCTCGAGCGGCACGAAGCGGAACATCCCGGCCAGCGGCGTTTCGCCTTCTTCGCCGAAAACCGACTCGAGCTCGGGCAGCAGCTGGTCGACCTCGATGCGTTCGAGGCTGAACATGCCGACCGACATGCCGGCCAGCCAGTCGACGTCGAAAGTGTCGATGATCTGCAGGTAATTCCTCAGCTCGTAATTGGTACCGGCCAGAAACAGCAGGTTGCGTGCGTTGTCGGCCTCGAACACACCGTCTTCCTGGGCATAGGGCTCCAGGATTTCGGCCATCTTGGCCGGGGCGATGTACTCCAGCGGCACGACCATGACCTCGTAGCCGATCCCCTCGCGATCGGAGTCAAAGCGCGGCACCAGGTTGCCGCGCACGGCCTCGGCGATCGGGATGACGTGGTACTGGCCCTCGCGCCAGATCAGCGTGGCGCCGTTCCAGCGCAGCAGCATTTCCAGCACCGGCATGACCTGGTCACGCTTGAGCGGCTTGGCGGTGGCGAAAGTCACCTCGCCACTCACGCCGGGCGAGATGACGTAGTTTTCCTGGAACATGTGGCCGAGAATGGCGCTGACGACCTCCTGGATGCCCTGGCCTTCAAAGTTGAGCGTTATCTCGCCTTCCTCGTCGGGCGGGTCGGCACGGCCGCGAATGGCGCTCTGATCGATGAACACACCGGTACCTTCGTAGATTTCGGTGTCTTCGAAGGCATCCTCGTCGTCCTCTTCGCCGACTTCACCGCCCAGATCGACCTCGCCGGAGGTTTCGGCGCGCACGGCCGGGTCCACGGCGCTGGGCCGGAAGCCGTCGTCATCGGCGCGCTCCTGGAGTCCGCCGGCGCAGGCGACCAGCAGCCATGCCAGCGCGACAATCGAGAGAGTCTGAAGCCGCCGCAATGCGCCGGCCGGATGTACTTGAATCATCAATTATCCCGTTGTTGTTGTTGCTCTCGCGCCCGGCGCTCGGCCTCGGCGCGCAGTTCGGCACGTCGTTCGGCAACCCGGCGGCGCACTTCCTCGGCCCGGCTGCGGGCTTCTTCCTGTTCGGTCGATTC
>CAYQJJ010000267.1:0-3874 GCA_964417745.1 uncultured Wenzhouxiangella sp.
TTTTGCCCCTGTGACCCGGGCGCGCGGCTATACCCTCGTCGAGGTGCTGATCGCGGTGACGGTGTTCGCCGTGCTGGCCGCAAGCGCCTACACGGCACTCGATGGCCTGAGTCGGGCTGCGCTGGAGCATCGCGAGCGCAGCCAGCAATTTGCCGCCCTGCAGCTGGCCGTGGCGCGCCTGGATGCCGACCTGCGCCAGCTCATCACCCGACCGGTGCGAAACCCCGACGGGCGCGCCCAGCCGGCCCTGGCCGGCGAGGGACAGCGCTTGACCGCCACGCGTGCCGGCTGGGTCAATCCGGCCGGCGCGCGGCGGGGCAATTTGCAGCGTTTTGCCTGGGAGCTGCGCGATGGCGAGCTGATCCGGCGTGACTGGCCGGTCACCGATCGGACCGCCGGCACGCAGGTTTTCGAGGAACCGGTGCTGGCCGATGTCGAAGCGCTGACGCTGCGTTATCGCTCGCCCGGCGGTGGCTGGCAGGAGCGCTGGCCCGGCGACGGGGGCGATATCGAACGCCTGCCCTCGGCGGTCGAGGTGGTCCTGAGTACGCGCCGCTTCGGTACGGTGCGCCGCCTGCTGGTACTCGAACCATGAGGGATGCGATCGCCGAGCGCCAGCGCGGTGGCGCACTCTTGATTGCGCTGGTGGTCGTGGCCCTTGCCAGCGTGCTGGCGGTTGGGCTGATGGAGCGCGGCCAGGGCAGCCTGGCACGCACCCAGGCGCTGATCGACTCCGAGCGCTCCTATCAATACGCGCGCGGCATGGAACTGCTGGCCGCCGACCTTCTCGATGATGCGCTGACCGGCGAGGTCGAGCCGGCCACCCTGGCCGGGGCCTGGACGCCGCCGTTCGATGTGCCCGGCGGCATGGTGCAGGGTCGGCTGCTCGATCAGGGCGCGCGCTTCAACCTGACCGCGCTGGTCCATCCCGACCAGGCGCTGGCCCGGGCCGCCTTCGACCAGTTCGAGCGCCTGCTCGAAATGCAGGGCCTCGATCCGGTCATCGCCGCCGAGCTGGCCGACTGGATGGAAACCGGCAGCGTGCCCCGCCCGGGCAGCGTTGGTGACAGCTGGTATGCCGGGCAGCAGCCGCCGTATCGCACCGGCGGCACGGCCCTGGCGCACGCCAGCGAGCTGCGCTGGCTCCGGAGCGTCGATGGCGCGGCCTGGGAGCGCCTCCAGGGGCTGGTTACCGCGCTGCCCGACCGCAGCCGCCGATTCAATATCAACACCATGCCGCCCGAATTGCTGGCCAGCCTGTTCGACGAGGTCTCGCCGGCCGAGGCGCGGCGCGTGCTGGCCGATGGCCCGTTCGGTCAGGTCTCGGCACTGCTCGAGCATCCGGTCCTGGCCGGCCACGCCCGTCCCGGTCTGGAACGCCACCTGGTGGTGACCAGCGAGTGGTACCTGGCCCAGGCGCGGGTGGTGCTCGACGGGGTCGAGCGCGACTATTTCCGGCTGATGCGGCTGGGGGGTTCGGGTTATGATTTCCGCTACTTTTCGCAAGGAACGCCCTGAGCCATGCCGAGCGCGCGCCATGACCGCCTGCTGATCCATGCCGCCGGTGACCGCTGGGACTGGTGCCTGCTCGACCGCCAGGGCACGGTCCGGCGGCGCGGACAATGCGCGCCCGACCAGCCCGACTGGCCCGGCGATCTGCCGGCCCGGGTCGTGGTCGACGCGGCGCTGTGCGTGGGCCTGAAGCTGGATCTGCCCGACCTCCCGCCGTCGCGCCAGGCCCGGGCGCTGCGCTGGGCCGCCGAGGAATACCTCTCCGGCGGCGCCGAGGACGAACACGTTGTCGCCGGGCCGCGCGATGCCGAGGGCCAGCTGTGCTGCGTGGTCATCGGCAACGAGCCCATGACGGCGCTGACCGGACAGCTGGCTGCGCAATCGATCGAGGTCATGCTGCCCGACGCGCTGTGCCTGCCCTGGCAGCCGGGCGAAATCAGCCTGGCCGAGCACCGCGGCCGGGTGCTGGCGCGCTGGGACGAGTGGTCGTTCGGCAGCTTCGAACCCGAACTGCTCGCCGAAATGTTCGACGGGCTGGTCGACGAACAGGCCCGGTGGTGCTGGTACGGCGGTGAGCCTCCCGAAGCCCTCGAAGCGATGCACGAGCTCGAGCGGCGCTCGGACGACGCCCTGGCCGCGCTGGCCGCGCGCGCGGTCGATGCGCCGGTCAATCTGCTGGCCGGTCGCTGGTCACCGGATTCGACGCGCCTGGCTCGCGGTTACTGGAAACTGGCCGCCGGCCTGGCCGGCGCGGTGGCGGTGCTGGCCTTGTCGCTGGCCGCCGTCGAGCGCTTCCAGCTGGCCAGTGAGTCTCAGGAGCTGCAGGCACAGATCGAGGCCGAGTTCCGCGCGGCATTTCCCGGAATGACCCCGGCCGGGCGTCACCGCGAGCTTGCCGAGCGCGAACTGGCCCGGCTTCGGTTCGGCGAGTCGGCCGGATTGCTGGAGCTGATGAACCAGGCCGCGCCGGTCATCGACGCCCAGGAAGAAATCCAGCTCGACGGCCTCGATTACCGGGATGGCCGGCTCGAGCTGTCGCTGCGCGCGCCGGACGTGGCCGCGCTCGATCAGTTCGAGCGCCGTCTGCGCGCACTCGACCTGCAGGCCTCGGTGCAGTCGGCCAGTCTCGAAGGCGACCAGGCCAGCGGCCGCGTTCGCATCACGGCGGGAGGCTGAATGAACGAATACTGGCAGCGCCTCGATTCCCGCCAGCGCAGGCTCATCGTGCTGGCCGCGGTGGTCGTGCTCGGCGCCTTGTTCTACGTCCAGGTCTGGGAGCCGCTGGCCGAAGCCCGCTCGGCCGAGCGCGAACGCGTCGCCCACCAGCAGGCACTGCTGGAATGGCTGCGTGCGGTTGCACCGGTCGCCGAGCGCATGCGCGAGCAGGGTGGTACGGCGCGCAGCCTGGGAGATCGCTCGCTGCTCGGCGTGGCCGACGAGACCGCCCGGGCTGCCGGACTGGCCGGCGCCCTCAACCGCATCGAACCGGCCGGCGAGGGCCAGGTGCGGGTCTGGCTCGATGGTGCCGATTTCGTCGCCACCATGGGCTGGCTCCAGAGCCTGTCGCTGGATTATCCGATCGAGGTTACCCGCCTGGGCGTGGATCGCGGCCAGGCCTCGGGCCGGGTCAACGTGCGGCTCACCCTGGAGACCGATGCGTAAGCTCATCATCCTGGCCGTGGTGGCCATCCCGCTGATCGTTCTGGTCACGCTGCCGGCCGGCGTTATCACCCGGGCAATCGACACGCCGTCCGCGCTCGGTGAGGTCTCCGGCACGATCTGGTCGGGCGATGCGCGCTGGCGTCAGCCGGGTCATGCACCGCTGGCGCTCAACTGGCGCTGGCAGGGTGGCCGGAGCTGGCAGTGGCAGGCGCACAACGGCCAGACCGATGTGGTCGGCCTGTGGCAGCCCGGCCGCGCGCTGGAGCTCAGCGAGGTGAGCGGCAGCGTCGACCTCGCACGGCTGGATCTGGCGCACTGGTTCTACGCCACCCACCCGACCGGCGAGCTGGATCTGGCCATCGACCGGGCCGTGCTGGCGCCGGACGCGGCACCGCAGGTCAGCGGCCAGGTGGTCTGGCGCGATGCCCGGCTGGACGGGCGCGTGCAGGAAGCCCTGGGCGATATCGAGATCGAGTTCGAGCCCGGCGACAGCGTCCAGCTGGCACACATCCGTTCGCGCCAGGTCGATCCGCTCAGGCTGCGCGGTCGCATCGAGTTCGACCAGGATGCCTATTCGCTCGACCTCTGGCTGCGCGCCCACCCCGACCGGCCCGACCTGGCACGCCAGATCGGCGCGCTCGGCGAGCGCCAGCCCGACGGCCAGGTACGCATCGAATTGCGCGGCGCGACCGGTTGGTAG
>CAYQJJ010000268.1:0-3846 GCA_964417745.1 uncultured Wenzhouxiangella sp.
CTCGCGACCCCAACCTTGGCAAGGTTGTGCTCTACCAACTGAGCTATTCCCGCGAACAAGACGAGTATTTTAGGGCTTTTGATGGGCCTGTCAAGGGCCGATCGGGATCCTGGTCGATATTCCGCCGGTCCGGTCCGCCTGCCGGCCCTGGCCGGAGTCGGAGATCAGCGCGCACTGCCCTCGTGGTGTCGATTCGCACGCTGAAATAGGCGAAAATGGCCCTTGATACGACGGCCGGGGCTGATCGACCTCCATGCAAGCAACCAGCGAATCGAACGAGCCGGGTGGGCCGGTGTATTCGATCGTCGTCCCGACCCTGAACGAAGCGGACAACATCGATCCCCTGCTCGAAGCGCTGTTTGCGAACACGCGTGAGCAATCGGAAATGGAGGTCATCGTGGTCGATGATGCCTCGGGCGACGGCACGGCCGAGCGTGCCAGGCGCTGGGCGCGGACTCACCCGGTATCGGTCATCGAGCGCACCGGCCCGCCGGACCTCTCGGCTTCGGTGCTCGAGGGCGCGGAGGCGGCGCGCGGTGAGTTCGTGGTCGTCATGGATGCCGACGGTTCTCACCCGGCGAGTGCGATACCCGGGCTGGTCGCCCCCTTGAGGAGCGGTTCAGCCGATATCGCGATCGGCTCCCGGCACGTGCCCGGGGCGCGGACCGTGGGCTGGCCCTGGCACCGGCATCTGACCTCTCGGGTGGCCACGCTGCTGGCCTGGCCGTTCACCGACGTGACCGACCCGATGGCCGGCTTCTTCGCCACCCGCCGCGAGCGACTGCTGGCGTTGCCGGGTCATGCTGCCGGCTACAAGATTCTGCTCGAACTGCTCGTTCAGGGTGGTGACGAGGTGCGCACGGTCGAGGTGCCAATCTGCTTCGAGGACCGCCAGCGCGGTCAGTCCAAGCTCGGGCTCGGGCAGCAGATGACCTACCTCAAGCGCCTGACCTACCTGGCCGGCGGACGGGTCTCTTCGTCCAGCGCGGGTAAATTCATCCTGGTCGGACTCAGCGGCATGCTGATCGACCTGCTGATCTTCTACATCCTGATCGCCAGCGGTACTCGCCTCGGCTCGGCGCATATCGGTGGTTTCGCGGTCGCCACGGTGACCAACTTCGCGCTCAATTACCGCTGGACCTTCCGGGGCGATGCCCACACCTCGCTCAGGGTTCCCGCTCGCTATCTGCGCTTTCTCGGGGTCGCCCTGATGGCTCTGTTGATGCGCGGCGGCGTGCTGGTGCTGCTGACCGAAACGTTCCGGATTCCCGCCGAAGTGGCCATCATTCCGGCCATTTTCGTGACCGCCGGGGTGAACTACCTCGGCGCGGCCTTCTACGTGTTCAGCTCGACCGCCTCGGGCGTGATCGGCCGGGTACGCTGGCATCTGGCCGCCATCGGCCTGTTCGCCTACGTGCTGGTGCTGCGCCTTCTCTACCTCGGCGAGGTACCGCTGATCCCCGATGAAATGTATTACTGGGTATTTGCGCAAAACCCGAGCCTGTCCTACCTCGACCACCCGCCGCTGGTGGCCTGGCTGATCGGCGCCGGTACCGCGCTGTTCGGCGACGTGGTGTGGGGTGTACGCGCCATGCTGGTGCCGCTTACGCTGGCCGGCGCCTGGTTTTACTATCGCTATGGCGCGACCATGGACGGCCGGACCACCGGGCTGATGATGGTGCTGGCGGCCGCAACCCTGCCGTTCTTCGCCGCTTCGGCGACCCTGATGACGCCCGATGCGCCAATGCTGGTTGCCTGGGCCGCCGCGCTGTATTTTTTCAAGCGTGCGCTCATCGACGATCGCCCGGGCGCGTTTTTCGGGCTGGGTGTGGCCATGGGCTTCGGGCTGCTGGCCAAATACACCATCGCGCTGCTGGCACCCGCAGCGCTGGTGTTCATGCTGATCGACCCGCGTGCGCGGCGCTGGTTCCTCCGCCCCGAGCCCTATCTGTCGGTACTGCTGGCCACGCTGATCTTTCTTCCCGTTCTGATCTGGAACTGGCAGAACGAATGGGCCTCGTTTCTGTTCCAGGGCACTCGGCGCCTGTTCGAAAACCCCGATTTCGCCAGTTACCTGATCGTGGTCTACGCCATCGCCCTGCTCTCTCCGGTCATCGGGCTGGCCGGGTTCTATGTGTTCGGACCGATTCGCCACGAGGTCGGGCCCGAAGCCCGGAAACGCCGCTTCATGCTGACCATGACCGCCGTGCCGTTGATCATTTTCGCCGTCTACGGGCTGTTCACTGTCATCAAGTTCCACTGGACCGTACCGGCCTGGATTGCCGTGCTACCGATGGCCATGAAGGCGGTGACCGACTCGGTCTGGTCGCCAGACCGGGTTCGTGGCCGCTTTCATCGCGGCCTGATGCGCGCCTGGCGGCCTTCCATCCTGGTGCTGGTGCTTGCCTATGGAATACTGCTGCACTACCTCACCCTCGGGCTGCCGGGTGCCCGGATGAGCGATTTCGAGACCGGCTACCTCGGCTGGCCCGAGACCGCTCGGGCGGTGCACGAAATCGAGCAGCGCATCGAAACCGAGACCGGTCAGCGCCCGATCGTGGCGGCAACCAGCAAGTGGGGTGTGGCTGCCGCCCTGGCGTTTCACACCCCGGACGGGCGCTTCGACAACCTGACCTCCCAGAACCTGATCGGCATGAGCGGCTCGATGTGGGAGTTCTGGTTTGACCGCGAGACCGATCCGGACACCCCGGTGCTGCTGGTCAACTACAGCAGCGAACTCATCGATCGGGAATGGCTGGAGCTGGCGCTGGTTGATCTTGGTCCGCTGCAAAGCCGGGTCATCGAACGCGACGGCGAACCGATCAGGACCCTCTACTACCGCGTGGCTGGCGGATTCAGGCCCCAGCAGGTGCGCTACCCGGACCGGATTCCCGACTGAACCCGACAAAACGACAGCCTGAATAACGAGCTCGAGCGCGGAAATACCGGCAAAAATGCTTTTTTTGGTGCTGGAGCGCTTGCGTAGGCCCGGAAAGCTGGCAGAATAACGTCGTTTTAACCAACCAACGGAAGCTAATGTCGAAGGACGATCATATTGAAATGGAGGGCAAGGTGCTCGACACCCTGCCCAACACGATGTTCCGGGTCGAGCTGGACAACGGACACGTCATCACGGCTCACATATCCGGGCGCATGCGCAAGCACTACATCCGCATCCTCACCGGCGACCGCGTCAAGGTCGAAATGACCCCATACGACCTGACCAAGGGCCGGATCACCTACCGCATGAAATAACCGACCTCAGGCCTCGGGTTCGGTCGACACCGATTCGCTGGGGCTGTTCGCCTCGATCGACAGATCGAGCGTGTTGCCATCCTCCGAAAGCGCGACGCGAACCTCGCCACCCGTTTCCGAAAGACCGCCGAAGAGCAGCTCATCGGCAAGCGGGCGCTTGATGTTGTCCTGGATCACGCGCTTCATCGGGCGCGCCCCCATCTGGTCGTCGAAACCGTGGCGTGCGAGCCAGCCGCGAGCCTCGGTCGACACATTCAGCGTCACACCCTTGTCGGCAAGCTGGTTTTCGAGCTCCATCAGGAACTTGTCGACGACCTTGAGAATCACGTCCATGGGCAGCGACTGGAACTGGATGATCGAATCCAGCCGGTTGCGGAACTCCGGCGTGAACTGACGCCGGATCGCTTCCATGCCGTCGGAGCTGTGATCGGAAGGCGTAAAGCCGATGCCGCGGCGGTTGACCATCGACGCCCCGGCGTTGGTGGTCATCACCAGGATGACGTTGCGGAAGTCGGCCGAGCGCCCATTGGCGTCGGTCAGCTTGCCGTGATCCATGATCTGCAGCAGCAGGTTGTAGACATCCGGATGCGC
>CAYQJJ010000269.1:0-3824 GCA_964417745.1 uncultured Wenzhouxiangella sp.
TCTGTCCGGCTCGCGCGCAGTGCTGAGCTTCACCGCTGCCCTGATTGCGGCCATGATCATCAGCAGCCTGCTGCTCGTTCCCATCGGGTAAACCCGGGACGGCACCCGGTCAGAACACGGCTGAAGACGCTCGTGCGGGCACCTCGGTGCCCGGATCCCCTGCTTTTCCCCGACCTCGACGGCGCTCAGGCGCCGCGCATCCCCGACCAATATGCCGGGACCGACTTGCATCGCGATGGCCAAACCGATAGGCTATACTAATATCTTTCAATCGCGATAAAAGGATACATTCATCGACATCGACCTCATCGGCCGCCACTGCAGTCTGCTGGGTGACTCAACCCGGCTCCGGCTGCTGGCCCTGCTCGATAAAGAGGAACTGACCGTGGCCGAGCTGGCGCAGATCACGCGCCTGGCACAGCCGCGTGTGTCCACGCACCTGGCGCGCTTGCGCAAGGAAGGCTTCGTGGTCGACCGTCGAGAAGGCGTGTCCGTGTACTATCGAATCAACAGAAATCCCGCGCACTCCGAACTCAGCGGTATCTGGAAGATGCTGCGCGACCGGCTCGAAGATCCGCTCATTCGCGCCGATGCTGAAAATCTGCCGGAGGTATTGTCTCAACGTGCCACCGGTCGAAACTGGCCCGACGCCGTTGCCGGCGACATGGAACGCCACTATTCGCCGGGCCGGACCTGGGAATCGACCGCGCGGGCCCTGGTTCACCTGATTCGCCCCGGCCGCGTGCTCGATATCGCCTCCGGCGACGGTATCATGGGCGAACTGCTCCACGAACAGGCCGAAACCGTCGCCTGCGTTGATGCTTCTCCGCGTGTCGTCAAGGCCGGCAAGCGGCGGGTCGAAAAACTCGAAAATGTGCAGTTTCAGCAGTGCGACATGCACGCTCTGCCGTTTGCCGACGGCGGCTTTGACACCGTGTTGATGCTGCACGCACTGACCTACAGCCGCGAACCCGAACGCGCGATCAACGAAGCGGCGCGGGTTTTGTCCAAGGACGGCCGCCTGCTCGGTGCCACGCTCGAAGAACACGCGCACGCCGGCCAGGTCGCCGCGTTCGGCCACGTAAACAACGGCTTCCGGGCCGAAACACTGCGAACCCTCTGCGAAGAGGCCGGCCTGGCGGTCGACTTCTGCGCAGTGACATCGATTGAACGCAAGAAACCGAATTTCAAAATCATCACCCTGATGGCAAGGAAACCATGACACAACTGAAATGGCACGACCCCGAGCGGGTTGAAAAACTTTACAACGCCGCCGCCGAGCGAATTCTGATTCTCGATGGTGCCATGGGCACCATGATCCAGAATGCCGACTTGAAGGAAGAAGACTTCCGTGGCGAGCGCTTCGCCGATCACTCCGACGACCTCAAGGGCAACAATGACCTGTTGACGCTGACTCGTCCGGACCTGATCAAGAAGATTCACCGGGAGTTCCTCGATGCCGGTTGCGACCTGATCGAGACCAACACCTTCAACTCCAATGTCATCAGCCAGGCCGACTACGCGCTCGAGTCTCTGTCTCGAGAGCTCAACGTCGAAGCCGCCCGGCTGGCCCGCGAAGTCTGCGATGAAGTCGAGGCCGAAAACCCTGACAAGCCGCGCTTCGTGGTCGGTGTTATTGGCCCGACCAACCAGACTGCATCGATTTCGCCCGATGTTTCCAACCCCGGGTTTCGAAAGATCGATTTCAACGGCCTGGTCAAGTGCTACCGCGAAGCGGCCGCAGGGCTGCTCGATGGTGGCGTGGACCTGATCATGATCGAGACCATTTTCGACACGCTCAACGCCAAGGCCGCGATCTACGCCGTCTACGAAGAGTTCGACGAGCGTGGCGAGCGCTGGCCGTTGAATATTTCCGGCACCATTACCGATGCCAGCGGACGCACCCTGTCGGGCCAGACGCCCGAGGCGTTCTACTACTCGGTTTCGCACAGCGACCCGACCGCGGTTGGCTTCAACTGTGCGCTCGGGGCCGATCAGCTCAAGGCGCACATCAAGTCCATCGGCCGGGTTGCCGAATGCATGATCACCGCCCACCCCAACGCCGGGCTGCCGAACGAATTCGGTGATTACGAAGAGACCCCGGAGGAAATGGCCGAGGTGGTCGAAACCTACGCCAAGGAAAACCTGATCAACATCATCGGCGGCTGTTGCGGCACGACCCCTGATCATCTCAGAGCCATCGCCGAAGTCGTCGCCCCCCACAAACCGCGCAATATCCCAGCGCAGGCGGAAGCAGCATGAGCAACGAACCGAAGCAAACCCGATATACCCGACTCAGCGGACTCGAGCCGCTGGTAATCACGCCCGAACTGAACTTCGTCAACATCGGCGAGCGCACCAACGTGACCGGTTCGGCGAAGTTCAAACGGCTGATTTCCGAAGACCAGTACGACGAAGCACTCGAAGTCGCCCTGCAGCAGGTCGAAAACGGCGCCCAGATCATCGACGTCAACATGGACGAAGGGCTGCTCGACTCCGAGGAGGCGATGGTCAAGTTCCTGAACCTGATCGCCTCCGAGCCGGACATCTCCCGGGTGCCGGTGATGGTCGACTCGTCGAAGTTCTCGGTCATCGAGGCCGGTCTGCAGTGCCTGCAGGGCAAGGGCATCGTCAACTCGATCAGCCTCAAGGAAGGCGAAGAGCAGTTCCTCGAGCAGGCCCAGAAGATCCGGCGGTACGGTGCTGCGGTCGTGGTCATGGCCTTTGACGAGACCGGCCAGGCCGACAACTGCGAGCGCATGCTCGAATGCCTCGGCCGCGCCTACGAT
Organism: uncultured Wenzhouxiangella sp.; assembly: GCA_964417745.1. Classification (GTDB taxonomy): domain Bacteria; phylum Pseudomonadota; class Gammaproteobacteria; order Xanthomonadales; family Wenzhouxiangellaceae; genus Wenzhouxiangella. The sequence goes on from CAYQJJ010000269.1 coordinate 2,790, forward strand.
CTGCTGACCGAGAAAATCGGCTTCCCGTCCGAGGACATCATCTTCGACCCCAATATCTTCCCGGTCGCCACCGGCATGGAAGAACACAACAACTACTCGGTCGAGTTCATCAACGCCACCCGGGAGCTCAAGAAACGCTATCCCAATACGCATATCTCGGGCGGAGTTTCGAACATGTCCTTCTCGTTCCGCGGCAACAATGTGGTGCGCGAGGCGATGCACTCGGTGTTTCTCTACCATGCCACCAAGGCCGGCATGGACATGGGCATCGTCAACGCCGGACAGCTCGAAATCTATGACGATATCGAGCCGAACCTGCGCGAGATGGTCGAGGACGTGGTCCTCAACCGGCGCGACGACGCGACCGAACGTCTGCTCGAGGCCGCCGACGACTACAAGGGCGAAGGCAAGAAGCAGGAAAAGGACGAGGCCTGGCGTGAAAAATCAGTGGCCGAGCGGCTCAAGTACTCGCTGGTCAAGGGCATCGACAAGTACGTCATCGACGACGTCGAGGAAGCCCGCCAGCAGTTCGATACCTCGCTGGAAGTCATCGAAGGCCCATTGATGGATGGCATGAACTACGTCGGCGACCTGTTCGGCGAGGGCAAGATGTTTCTGCCGCAGGTCGTGAAGTCGGCCCGGGTGATGAAAAAGGGCGTCGGTCATCTCGTGCCCTACCTGGAAGCCGAAAAGAAGGTCGGTGAGAAAAAGGGCAAGATCCTCATGGCCACGGTCAAGGGCGATGTCCACGACATTGGCAAGAACATTGTCTCGGTCGTACTGGCCTGTAACGGCTTCGACATCCACGACCTCGGAGTCATGGTGCCGCCGGAGAAGATCCTCGAGGAAGCCAAGAAGGAAGAAGTCGACGTCATCGGGCTGTCCGGGCTGATCACGCCGTCGCTCGACGAGATGGTCACGGTCGCCGAGGCACTCAACAACGAGAACTTCGACCTGCCGGTGATGATCGGCGGTGCGACGACCTCGCGCGCGCATACCGCGCTGAAGATCGACCCCTGCTACCCGCAGCCGATC
>CAYQJJ010000270.1:0-3823 GCA_964417745.1 uncultured Wenzhouxiangella sp.
TGATGGCTATCAGGACCAGTGTGTTGGTGCGCCCGAGCCGTCGGACCTGGCCGACCTCAGCGGTGCCTGGTACGATCCGTCGACTTCCGGGCAAGGCTGGAACTTCGTGGCTACCGCGTTCGGCTTGCTGGGGTATTTCTACGGCTACACGGCAGGCGGTGAGCCACTGTGGCTGTACGTCGCCAACCTGCCGACTGAAATCCAGGCTGGCGAGCCGGTCATGCTGGATCTGGTCAGCGCGCCAGGCGGCACCTTCACTTCTCCCGTGCCACCGGGCGAGCTGGAAGACTGGGGACAGGCCGAAGTCACCTTCCATAGCTGTCGAGAGGCCACAATCGAAGTAGTCGGAGAGGATGGCAGCCAGGTTCAGAATCTGGAAATGCTCGCGCCCACTGCCGGTCTTGAGGACTGTCAGATCTGAGCATGCGCCGGCGGGCGGACCGGATCGGTCCGCCCGCCATATTCAATCCTGTCATCCCTGTGTGATGCCTCGGGCATCGATTCACGCGATCGACCTGAACACGGCAGATTGGTCTCAGAAACTGCCGTTGCGCGCCGGTGTCCCGTCCGGTCCGATTCGGGCCATGGCCCGCCGGGCCCGGGCTGCGGTGAGGGCGCCGGTATCAACCGAGCACTGTCAGGGCGGCGGGGCCAGACACCGGGGATGGTTCTGAATGATCGGCGTTCATACAGTGATCAACACCGCACTCCGTCGGATTTCCGGAAGTCCCGACCGGTTGTATCACATGACCCGAACGACGGCAATCAATTGCCCGGGCTCGAGACTCCGATGCCGGCAAGCAGGCTCATGGCGGCTTCGCGGCCTTCGAATACGGCGGTCACGACCAGGTCGGCGCCACGCACCATGTCGCCGCCGGCGAAGATGCGGTCGTGGTGGGTCTGGTAGTCGAGGCGTCCGTCCCCGCCGACGATCAGCCGGCCGTCCTCGTGGGTGGTCACGCCGGCCGAGGTGAGCCATTCGGGCGGGTCGGGGCGGAAGCCGAAGGCGATGATCACCGCGTCGGCCGGCAGGGTTTCTTCCGAGCCGGCGACCGGTTCGGGGCGCCGGCGGCCTTTTTCGTCGGGTTCGCCGAGCTCGGTGCGCACTACGCGCACGCCCTCGACGCGGTCCTCGCCGAGGATTTCGACCGGCTGGCGATTGAACAGGAACTCCACGCCTTCTTCCCGGGCATTCTGCACCTCGCGTTTGCTGCCGGGCATGTTGCCCTCGTCGCGACGGTAGGCGCAGGTGACCGAAAAGGCGCCCTGGCGGATGGCCGTTCGGTTGCAGTCCATGGCCGTGTCACCGCCGCCGAGCACCACCACCCGCTTGCCGGACAGGTCGATGTAGTCGAAGCCTTCGCGCGGCTCCTTGAGCACGTGGTTGACGTTGCCGATCAGGTAGGGGAGTGACTCGATCACGCCGTCGAGATCCTCGCCGGGGAAGTTTCCGCGTACGTAGCGATAAGTACCCATGCCGACAAACACCGCATCGTATTCGTCGAGCAATTCCTCGAGCTGGGTATCGCGGCCGATTTCGCAGCCCAGGTGGAATTGCACGCCGGTGCCTTCCATCAGCTGGCGACGCGTCTCGACAACGTGTTTTTCGAGCTTGAACGGTGGAATGCCGTAGGTCAGCAGGCCGCCGATGCGCGGGTATTTGTCGAATACGTGGGCCTCGACGCCGTTGCGTACCAGGATGTCGGCCGCGCCCAGCCCGGCCGGGCCGGCGCCGATGACCGCGACGCGCTTGCCGGTCGGCTTGACGTGCGACAGATCCGGTCGCCAGCCCTGGCGCACGGCCTCGTCGGTGATGTATTTCTCGACCGAGCCGATGGTGACCGCGCCGAGCCCGTCGTTGAGCGTGCAGGCGCCCTCGCAGAGACGGTCCTGCGGGCAGATGCGGCCGCAGATCTCGGGCAGGGTGTTGGTCTGGTGCGACAGCTCGGCGGCCTCGAACAGACGCCCCTGGCGGACCAGGCGCAGCCAGTCGGGGATGAAGTTGTGCACCGGGCATTCCCATTCGCAGTAGGGGTTGCCGCAGTTGATGCAGCGCGCCGACTGGTCGGCCGCGCCGGCGTTGTCGTATTCGCCGTAGATTTCGTTGAAATCGCGCACCCGGATGCGCACCGGTACCGGTTCGGGGTCCTTGCGCGGCGATTCGAGAAAGTGCAGGGGAGAAGGGTTGGCGGTCATGGCGGTTCCTCCGGCCTCAGGCCGCTTCGCGCAGCGCGGTGATCAGCCCGTCAAGGTCGGCAGCCTTGGGCTTGACCAGCCAGAACTTGGGCAGCAGGCGACGAAAATCGTCGAGTACCTCGACGGCCCGCTCGCTGCCGGTGAGTTCGTGATGGCGCTGGATCAGGCCGCGCAGGTGATGGACGTGGTTTTCCATGCTGTCGGGCGCGATGTGGTGGATGTCGATGAGCTCGTGGTTGTAGCGGTCGACGAAGTCGCGCTCGGTATCGAGCACGTAGGCAAAGCCTCCGGTCATGCCGGCGCCGAAGTTGATGCCGGTCTTGCCGAGCACGACAACCACGCCGCCGGTCATGTATTCGCAGCAGTGGTCGCCAGCACCCTCGATCACGGCGATGGCGCCGGAGTTGCGCACCGCGAAGCGCTCGCCGGCGGTGCCGGCGGCATGAAACTGCCCGCCGGTGGCGCCGTACAGACAGGTGTTGCCCATGATCGGTGTGTCGGCGGCCCGGTAGCGGATGCCTTCGGGCGGGCGCAGGACGATGCTGCCGCCGGCCATGCTCTTGCCGACGTAATCGTTGGCCTCACCGATCAGGCTCAGTTCGAGGCCGCCGGCGTTGAAGGCGCCGAAACTCTGCCCCGCGCTGCCGGTAAAGCACAACTGGATGGGTGACTCGGCCATGCCGCGGTCGCCCCAGCGGCGCGCCACGGTGCCGGACAGGTGAGCCCCGATCGATCGGTCGTGGTTGCCGATGGTGAACTCGAAGCGCCCGCCGCTGGCGGCCTCGACGGCCGGCTCGACTCGGGCGTGAATGCGCTGTGCCAGCTCGCCGCGATCGTGCGGCGGGTTGCGCTCGACGCTGCAAAAGCGGGCAGCGTCCTGGTTCGGGGCTTCCTCGGCCAGCAGCACCGACAGGTCGAGCTTGCGCTGGCGCTCGGTGAGCCCTTCGATGCGGCGCAGGTATTCGGTGCGCCCGATCAGGTCCTCGATCCTTGCCACGCCGAGCCGGGCCAGGATTTCGCGCACATCGCGGGCGACGAAGCGAAAGTAGTTCTCGACCATCTCGGGCAGGCCGATGAAGTGCTGCTTGCGCAGGACTTCGTGCTGGGTGGCCACGCCGGTCGCGCAGTTGTTGAGATGGCAGATGCGCAGGTACTTGCAGCCCAGCGCGACCATCGGCGCGGTGCCGAAGCCGAAACTCTCGGCGCCCAGGATGGCGGCCTTGATGACATCCAGCCCGGTTTTGAGGCCGCCGTCGGCCTGGATGCGTACCTGGCCGCGCAGATTGTTGGCGGTGAGCACCTGGCGGACCTCGCTCAGGCCCAGCTCCCAGGGCGCGCCGGCGTACTTGACCGAGGTCAGCGGGCTGGCTCCGGTACCGCCGTCGTAGCCGGACACGGTAATCAGGTCGGCGTAGGCCTTGACCACGCCGGCGGCGATGGTGCCGATGCCGGGCTCGGAGACCAGCTTCACCGATACCAGCGCCTCGGGGTTGACCTGCTTGAGGTCGAATATCAGCTGGGCGAGGTCCTCGATCGAATAGATGTCGTGGTGCGGCGGCGGCGAAATCAGCCCGACGCCGGGGGTGGCATAGCGCAAGCGGGCGATCAGCTTGTCGACCTTGTGGCC
>CAYQJJ010000271.1:0-3814 GCA_964417745.1 uncultured Wenzhouxiangella sp.
TCACGAGTTGCACAATCTGCTCAACATCGACCGCATTGTCGGCATCGATCTGGAGCCCATGCCCGGCGACGACACCGACGGCCACATCGACACCCTCGCGCGCTTCATCACACCCGAGACCATCGTCTTCCAGACCCAGCCCGACAACAAGCGCACCAACCTGCTGCGCAGCCAGCTCGAAACGCTGCGCCGCGAAGACGGTCAGGCCTACGAACTGATCGCCCTGCCCGCTCCGGACGATCTCGGGCGCGGCATTCCGGCCAGCTACGTCAATTTCGTTTTCACCAATTCGGCCTGCCTCGTTCCGGCCTACGGTTCGCACGCCGACGAGTCGGCCCGCGAAATCATTGCCGATGCCCGGAGCGATCGCCAGACGCGATCGGTCGACGCCAGCGTGATGATCACGCAATTCGGCGGCCCGCATTGCGCCTCGATGCAGATTCCGGCCGCACTGGGATGAGCCGGAAGATCGTCGCGGCACTGGTCCAGCACGCCATGGGCCCGGATATCGAAGCCAATCGCGCGGCAAGCCGGTCGGGCATCGAGCGTGCCGCGGCCGCGGGCGCCGAACTGATCGTGCTCCCCGAGCTCCACGCCAGCGAGTATTTCTGCAAGTATCAGGACCCGGCCCTTTTCGACCTCTCCGAGCCGCTCGATGGCTTGACGCGCAGCATGCTGTCCGAGGCCGCTGCGGAATTCGGGGTGGTCATCGTCGGCAGCCTGTTCGAGCGCCGCGCTGCCGGCCTGGCCCACAACACCGCGCTGGTGGTCGAGCGCGATGGCAGCCTGGCGGGCATCTATCGGAAGATGCATATTCCCGACGATCCCGGCTACAACGAGAAATTCTATTTCACGCCGGGCGATCTGGGTTTCGAGCCCATCGACACCTCGGTCGGCCGGCTCGGCGTATTGGTGTGCTGGGACCAGTGGTACCCGGAAGCCGCCCGGCTGATGGCCCTGGCCGGCGCCGAGCTGCTCATTTACCCGACCGCCATCGGCCTCGACCCGAACGACGACGACGCCGAGCAGGAACGCCAGCTCGGCGCCTGGCATTTCATCCAGCGCGGCCACGCCGTGGCCAACGGACTGCCGGTACTGGCCTGCAATCGCGTCGGCTTCGAACCCGACCGCTCCGGTGGCGAGCGCAATGCACAGTTCTGGGGCCACAGCCTGGCGATCGGGCCGCAGGGCGAGCTGCTCGAACAGGGCGGCTCCGAGGAGGAAGTGCTGATCGTGGAAATCGACCTGGCTCGCGGCGAGCAGGTTCGGCGCATCTGGCCATTCCTGCGCGACCGGCGTATCGACGCCTACCAGGATCTCCTCAAGCGCTGGCGCGACTGATCCCGGCACCGATCAGGGCGTTTGGCGCGAACCCGCCGGGGATGTCGGCTATCATAGCGGGCTGTCTTTCAAACGCCCGAGCGAGCCGAATCCCAGCCCATGGACACCACTGCCCTGACCGCCCTGTCGCCGCTTGACGGACGCTACGCCCGGCGTCTCGAAGGCCTGGCCACACTGTGCTCCGAAGCCGGCTTGATCCGCCACCGCATCCAGGTCGAAATTGCCTGGTTCAAGGCCCTGGCCGCGCATCCCGACTTCACCGCCCTGTCGGCGCTCGGTCGCGACGACGAAGCCTTCCTCGATGGCCTGGTCGAGCACTTCAGCGACGCCGACGCCGACGCGGTCAAGGCCATCGAAAAGACCACCAACCACGACGTCAAGGCGGTCGAGTACTGGCTCAAGCAACGCCTGGCCGAGCGACCGGGGCTGGCCGACAAGGCCGAGTTCATTCACTTTGCATGCACTTCCGAAGACATCAACAACCTCGCCTGGGCCCTGATCATCCGCAATGCGCTGGTCCAGGAGCTCGACCCGCTGCTGGCCCGGCTCGACCGCCACCTCGAAGCGCTGGCAACCGAGACCGCCGAGATTCCCATGCTCGCGCGCACCCACGGCCAGACGGCCTCGCCGACCACTCTGGGCAAGGAACTGGCCAATGTGGTCTTCCGGCTGCGACGCCAGCGGCGCGGTCTGAACCTGATCGAGATCAGCGGCAAGATCAACGGGGCGGTCGGCAATTTCAACGCCCACTTGAGCGCCTGCCCGGACCTCGACTGGCCCGCACTGGCGCGCGACATGGTCGAAGACCTCGGCCTGGTCTGGAACCCCTACACCACCCAGATCGAACCGCACGACATGATCGCCGAGATGGCCCACGCGCTGGTTCGCATCAACACCATCCTGCTGGATTTCGCCCGCGACTCCTGGAGCTACATTTCGCTGGGCTACTTCCGCCAGAAACTCGTCGAGGGCGAAGTCGGCTCATCGACCATGCCGCACAAGGTCAACCCGATCGACTTTGAAAACGGCGAAGGCAACCTGGGCCTGGCCAATGCACTGCTCGAGCATTTTGCCGCCAAGCTGCCGATCTCGCGCTGGCAGCGCGACCTCACCGACTCGACCGTCCAGCGCAGCCTGGGCAGCGCCTTCGGCTACTGCGCGCTGGGCTGGGGCTCGATCCTGCGCGGGCTCGACCGCGTCGCGCCCGACGAGCAGCGCATCGCCGCCGACCTCGACGGTGCCTGGGAAGTGCTTGCCGAAGCGGTACAGACGGTCATGCGCCTGCACGGTGTGCCCGAGCCCTACGAAAAGCTCAAGAAGCTCACACGCGGCCACGGCATCGACCGTGACACCATACGCCGCTTCATCAGCGAGCTCGAGATCCCGGTTGCCGAACGCGACCGGCTGCTCGAGCTGACCCCGCAGACCTATACCGGGAACGCCGCGGCGATGGCCCGGGCCATCACCCGACACGTCTGACCAGCCGATTGACCCGGACGATTGACAAGCATGGCTCATTCTCCCGCCCATGATCCAAGCCACCCCGTTATAATCCGGGGTTGTTCTCCGATCACCTGACTCCAGGGCGTCAACCATGGCCGATTTTCTTCAGGAGCAGTACCGGGCATCGCATTTGTCCGGCGGTAATGCCGCCTACGTCGAAGACCTCTACGAAGCGTGGCTCGACGAACCCGATTCGGTGCCGGAAAACTGGCAGCGGATCTTCGGCGAGATCGCCGAGGATATCGGCGACGATACCCGCCACCAGGCCATCGAGGATTACTTCCGCGAGTTGGCCGCCAGTGGCGGCTCCGGCGAGTCATCGGCCGAGGATTTCAAGCAGGCCGGCGTTCTGCGGATGATCAACGCCTTCCGGGTACGCGGCCATCAGCGGGCCCGGCTCGACCCGCTCGATCTGAGCCAGCGCCCCGATGTTCCCGACCTCGAGCCGGGCTTTCACAGCCTCTCGGAGTCGGATCTCAAGACCCGCTTCCACACCGGCACCCTGGCCGCGCCCGACCATCTGACGCTGGCCGAGATTCTCGAGATCTGCCGCGACACCTACTGCGGCTCGATCGGCACCGAGTACATGCACATCACCGACACCACCCAGCGCCGCTGGCTGCAGCAGCGCCTGGAATCAGCGCGCGGTGATCATCAGCCGGCGACCGAAGACCGGCTGCGCCTGCTCGACAAGCTCGGCGCGGCCGAGGGCATGGAAAAGTTCCTGCATTCGAAGTACGTCGGGCAGAAGCGCTTCTCGCTGGAAGGCGCCGAGAGCGTCATCCCGCTGTTCGACACCCTGATTCGCCACTCCGGCAGCCAGGGAATCAAGGAAATGGTCATCGGCATGGCCCATCGGGGCCGGCTCAACCTGTTGGTCAATATCCTCGGCAAGAACCCGCGCGAGCTGTTCTCCGAGTTCGAGGGGGTGATTTCCGAAGACAATCCCAACCGCTCGGGGGACGTCAAG
>CAYQJJ010000272.1:0-3809 GCA_964417745.1 uncultured Wenzhouxiangella sp.
ATCCCGCAAAGACTCCGTCGCGCCCGTGCAGACTTATTCAGAGGTTCCCTAGCGGCTGCCCAAAGGCCATGAAGGCTTCAATGACTAATGACGGCGCATTGATCACAATTGACCCGGCCGATGGAACCACTGTGAATCCCGGTGAGCCCGGCCTGGTGCTGGGCGAGGGCGATCTGGATTTCGCGCCCGATGGCACGTTGTATGCGGTCACCACGGTCAACGGGGTGGTGACCCTGTTCACCATTGATCCGGAAACCGCCGACGCCACGGTCATCGACGAAATCGAGGCCGATAATGCCAGCTCCATGGCTTTCGATGCCGACGGAGAGCTGTGGGTGCTTGATGCCACGATCAACAATCCGCCCACCGAGGCGATCCTCTCACGAATTGATACAGAGACCGGCGAAACCCTGTTCAGCGTTACCACCGATACCGCGTTGGGCCTGGTGGGTGGAATGGCCTTCCATCCGTCCAGTGACCTGCTATACGTCGTCGATGGAGATTTCGGGGGCAACAATCAGCTGTTTTCTCTGGATGTCGAAACCGGTGAGTTCGAGGCCATCGGCGAGACACTCCCGGGGGACTTTGCCGGGCTGGCCGGGCTGGCCTTTCAACCGGTTGTCGTCGACGAACTATTCGACGATCGTTTCGAGGTTCTCAAATCAGGGAATTGACGGCTTCGTACACGAAGATGCGAAAGTAAACCTGTAAACCGAAGGGTCTGGTTTTGTCGTGAACAAAAGAAACGGCCCGGGATCGATTGTTGTCAGCTGATTCACGGTTGCCGACCCCTCGGCAATCGCTTACAAATGCGGTCCGAAGGTCATGGCAAGCCAGCCTTTCAGGCGGCGAAGCCGGGGGCGGTCTTTCCAGGTTTCGAGGTCGTGGGCCAGCGTTTCTTCGAGGTCCAGGTTGAACTGTTCGGTCATCGTTGCGGCGAACTCCCGATTCATCACGATGATGTTGGTCTCGTCGTTGATACGGAAGGAACGGTTGTCCAGGTTTGCCGAGCCCACCGAGACCCAGAGGTCGTCGATGATGTAGAGCTTGGCGTGGTACATGGTCGGCTTGTATTCGTGGATCCGGACCCCGGCTTCCAGCAGTCTGCCCCAGCGGTTCATGGAGGCCTGCCGGACCAGGCTGGTGTCATCGTCCTCGCCGGCAAGCAACAGGCTTACCTCCACACCGCGGTCGCGGGCGTGGAGCAGGGCGTCCATGACCATGTTGTCGGGGTAAAAATAGGGTGTCGCGATCCGGATGTGGTCCTGCGCAGCGGCAAAGGCCAGCAGCATCATCAGCCGTATGCGGTGGGTTCCTTCCCTGGGGGAGCTGTCGATGACCTTGATGTCCAGATCACCGACCGGGGTCAGCAGCGGAAAATAGTGCTCGCCGGGCAATACACGGCTGGTGGCCTTGAGCCAGTTGTCCATGAACGAGCCCTGCAGGTGTGCCACGGCCGGCCCGGTGATCCGGAAATGGTTATCCCGGTAACCGCCGGTATCCGGGTGTCCCTTCCAGGCATCGGCGATATTGGCACCTCCGGTAAAGGCGACCCGGCCATCGGTCACCAGCAGCTTGCGGTGGGTGCGGTGGTTGAAGCGCGCCAGCTGGTACCAGGACGGCCTGCGCCAGCGAACGACCTCCACTCCGGCTTCCTCCATGCGTTCGAACTTGTCGGCGCCGGCCCGGGTGGAGCCCAGAAAATCGAAGATCGCATGAACCCTCACGCCCCTTTCGGCCGCGTTGGCCAGGGCGTCGGCGAAAGCGCCGGCAATTTCTTCTCCCCAGTACTCGTAGGTCTCGAGGGTAATCGACCGTTCCGCCTCGGCGATGGCGGTGAGCATGGCCGGGTAGATTTCCTCGCCGTTTTTCAGCAATTCGATCCGATTGCCGGAAATGGCACTGCCGCCGAGCATTACCCGCTGGAGCTGACGGAATTCATCGCTGTCGAGCGGGTGATCGAGGCCAATGGGCTCGGCGACCCGCATCGGCTTGGGTGTCGCGTTCAATGCAACAACGGCCACGAACACGCCACACGCTACAACCACCAGGGCGACCAGGATCATCGGGTAAATAGTCTTTCGGCTCATCAGATCAATCGCCCCCGGGGCTGCAAGAGTCAGTTCAATTCAGTATTTCGACGGCTGCTGTTCCAAAACGTGCCATGCAATAAAAAAATCATGCCTTATGTCTATTAGGGCACATACAGGCCTTTGATAGAGGTCTAGTGTAGGAAAGACGAGCCGGTAAATTTCGGGGCCGGCACCCCATGACTTCCAGACCGGGAGAGGATCGATGAAGAGATTTCTGAAATACGCGCTGTTGGTCGCACTGGCAGTGATGCTGGCCGGGTGCGCCACCCGGCAACCGGTACCCACCGACCAGCTCGCGGTGGCACAAAACACCATCGAGTACGCCGTGGAAATGGGCGCACGCGAACACGCGCCGGACGAGCTACGGCAGGCGCGCGATCACATGGCCGAGGCCCAACGGGCCGTCGAGCAGGAGCAAAACGAGATTGCTCGCCAGCTTGCGCTCGAGGCGGAAAAGATGGCTCGCCTGGCCGACCTCAAATCCCGTGCCGCGCGTAGCCGTCGCCAGGTCGAGCAGCTGGAAGACACCGTCGAGGCCCTGCGTCAGGAAATTGCCGGTCAACAAGGAGGCTCGTCATGAAGTACATCGATCTCGGAAAAATTGCCATTCTGACCGTGATAGCCGGCCTGATTGCCGGTTGCGCCACGACGCTACAGGACCTGCCCGAACTGGACCAGGCGGAAAGCGAGGTCGCGGCGCTGGTCGCTGACCCCCAGGTACGCAGGTTTGCCAACGCAGAAATGCGCGAAGCCGAATCGCTGCTCGACAACGCCCAGCAGCGCAGGCGCGACGGTGCCAGCCGGCCTGACCTTCTGCACCTGGCCCAGCTGACGAAAACGCAGGTTGCCGTCGCCCGACAGGCGGCCGAACTCAATCGCCTCGAAGCACGCGTGGACGAACTCGGAAACCAGCGGGAAGTGCTGCGCCTGGAAGCACGCGCTGCCAGGGCCGAGCGCGAAGCGCAGCGGATCGAGTCGCAGCGCTCACGTGCCGAGGCCCAGGCGGCGCGTTCCGAGGCCGAGCGCATGGCCGAGGCAGCGCAGCGAGCGCGGGCCGAACAGGCCGCTCGCGAGTCCGAGATGGCGCGGCGCGAAGAAGCCCAGCAGCGCGAAATGGCGCAGCAGGAGGCCGACCAGGAACGCCGGCAGCGGATGGCGGCCGAGCGGCGCGCACAGGAGCTCGAAGAAGAGGCCCGTCGCATGCGCGAGCAGGCCGATCGCCTGCAGGAGCAGATTGCCGAACTCGAAGCGCGCCCCACCGAACGCGGGCTTGTACTGACCCTCGGTAGTGATGTGCTGTTCGACCTCGACAAGTACGAGTTGCGCGAAGGTGCCAAACGCACCATCGAGCGGATTGGTGAATTCCTCATGGAATACGAGGACCGGCAGGTCCTGGTCGAAGGGTTTACCGACTCGACCGGTGCCCGCGACTACAATTTGCGCCTGTCGGAGCGACGAGCCAATTCTGTCCGAGAGGCACTGGTCGCACGCGGTGTGGACGAAAACCGTATTCGTACCCGCGGCTACGGGCTGGACTATCCGGTCGCGACCAATGACACCCAGGCCGGCCGTCAGCTGAACCGACGCGTTGAAGTCATCATCTCGGACGATGACGAAGCCGTACCGGCGCGCACCGAGTAGACCGTCCCGGGTCCGCACCCGCCGGCTGGAAGGCCGGCGGGTGCGGTCGCTTAAAGTAAAAGACGCGGGTTCTTG
>CAYQJJ010000273.1:0-3809 GCA_964417745.1 uncultured Wenzhouxiangella sp.
CCGGATCGGCGATTCGACCACCAACATCATCACCCCGATGATGAGCTACTTCGGGCTGATCCTGGCCTGGGCGACGCGCTACGACAAGAAATTCGGCATCGGCACCCTGATCGCAACCATGCTGCCCTACTCGATCTTCTACTTCCTGTTCTGGGTCATCCTGTTCTTCGTGTGGGTATTCGGGTTCGGCCTGCCGGTCGGACCGGGCTCGCCGACCTACTACGAAATGTAGCCGGCCGTGCCCGAGCCGGTCGAAATCCGCCTGGAAAAGGCCCGCCGCGTGCTGGTCGTCGAATTCGACGACGGCCAGCGCTTCGACCTGCCGTGTGAATACCTGCGCACCCACTCGCCCTCGGCCGAGGTGCGCGGACACGGGCTCAGCGAACCGAAGCTGATGACCGGCAAGGAGACCGTCAACATCGAGCGCATCGAGCCGATCGGCAGCTATGCCGTTGCCCTGCACTTCGACGACGGTCATCGCACCGGAATCTATTCGTGGACATTCCTTTATGATCTGGGCTTAAACATGGAAGCCAACCAGGCTCGTTATGCCAAGCGCTTGAGAGGTGAGGCGTAAGGCGACAGGCGTGAGGCGGGAAGTGGCCCCGCGCATGGACCGCTGCTCGACTGCTTTTAGGTATCATCTCCTCTTCGACTTCCACATAAAAAGGACTCAGGTGCCACGCTGGCTGCGTCGGGCTTTTACGCCTCACGCCTCACGCCTCGCGCCTTACCCCAGCCAATGACCGATTTTGGATACCGCGAAGTCGCCCCCGAGGAAAAGACCCGACTGGTCGACGAGGTCTTCACCTCGGTTGCCGGGCGCTACGATTTGATGAACGACCTGATGTCGGTCGGCATCCACCGCCTGTGGAAGCGCCACTTCGTGGCCACTGCCGGAATCCGCGCCGGCGAACACCTGCTCGACCTGGCCGGCGGCACCGGCGACATCGCCCGGCTGGCGCACGCGCACGGTGCGCGGGTGGCGGTGGCCGACATCAACCGGGCCATGCTGACCAACGGCCGCGCCCGGCTCGATCGCGAGGGCGTGGTCGAAGGCCTGGAATGGCTGCAGGTCAACGCCGAAGCGCTGCCATTTGCGGCCAACAGCTTCGATCACGTCACCATCGTCTTCGGCCTGCGCAATGTCACCCACCGGGAACAGGCGCTGGCCGAGATGCATCGGGTACTCCGGCCCGGCGGGCGGGTACACATCATGGAGTTCTCGAAAGTCGGCCTGCCCGGCCTGGCGACCCTGTACGACACCTGGTCGTTCCAGGTTCTGCCCAGGCTCGGCGAACGCATTGCCGGCGACGGCGAGAGCTACCAGTACCTGGCCGAATCCATTCGCCGCTTCCCCGACCAGCCCACCCTGGCCGGCATGCTCGGCGAGGCCGGCTTCGAGCGCGTGACCTGGCACAACCTCTCCGGCGGCATCTGCGCCATCCACCGCGGGGCCAAGGTCTGATGGGCCGCTACCTGACCCCGCTGCCCGGCCTGCTGGCCCGGGCCATCAACGACGGGCTCAACCAGGCCATCGAGCTCGACCCGACCGCCGCCGAGCGCCTGCGCAGCATGCGCGGCAAGACCGTGCGGTTGGTGCTGGAACGCCTCGGTATCGACCTGTACTTCACCGGCCACGACGAATCGCTGCAAGTAAGCGCCGAGTCGACGCTTGAGCCCGACACCACCATCACCGGCGCACCCTCGGCGCTGCTGGCCATGGCCGTGCCCGACTGGCGCGACTCCGGCAGCGGGGTGCGTATCGAAGGCGATGCCGGCACCGCGCAGGCGCTCGAAAAGCTGATGCGCCGGCTCGACCCGGACTGGGAAGCCCTGCTGGTGCGCCACCTCGGCCCGGTCTTCGGCCACCAGGCCTGGCGGATGCTGCGCGACACGCTCGAACACTCCCGGCACGGCGCACGCACCCTGGCCGACCAGGTCGGCCACTACCTGCGCGAGGAAAGCGGCCTGCTGGTGACCCGCGAAGAGGCCGAGCAGTTCGTCAACGACGTCGATGAACTGCGCGAGGCCGTCGACCGGCTCGAGACCCGCTCGCGCCGGCAGGGACGGGCATGATCCGCCACGGCCTGCGCCTGAGCAGCATCGCCATCACCCTGGCGCGCTATCGACTCGATGACCTGTTCACCGGCCTGCCGCCGCTCAAGCTCGCACGGCTGGTTCGCCTGCTGCCCTGGGGCCGCAAGCGTGTCGGCGACCTGTCGCTCGGCACCCGCCTGCGCTTTGCCCTGCAGGAGCTCGGGCCGATCTACGTCAAGTTCGGCCAGATTCTCTCGACCCGCCGCGATCTGCTGCCGCCGGAAATCGCCGACGAGCTGGCCGGGCTGCAGGACGATGTGCCACCGTTTCCCAGCGATCAGGCGCGCGCCATCGTCGAGGCCGAGCTCGGCGCGCCGGTCACCGAGCTGTTCGCCGAGTTCGAAGACCGGCCGCTGGCCTCGGCCTCGATCGCCCAGGTCCATGCCGCGCGCCTGCACAGCGGCGAGCAAGTGGTCGCCAAGATCGTGCGCCCCGGCATTCGCGAGCAGATCGATCGCGACCTGACCCTGCTCATCAGCCTGGCCCGGCTGGTGCGCCGCCACCACCCCGAGGGTGATCGCATCCGGCCCGACGACATCGTGGCCGAATTCCGGAACGTCATCTACAGCGAACTCGACATGCAGGCCGAGGGCGCCAACGCCTCGGCCATCCGGCGCAATTTCGAAGGTTCGGCCGAGCTGCGCATCCCGCAGATCAACTGGCAGCTCAGCGCCAAGCGGGTGCTGGTCATGGAACGGGTCAGCGGCATCCCGGTGCGCCAGGTCGACGAGCTGCGGCGCCAGGGCGTCGACCTGGAAAAGCTCGCCCGAACCGCCATTCGTATCTTCTACACCCAGGTCTTTCGCGACAACCTGTTCCACGCCGACCTCCACCCCGGCAACATCATGATCGATGCCAGCGACCCCGACGAGCCGGTCTTCATCGCGCTTGATTTCGGCATCGTCGGCAGCCTGCTGCCCAAGGATCTCTATTACATCGGCGAGAACTTCCTGGCCATCTTCAACCAGCAGTACCGGCGCGTCGCGGAACTGCACGTCGAGGCCGGCTGGGTTCCGCCCGACACGCGAATCGACGAGCTCGAGGCAGCCACGCGCACGGTCTGCGAGCCCAATTTCACCCGGCCGCTCGAAGAAGTCTCGTTCGCCGAGATGGTGGTCAACCTGTTCAGCGTGGCCCGGCGCTTCAAGCTCACCCTGCAGCCGCAGCTGATCATGCTGCAAAAGACGCTGCTCAACATCGAGGGCATGGCGCGCGAGCTGCACCCGAAGCTCAATATCTGGGAAGTCGCCAAGCCCGAACTCGAAAGCATCTACGCCGAACGCTACGGCCTGCCGCGCACCGCCCGCCGGCTGGGCCGCCAGCTGCCCGGCATGCTCGCCCGCAGTCCCGAATTGCCGAACATGGTCTACGATTTCCTCAAGCTCGCCGGCAGCGGCCAGGTGCACACGCGCATCGATTCGGCCGACCTTGAAGCACTGGCGCGCGCGGCCGGCCAGCAGAATCGCCGGCTGCCCGGGGCGGTGGTGGCTGCCGGATTGATCATCGCCGGCACCATCGCCGGCGTCCACGCCCTGCCCCCGCTGGTCGGTGAGGTATCCATCGCCGCCCTCATCGCCATCGGAGCCGGCCTGATCACCGGGTGGCGGGCGCTTCGATAGGCTGGCTACTTTCCCATCAGAGTTGGGAGAACGGATCGGGGCCCGCCGGGTGGGGCTCGATGATTTGTCGAGCACTGCCTTCGGCAGTCC
>CAYQJJ010000274.1:0-3783 GCA_964417745.1 uncultured Wenzhouxiangella sp.
CTTTCGCCACTGCCCCCTCAAGACAGCGTGTCTACCAATTCCACCACTTCGGCAATTCTAAAACGGGCTGCAGGACCGGGACGTGAACCCGATCAGGACTCAGGCGGCTCGGGAAAGACGTCTTCGTCGGCCTCTTCGCCGGCATCTTCCGGCGGCAGGTCCAGAAATTCATCTTCATCGTCGGCTTGAACCGGCTGGCCTTCGACCTCAATACCGGCTTCACCGCGCTCGACCTGCTCGGCGGTCGGCAGCGTCTGGACGTTGCCGACGATACCGAGATCATCGGGTGAGGCACCCACGTTGCCCGAGCGGGCGATCATGACCGCCATCGACAGGCTGATCGCGAAAAAGGCCACGCCCATCCAGCTGGTCAGCTTGATGAGAAAGCTCGCCGAGCCGCGCGAGCCGAACACGGTGCCGGAAGCACCGGCGCCAAAGGCGGCGCCCATGGTCGCGCCCGGACCGCGCTGGACCAGCACAATGGCGATCAGGCCGGCGGCCAGAACAACGTGAAGAACGATCAAAACCGTATACATGTCTACTCTCAAAAATCAGTTCAGGCCGCGCGATAAATGGCCATGAAGGACTCAGCCTTTAACGATGCGCCTCCGATGAGGCCACCGTCGATATCGGGCAAGGACAGCAGTTCGGTGGCGTTGTCGGCCTTGAGGCTGCCACCGTAAAGTATCCGAATCCGGCCGGCTATTGTAGCATCACTATCCGAGAGCTGCGACCGGATTGCAGCATGAACGCGCTGCGCCTGCTCCGGGGTGGCGGTCTTGCCGGTGCCGATCGCCCAGACCGGCTCGTAGGCCACCACGGCCCGCGCGAAAGCGTCGATTCCGCAGCGTTCGATGACCGCGCCCACCTGGGCCTCGATGACCGACTCGGTCTGCCCGGCTTCACGTTGTTCTAGGGTCTCGCCGACGCACAGGATCGGCTGCAGGCCGGCGGCCTGGGCGGCGGCGAATTTGTCGGCGACCAGGGCATCGCTCTCGGCGTGCAGGCTGCGGCGCTCGGAATGGCCGACCAGCGCGAATCCGCAGCCCCAGTCGGCCAGCATGTCGCCGGCCACCTCGCCGGTAAACGCCCCGGAAGAATGCGCGCTGACGTCCTGGGCGCCGAGCGCGACGGGGGTCGATTCGATCAGCGACTGGACCAGCGGCAGGTACGGAAACGGCGGCAATAGCAGCAGCTCGGCCGAGCGCTGGGCATCGAGCCCGGCCAGAATGCCGCCGACCAGCTCGCGGACCATTGGCTTGGCACCATTCATCTTCCAGTTTCCAGCAATCAGCGGTTGGCGCATCGCTCTACCCCTCTTGAATACACCATTTTCAATCGCTGCATTCTATCTCAGCTCGCGCTGCGAATTCGTACCGGACAGCACACTTGGGACAGCGGTTAGACTGGTTCGCCTTTCCCCCATGCGGAGTTGCCATCCATGAGCCCCACCAACGACCCGCGCCGCCTGGCATTGATCACCGGTGCCTCGGCCGGAATCGGCGCGGAGTACGCCCGTCAGCTGGCCGCCAGCGGCCATGACCTGGTGCTCACCGCGCGCCGGCACGAGCGCCTGGCGGCAATGGCCAGCGAGCTCAGCGAGCAGCACAACATCGATTGCCGTGCCATCAGCGCCGACCTGGCCGACCCGCAGGCGCCGGGACAGCTGTGTCGCGAGCTCGACGAGGCCGGCCTGACGGTCGATCTGCTGGTCAACAACGCCGGTTACGCGCTCGACGGCCGGTTCAATGACTCGACCTGGGAAGAACAGGCAGCCTTCCTGCAGGTCATGGTCACGGCGGTGGCCGAGCTGAGCCACTCGCTGCTGCCGGGCATGCGCGAGCGCGGCCGCGGCGGCATCATCAACGTCGCCTCGCTGGCCGGCATCATGCCCGGCTCTGCCGGCCACACGCTGTATGCCGCCGCCAAGGCCTTCATGATCAAGTTCTCCGAATCGCTGGCCATGGAAAACCGCAGCTGCGGGGTATCGGTTCAGGCGCTGTGCCCGGGATTCACCTACTCGGAGTTCCACGACGTGGTCGGCACCCGCGACCGGGTCTCGAGGCTGCCGAAGTGGATGTGGATGAACGCCGACGCGGTGGTCGCGACCAGCCTGGACAGATTCGGCGACCCGCGCGCCCCGGTGATGCTGGTGCCCGGCCGGGTCAATCGCTGCCTGGCCGCCTTGTCGCGCAAGCTGCCCTATCGACGCGCTTTCGCCATGGTCGAAAAACGCAGCTCGACGTTCCGGCGAACCGGGGACTGAGACGCCCCGGGCGTCGCGCTCCGAAGGCAGTGCCTGAGCGTGTCGCAGCAGGCAGGGTGGCGAAGAAGGCAGGCTCAGCGTCGACCGCGCTCGATGCGCTGGAGGCGGCCGTTGCGGAATTCGAGCTCACGCGGGTGGGCGCGCGGGCCGAAGTCGTAGGTCCAGCGCTCGCGCTGCTGGTGGGCGCCGGCGTAGCCGAAACCGGGGCCGGGCGGGGAGAGGTCGTAGCGATAATCGGGTTCGCCGCAGCGGGCAAAGATTTCGGCCGTGGTGTCGCCGGCGCGGGCCAGATCGCCGGGGCTGCAACGTCGCGAACCCGGCGTCCACGGCACGCCATAACCCAGGCTTTCGACGTGGCGCAGCTCGCCGTCGATAAACACCAGCCGGCGCATGAGCCGACGCTGGCCGAAGTTCAGCGTCCAGACTTCCTGGCGCTCCCAGGCCAGCGTTCGACCGCGGCGGTCGACGGCCGAGGGGCGGTCGAAATCCTCGCGCCAGAACGGCTCCGGGCAGACCCGCCCGACGCGCCAGATCGGGTCGCCGACCTGGACCAGGCGCGAATCACAATAGAAACGATCGGCCGAGGCCGGAGCGGCCATCATGAACGCACCAAGGCCGGCCACAATCAATTTCAGGACGGACATCTTCATGACTACAGACTATCGGGAATCGGCCCTGAATCAAGCATGAATGTCCGGCTTCACGTCATTTAACGCCGCCGGCGCGCATAATCCGGCTTCCTTCACAAACATCAAAGGCGATTTTTGAAATGTACAAGACTCTGCTTGCTTCCACCCTGCTGGTCGCCTCGGCGAGCCCGGCGCTGGCCGATAATCACGACCACGACAGCGAACGGGACAACGGCAACCTCGAGCATTACCTGATCGACACCCGCGGCGCGCACGCTTTCATCCAGTTCAAGATCTCGCACCTGGGCTTTTCCTGGCTGCACGGCCGCTTCAACGATTTCGAGGGCGAGTTCCATTTCGACCCGGAAAACCCGGAAAACTCCTCGGTTGAAGTCACCATCGACACCGCCAGCGTCGACTCCAACCACGAACGCCGCGACAACCACCTGCGCAACGAAGACTTCCTGACCGTCGAGGAATTTCCGCAGGCGCACTTCAAGAGCACGTCGTTTCAGCACGTCGAAGGCGAGAACTACACCATGACCGGTGATTTCACGCTGCTCGGGCACACCCGCTCGGTCGACATCGACGTCAAGCACGTCGGCGCCGGCGAAGACCCCTGGGGCAGCTATCGCCGCGGCTTCCACGGCACCACCGAGTTCGCCCTGGCCGATTTCGGCATCGACTACGACCTCGGCGAAGAGGCCGAAGTGATCTACATTACGCTCGATATCGAAGGCATTCTTCAGGACGGCGAAGAGGAGTAAGCCCGGGCTGGGGCCCTGGGGCCGGGGGGCGGTGGTTTGTCGAGCGCCGATTCTCGGCGCTCGATACCCTGCAGAGTCGCGGGTCGGCTCGGGGCCCGCCGGGTGGGGCTCGATGATTTGT
>CAYQJJ010000275.1:0-3773 GCA_964417745.1 uncultured Wenzhouxiangella sp.
CCCATCGGCCCGGCCGGGGGGGCTTGCTAACGGCACGACCTTCCCGTGAGTCCGCTGGCGCACGAGTTTCCCGAGTTCGATTTTCGAGTGCGCCGGGCGCGTGGGCCCGGCCTACGTGATCCGTTGCGGGTTGTTGGTTGGGGCTCGGAGATCTCGGTACCACGATTTTGAGCCCGGATTTTCAGGGGACCTGAATGCCGGTCGGGCTCGGCGGTATCATCGGATCGTGGTGCGGTTTGCTTTCACTGCCCGTGCGCAGCCAGTAGGCGGTTTTCATGCCGGTGAGAAGGGATCTCGAAAGGGGGTGCCGGGTGCCGAGAAAATAATTCTGCAGTCGCCTTCGACCGGTCCACAATTTCTCGATCATGCGCTGGCCCGGGTCGGCGCACGAGTCCATCCACTTCAGCTTCTCGTTTTCGTGAAGGTAGCGGATGTTTTCGATTTCCAGCAGCACGCCAGGCGAGTGGCGGGCAAAGTCCTCGTCGAAAGCGACCTTGAATGCAAAGCCGCCCCGCCCGCTGCGAAAGTTGACCTGGGAGGAGACGGTTCTTCCATCCAGCGCCATACGCAACACCATCAACTGCTGCTCGGCGTGCGCCCCGCGCATCATTTCGCGAAAGAATCCCGACTGGGCGGCATCGGCAGCCATTGCGGTTCCGGTCTGCCCTTTCCAGCCGTTGGCTTCCAGTGCAAGAAAGTCTTCGATCCATGGATCGGGGTCGTCGTCGGGTGCCAGGAACTGGAATTCCAGTTTCCCCAGCTCGGACAGCCGCCGGTGCTGGCGACGAAGCTCGCGCAGTTTGCGCTTGGTGATGGCACTCTCGAGGCAGGATTGCGCTGAACCCTTGACCTCAAGCAGGGCGCGTTCAACGACCGGCCCGGCAACCCAGGGATGCCCTGATTTGTGCAAAAGCGGTTCAAGAGCTCGAGCCAGCGCCCCGTTGTTGTCAATCGAGCTCAGCTGCAGCAATGCCCACGGACAATCCGAATGGCCCAGGAAGCCGAGCAATGCCTCGAGAAATGCGGTTTCCCTGCCGGCGCGTATCAGAGGGGTGCCGAGGAAGCAGTGCATGTGCTGCCAGGTTCGGGCGAAGGATACGGGCAGCCCCCGGAAGTGGCGGCGTTCGTCGATCGGAAACAGGCCGGACAGCCTGCCGTCATCTTCTTCGAACAGCGCGACCGACAATCGGCCCTTGGCCAGCCACTTCAGGGCCGGCTCCAGCATCCAGGGCTCGAAGAACACGTTGGGTTCGGTCACGTTGGCAGCCAGATCGGCCACGGCGGCCTTGTGCGATGCGAGCTGATCGATCGAAACTGTGAACAATCTTGTCATGGCAACCTGACAGCCTGATTTCCGGCCCCTCAGGCCCGCCCTTTATCGAGATACTCTTCTCAAGGCATTGTTATACCTCAAGGCCAGCTTTCCATCTGTTCGGCACCCAACACAGGGGCTTCTCCGCCAGGCCCGGCACCATCCGGTTTCGGGATGAAGGCATGCCCTGGTATCTGCCTGGTTGCATGCTGAAGCTCGCAGCTCACACGCCTGGCAGTGGTCTGGACTTCGGCAAAAGCATGCGCGTCTGCCCGGCCACGGCCCCTCCCGATTCGGGGCCGTGGCCGGGCTGACGGTTTCGGCGGCAATCAGGGCTGGCAGTCGCCTTGAATGATGCGCTCGACCGGGGTGATGAGATCCGGGAAGCCGGGCAGGTCGGCCTCGACGCTGATCACGGCGTTGTTGCAATCATCGAAGCTCATCGTGATGGTGCCGAACGGGGTGCGCTCGACGGCCTCGGGGTCGAACTCCGGCCCGAAGCCGGTTCCTTCGGTGATAACCATGTCGTCGAAGACCAGGGTGTCACCGGCCGAGTCGCTGGTACCGATCAACCAGAGCTGCTCGCCATCGAGGTAGGTGTAGAAGGTCAGCAGGTGGAGACCGCCGTCGCCTTCGCTGGTCAGGTGAAAGCCTTCGCCGTCACGCTCGGGATTGAACCAGCTGCCGATACGCACCGACGTATCGGGGGCCGGCACGCCATCCTGGCAGGCTACCGGCACCAGGCGTTCGACGGGCAGCGCGAAATCGACGAATCCGGCAATCTGCGGCTGGAGGCTGATCTCGGCATGGTTGCAGTCATCGAAGCTCATCCGGACCTCGCCGAAGGGCAGCCGCTCGACCGCTTCGGGATCGAAGTTGTCGCCGTAACCGGTGCCCCCGGTCACGACCGTGTCGTCGAATTCGATCATGCCGTTTTCCAGGGTGCCCGTGCCGATGATCCAGGCGGGGGCTCCGGCCTGGTAGAGGTAGCAGGTAAGGAGGAAGGTCGCCTGATCGCCCTCGCGGGTCAGCATGCAGCCCTCACCATCGCGCTCGGGGTTGTAGTAAGTGCCCGAGGCGGTATCGGCCAGTTCGTCGTCCGGCAGTTCCGGCGGCGGGCCCTGGTCGCCGCTGCCGATCGACCCGGTCGTCGAGATGCCGCCCAGGCGTACGCGGGCGCTGGCGCCATTCTGATTGGCAGTGCTGAAAACGATCGCGTCGATGTTCGACCAGTCGACCGTCTCGCCCGGCATCAGCATGAAAGAACCGCGCTCGATGGAGAGTGTGCCGGTCGTCGGCGCCGTGTTCAGGTACTGGGCGCTGTTTTCGTCCGCGTCTACGGCCAGTACGCTCAGGCCGGGCTGGCCGGTGACTTCGAGGATCTCGATATCGATGCTGTCGACCGAGCTGAAGTCGAAGTAAGGCCCGACCGAGCGGAAATAGCCGGTACTGCAACCTCCGGTCGATTGCTGCTGATCAACCACAGGGAAATCGAGATCGCACAGCCATTCGCCACCGGCGACCTCGATGGTAGCGCTGGCGCCGCCACTGGCCTCCTCGCTGACGACCGGAACGGTCACCCGAAAGCCACCGAGCACGCTGGCGGTCTGCAAGGTGCCGTCTTCTTCCGAGACGATTTCGCCGGGCCCGACCACGATCGGACCCTGGTCGGCCGTGAACGGATCGATCGAGGCGACACTCGAGACCGCCCAGAAACCGGCGGAAAGTACGAGAAAAAATTGGATTTTCAGATAGTTTCGATACATTGTTCTGGCTCCTTCGAAAGGCAAACCGGGCTCGGGCCCGCAGGCGGCTGGCAGCGCCGTTGCTGTTTTCGGGTTCAGATATGTATACGAAAAAGCCCGGACAAATTGGCCAGTCCGGGCTCGGGCTGAGCGACGCCGAGTTCGACGAGCGTTTCGAGACGGACCCGTAGCCGGGCTACGAGTCAGTCCTTGCGGGGGTCGTCGTCCGGGTTGATGTACTCGATGCCCCAGGGTCCGGTGCCGTGGAGCTGGATGATCGTCTCACCCTCGGCGTAGCCGAACATGGGGTCACCGGGTGGCATGATGGCCACGCTGCCGACCGGCAGTGCCCGGGTGGCGTCCGGGTCGAATTCGCGCCCGTGGGCAAAATACAGCCGCCCCTGAAGAACCGTGACGCGCTCGTAGGCCGGGTGAACATGCGGCAGGATGCGGTAGCCATCTTCCAGGCGCAGGCGAAAGGTAAACGGCTCCTCGCTCGCCAGATCGCCTTCGATGAACGCGATCTCGGCGCCCTCGCCCATCGAGGCGACCGGGCCCCATTGCAGTTCATCCGGGGTGACCATCATGTGGCCGTCGCCACGGTAGCGATCTTCCTCCGCGACCGTCGCCGAAAGAACACCGAGGCAGGCGATTAACCCGACAGGTATGTAGATCGCATTCAGCCGCAGTGTGGCTTTCGGCAGCAAGGCAGCGAA
>CAYQJJ010000276.1:0-3764 GCA_964417745.1 uncultured Wenzhouxiangella sp.
CTGCATCATAAGAGCCCCACCCGGCGGGCCCCGAGCCT
Organism: uncultured Wenzhouxiangella sp.; assembly: GCA_964417745.1. Classification (GTDB taxonomy): domain Bacteria; phylum Pseudomonadota; class Gammaproteobacteria; order Xanthomonadales; family Wenzhouxiangellaceae; genus Wenzhouxiangella. The sequence goes on from CAYQJJ010000276.1 coordinate 39, forward strand.
TGGGGTGTTTTTTTAAGGCGACGCCTCGCCTGCGGCATCGGCGGGTGCGGTGGGAGCTGTGGCCTGGAATGGCGGTTCTTTCGTTTTCCTCCCAACTTTCGCAACGGGTGGTGTTGGGTCGATCGATCCGGCACCACCCGGTGCTCCTCCCACCCGCACGGGTTTGGGGCTTTCAGCAGTAGCCAGATCGTCAGTGGGCGGCTATTTTCGAGGCAGAAGTCCGGGAAGTCCCACCAACACTGGGGTGCGGGTGTCCGTGATCGGAATCTGGCATCATAGCCGGCTTATGTTCATGGAATTTGTGGAAATTGCGCGATGAAAATATGGCTGAGTGTGTTGTTTGCGGGGCTGGTGTTGCCCGGGGTGGTCATGGCCGAGGGTGATGATGCGGTCGATGATCCGTTTCTGTGGCTCGAGGAAATCGAGGCCGAGGCCGCGCTGGACTGGGCGCGGGTGCAGAACGAGCGTTCCGAGACCTTCCTGACCGAGCAGCCGTTGTTCGACGAGTTGCACGAGCGCAACCTCGAGATTCTCACCTCCGAGGACCGTATTGCCTACCCCTCGCTGATGGGCGGGCGGATCTACAACTTCTGGCGCGACGCCGAGCACGTGCGCGGCATCTGGCGCACGACCTCGCGTGAGGCCTACCGCTCCGATGAGCCGGACTGGGACGTGCTGCTGGATGTCGACGCGCTCGCCGAGGCCGAGGACGAAAACTGGATCTGGGCCGGCTCGAGCTGCCGCTATCCGGACTACGATCGTTGCCTGATCGGCCTGTCGATCGGTGGCGCCGACGCGGCCGTGCGGCGCGAGTTCGATCTCGAGACCCGCGAATTCGTCGACGACGGTTTCGTGCTCGACGAATCCAAGAGCTTCATCGCCTGGCGCGATCTCGACAGTGTTTTCCTGGCGCCGGCCTTCGAGGACGAGCAGATGACCACCTCGGAATATCCACGCCAGGTCTACATCTGGCGGCGCGGTACCGAGCGGTCGGAGGCCGAGCTGGTGTTCGAGGGCGAGCGCGACGATGTGCTGGTCACCGCGATGCGCTTCTGGGACAAGGAAACGCCCTACGACATGATCGTGCGCGCGCCGACATTCTTCACCCGCCACTACCACCTCTACCGCGACGGTCAGACCCACCGCATCGACGTGCCCGAGGACGCCGAGCTGGCCGGGGTGCTCGACGGGCGCTTGCTGGTCGAGCTCAAGTCCGACTGGGAAGTTGGCGGCGAGCAATACCGCCAGGGCGCGCTGCTGGCTGCCGGCATGGAGTCGGTGCTGGCCGGCGAGCCGGATTTCGAGCTGCTGTTCCAGCCCGGCCCGCGCCAGGCGGTGGCCGGTGTGAGCACTACCGAAAACACCGTGCTGGTGCAGATTCTCGACAACGTGGTCGGCGAGATGCTGCGCTTCACCCACGACGACGAGGCCGGCTGGCAGCGCGAGGCGCTCTCGGTGCCGGAGATGGGCACGCTCAACATCGTGACCACCGACGATACCTCGGATCGCTTCTACTACAACTACACCGGCTTTCTGACCCCGTCGCGACTCTACGCGGCCGACGCCGCGAGCGACCGCCACGAGAGCATCCGATCCGAGCCGGAATGGTTCGACGCCGACGGCATGGAAGTGGTCCAGCACGAAGTGGCCTCGGCCGACGGCGAGAAGATTCCCTATTTCGTGGTCCGCCCGGCCGGTTTCGATGGCGAACAGAGCTATCCGACCCTGCTCGGCGCCTACGGCGGCTTCGAGGTCGCCCGCACGCCGTTCTACTCCGGCGTGATCGGGTCGAGCTGGCTGGCGCGCGGTGGCGTCTACGTGCTGGCAAACATCCGCGGCGGCGGCGAGTTTGGCCCGCGCTGGCACCAGGCCGCACTCAAGGAAAACCGGCAGCGCGCCTTCGACGACCTGATCGCGGTCTCCGAGGACCTGATCGAGCGCGGCATCACCACGCCCGACCAGCTCGGCATCCAGGGGGGAAGCAACGGCGGGCTGCTGGTCGGCGCGGTCATGGTGCAGCGCCCGGACCTGTTCGATGCCGTGGTCTGCCAGGTGCCGCTGCTGGACATGAAGCGCTACCACAAGCTGCTCGCCGGCGCGAGCTGGATGGCCGAGTACGGCAATCCGGACGACCCGGATCAGTGGGCCTACATGAGCGAGTATTCGCCGTACCAGAACGTTTCGGGCGAGGCTGACTATCCGCAGGCGTTCTTCACCACCTCGACGCGCGATGACCGGGTTCATCCGGCCCACGCGCGCAAGATGGTCGCGAAGATGCTCGACCAGGGCCACGACGTGCTGTACTACGAAAATATCGAAGGCGGCCACGGCGGCGCGGCGAACCTGGAGCAGAGCGCCTATATCAACGCGCTGATCCATACCTACCTGCACACCCGACTGGGCGGTGACAGCGATTGAGCCCGGGCCCGGAACTCCATGCGCGTTGCCGGGTCTGAGCGCATGAAACAGGAAATCGTACCGATTCACTCCGCTTTTGCGGGCGGAGCGTAGACTTGGTAGAATATAAGTAGTTGTTGAATCAAGGAGAGTGGCATGGGCAAAGAGCTCGTTCCCAGACATTTGCTCGCGCCGACCGGCACCGGATCACTGGATTCCTACATCCAGGAGGTCAATCGGGTTCCGGTCTTGACGCTGGAAGAAGAACAGGGCCTGGCGCGCCAGTATCGCGACGAAGAGGACCTGGGAGCCGCGCGCTCCATGGTGTTGTCGCATCTGCGCTTTGTGGTGCACGTCGCACGTGGCTATTCCGGCTACGGCCTGCCGCTGGGTGATCTGATCCAGGAGGGCAACATCGGCCTGATGAAGGCCGTCAAGCGCTTCGACCCCGACCAGGGTGTGCGCCTGGTGTCGTTTGCCGTGCACTGGATCCGCGCCGAAATCCACGAGTTCATCCTGCGCAACTGGCGCATCGTGAAGGTCGCGACCACCAAGGCCCAGCGCAAGCTGTTTTTCAATCTGCGCAAGAAGAAAAAGCGCCTGGGCTGGCTCAACCAGACCGAGGTCAACGCCGTGGCCGCAGACCTGGGCGTCAAGCCCGAGGTAGTCACCGAGATGGAGTCGCGCCTTTCGGGCCAGGACATCGGCTTCGACATGAGCTCCGACGACGAAGACTCGACCTACGTGGCACCGGCCGCTTATCTGGAGGGGCTGACCTCCTCGCCGGACGAGGCCGCTGAAGCGAAGGATTGGGAGCAGCATCACCACAACCTGCTGTTCGACGGAATCGAGAATCTCGATGACCGCTCGCGCGACATCATCCAGAGTCGCTGGCTGATGGACCCGAAGACCACGCTTCAGGAACTGGCCAACCGCTACGAGGTTTCAGCCGAGCGGATTCGGCAGCTCGAAGCCGTCGCCCTGAAAAAACTCAAGGCGCGCTTCGAAGCCTGACTCGCAAGCAAAATCACCAGAGTCGAGCAACGGCGGATTCCGAAAGGGTCCGCCGTTTGCTTTTTGCTGAGGATTCGTGAAATACGATGGCGGGGCCTGGATTCGGGGGCGGCTCGGGGCCGCCGGGTGGGGCTCGATGATTGGTCGAGCACTGCCTTCGGCAGTCCTCGATTCCCTCCAGAGTCGGGATCGGCTCGGGGCCCGGGTTCCGGGGCTCGATGGTTTGCCGAGCACCGCTTGCGCGGCACTCGGTTCCCTGTAGTGCTCGGGTCGGGCGGGATCGGCTCGGGGCCCGCCGGGTGGGGCTCGATGATT
>CAYQJJ010000277.1:0-3717 GCA_964417745.1 uncultured Wenzhouxiangella sp.
CGCTGCAGGGCCCGGCGCTGGTCGACCCATTCAGCCCGGCAGCGACCTGCTTCCAGGCCCTTTTCCGGAAACGCAGGGACCGCGACCGCCGATCGCTCGAGTCCGGGCAGGAGATCGTGGTAGCGCTGCATCACCTCCGCCCAGGCCGGTTCGTCGGATGCGTTGGCTGCCAGCCCGGCCAGCTGCTCGCGGTGCTCGGACCAGTATTCGACCGCGCCGACCAGGCCTTCGACGCTCGGCTCGAACAACACGCCGTCGTGGCCGTGGTTGATACGCTCGGCAAAGGCGCCGAGATTGGTGGCCATGGGGGGAATGCCGAGCTCGCGCACTTCGCTGAGCACGTAGTTCCAGGTCTCGGGCATGGTCGAGAGAAGCAGCGCTGCATCCGGACCGATGCGTGCAATCAGCCCGGGCAGTTCCTCGGGCGCGTAGTCGAGGATCACGTCGATCCCCGGCTGCCCGAAAAGAGCCTCGGCGTTCCGGCCGGCGCCAACCAGCACGATCCGCGCCAGGCGGGTCAGTCGCCCGGCCGCGGCCTCGAGCAGGGCGAGGCCCTTGACGCTCGATATCCGCCCGATGACCACCAGTGTCAGACGACCGTCTTCGCGCGATCGGCTCGGCACTGGTTCGCTCGGTCCGGAGCCTGGCGGGCGGGCATGGCCGATCACCTCGATGGCATCGAGCGCCCCGTCGAACAGGCGCTGCCAGCGATCGGCCACGTGCTCAGTCGGCGCGATCAGCTGGACCGAATGCTCATCGACTGTCGCGCGCCAGCACTCGCGCAAGCTCGACCAGTGGCCCGGCGAGCGCGTCGCGAACAACAGGCTGTCGCGTGATTTTTCGAGCGCGCGATCGATGCTGAAACGCCCATCGGGGGCAAAGTCGTCGAGCGGATCGCGATTGAGCACCGGCGTGGCCGGGTAGAAGTCGTGCAGCATCTGCGCGGTCGGCAGCCCGGTTCGCAGACAGTCCAGCGAATGGCCGATGAGCGACGAGACCATCACCCGGGAGATACCGTAGCGTGCAACGATCCACTCGATGCAGGCCGCGTAGCCTGAATGCTGCTCGATGGTATCGGCGATCGGCGGGGCCAGCATGAATCGCTGCAGCCGTCCGCGGTCCGGGCCTTGCGCGAACAACTCCAGGCGCTGACCGAATTCGACCGCATCGCGCTCGGCCGAAGCGCACAGCACCAGGTGATGCCCGAGACGATCGTGGCTGCACTGGTCGCTGATCCAGCGCGCGATGCCGCCACCCCAGGCATGCGCGATATGCAGAGTGACCGGAGCGGCGTCGTGACCGAACAGCGGCAAACGATCGACACCAGCCTCGATCAGCGTCAGCAGGCCGGCCCGCAGCGGTCCGAGCGCTGCGCGGGTGCTCGCATCGGGCTTGCCGTGGTCGAGCGCCCGGGTCGGGTCGAGAACGAAAAAGTCGTCGACCAGGCCGGCCGGAGCATCCTCGACCGGCCCTTCGCCGGGCCGTGGTGGCCGGGCGTAGGCGCAGATCAGTGGCAGGCGGTTGAGTGCGACCCAGCTGCGTCGGCCGCAGGCCGCGGCGAGCGAATCGAGCGACTCGCCCCCGGTATCGATGCCCGTGCCGGCCAGCGGGTTGACCCGGCCATCGTAATTGCCGGGCAGCACCGTCCAGGTCGGGCAGTCCGGGCTGGCCGCCAGGCTCGTCAGGCGACGCGCCAGGCAGGCCGGCAATACCAGCCCGTTACCGATTACCAGCAGCCCGGCATCGCTCAGCCGTTCAGGCAGTGCCGCGCGCAGGCTCGCACGGTTGTCCGGGTCGGCATCGAGCGCCTGCAGACCGTGCGCCGCCGCGGCGGCCGGCCGGGCCAGCAGCGTTGCCTCGGGCAGCTCGGCGCGCAGCTGCGAAAGCCAGTCGGCATCAAGCCGCCCGCGCGCATCGGCCCGGCAGAAGACCGCGAGCCCGGGCCCGCTGGACAAAGTGCTGGACGGATCGTGCGGTGAATCGTTGTCAGCTGTCATGGCAGGCAACAGCCGGCACCGGGCGGACGAACCGAGCAATGGAAGGCTTCATGACTAAGCGCCGGCAAAAGCCCGGGATTATACCGCTTCGCCCCAACCCCGGCAGCCTGTCGCCCGGTGCCACGCGGCTACCGAACCGGCGGCTCGAAAGCGTAAAATCACAGTGGTGATCAAGCGTATCTTTTTCCTGGCGGCCTGCTTCTGCGCCGGCCTGATGCTGGGCGTGGTGACCCCCTGGGTCTGGTGGCTCGACCGCGATGCCGGTCAGCGCTTCGCCGAGCGCCAGTTCTCGCAGACCAGCCGCGTGTATGCCCGCGCCCTCGAACTGCACCCCGGCCTGGCGGTGGGTGCCGAAGACCTGGTCGTCGAGCTCGAAGCCGCCGGCCTGCGGTCCGGGGACCCGAGCCGCGCCGGACGATTCCGCAATGAGGGCGGGCAATTCGAGATGCACTTGCCCGGCTTTACCTTCGCCGACGGTCTCCAGGGGCCCCAGCGGGTGCACATCGAGCTGGCCGGCGGTCGCATCGAGTCGATGCGCGAACCCGGGGGCACAGCGCTGCCCCTGGTACGGATGCCACCCGCCGAGCTCGGCTCGCTGTTGCCGCTCGACGATCGCGACCGAACGCTGGTCAGCCTGGCCGATTTCCCGCCACTGCTGGTGACCGGGATTCAGGCCGTCGAGGACCGCCAGTTCAACCAGCACCGAGGGCTCGACCCGCGCGGCCTGCTGCGCGCGGCCTGGGCCAACCTGCGCCACGGCGGGGTCGTTCAGGGCGGGTCGACCATCACCCAGCAACTGGTCAAGAACCTCTACCTGACGCCCGAGCGCCACCTGCTGCGCAAGTTCAACGAGGCGGTCATGGCGGTAAGCCTGGAGCGCCGCTTCGGCAAGGCCGAGATCCTCGAGGCCTACCTCAACGAGGTCTACCTTGGCCAGGACGGCAGCCGCGCCATCCACGGCTTCGGGCGCGCGGCCGAGTATTACTTCGGCCTGCCGGTCCAGGCGCTCGCCGCCGAACAGATCGCGCTGCTGGTCGGCATGGCGCGCGGGGCTTCCTGGTACCACCCGGTGCGCAATCCGGAACGCGCGAGAACGCGTCGCGACCAGGTTCTCGACATGTTCCTCGAGACCGGCCTGATCGACCGCGCCGAACACGAGCGCGCCCGCAACCAGCCGCTGGGGGCACGCACCGACCGCCGCCTGAGCGATCAACGTCATGCCGCCTTTCTCGACCTGGTCGCGCGCCAGCTGCGCGCCGACTACCGCGAACGCGACCTGCGCGACACCGGGCTGCGCGTGTTCACCACACTCTCGCCGTCGGCCCAGCAACGCGCCGAGCAGGCCCTGTCGTCCGGGCTGGCCGAGGTCGAACCCGAGGCCGGCGCGCTGCAAGGCGCCATCGTGCTGCTCGAGCCCGGTTCGGGCGAGGTCCGCGCACTGGTCGGTGACCGCCAGGCGAACCGGCGCGGCTTCAACCGCGCGCTCGACGCACGCCGCTCGATCGGCTCGCTGATCAAGCCTTTCGTGTACCTGATCGCCCTGGCCCAGCCGGAACGCTTCACCCTGGCCTCGACGCTGCGCGACGCGCCGCTGTCGGTACCGGTCGAGGGCGGGCCGGACTGGCAGCCGCGCAACCACGACGGGCAAAGCCACGGTGAGGTCGCACTGATGGACGCGCTGGCCCACTCCCATAACCAGGCCACTGTGGCACTCGGGCTG
>CAYQJJ010000278.1:0-3713 GCA_964417745.1 uncultured Wenzhouxiangella sp.
ACGCCAGCGCCAGACCAGCGTTGCGGGGCTGGCGCGGGTCGAAGTCGATGCGCAGGCTCGGCACCGGTTGATCGTGGACGTCCTCGATGGGGACTTCGACCGGACGCGGCAGCTCCGGCACCTGAAGTGCCAGCAAGCGGCTGACCTGCTCGGCATCCTCGCGGCGGATCGGCGGGGCTTCGCGCAGCAGCGCCAGGCGATCGGCATCGAGCCCGGCCGGCAGGCGCACCGGGCCGACTTCGCCCGCTTCGGGATCGACGTACCAGGGCGGCGTAACCGCCACCAGCAGCGCCTCGGCGGGAAGATCGAGCGCCGGCCGGAACCGGCCTTCCTCTTCTACCCAGGCAAACACCGCCTCGCGCTCCGGCCCACGCACCAGCGCCCGGCTCCGGTCATCACCCCAGAACACCCGGCCGGTATCGATCATCAGATCAAGCGCCGCCTGCCCGGCGTGGCGATTGAGCGTCAGGCGGGTCAGCCACGGGTCTTCGGCCGCGGTCGCCGCCAGACTGATGATCTCGGCGTCGTCGTCGCTCATCCAGCGCGGGCGATCCCAGCGGTTGAACACATGCCCCGGGCTGACCCGCCGCCCCTTGCCCCAGTTGCCGTCTTGTTTTATGCGGGCCAGCTGCAGGTCCACGGCCAGCCGGTTCGAGCCCGGGGTTTCGGGCGAGAGCAGGTAGAGCAGCTGCTCGTCAGTATCCGGCGTCGAGGGGGGCGCGGTGCCGACAAAGCGCGCCAGCCAGCCTTCGAAACCCGACGTGGTCTCGGCCTCGGCCTCGGCGTCGGAGCGATCGCACCAGGCCAGGCAGGTCGCGACCACGTGCTTGCAGTTGAACCCGACCGGGCACTCGCATTCGCCGACGATGAAAACACCCCCGGAGTCGCGGGCTATCTCGATGCTCTGACGATAGTGGCGGTTGCCGCTGCCGATGTTGAGCCCGCTGAGAAGCAGCCGGCCATCGGCGTCGTGCCCGGCGTCGAGCAGGCGCGCCCGGCCCTGTTGATGGTAGGCCCGCCCGCGCTCGAAAGCACCGGGGCCGCATTCGCTTTTCAGGACGCCTTCATCGAGATATTCGGGCTTGATCTTCACAGCAGTCATCCGGCAGCGCGACGGGACATCGGGTTCGACGCATGAGCGGCCTCGCAGCATGCTCGAGGCCAGGACAGAAAGCCTGCCAGTCTAGCATGCAGCCCCCGCCAAACCCATCGATACCAGGTCCCCTTCAAGAGATTCCGCGAGCTGATCAGTCGAGACGAAAACCTTGATCAAACCGCGCTTTGCCGGTACCAATGGCCGGCTTGTGCCACACTCCCAACCTCAAACCGAGCCGGCCCGAACCATGCAACCCGAACCCGATTCCGGGCTCCAGCAGCAGCCCTACAACTCGAGCCACTACGGCGCGCTGGTGCTCAACCTCGGGCGCGCGCTGCTGCACGTCGGCTCGCCGGCGCATCGGCTCGAGGCGGCGATGCAGATCATGGCCGACCGGCTCGGGCTGACCGCTGAGTTCTTTTCCACGCCGACCGCGCTGATCGTCACGCTCGGCAACGACGAGGACCAGAAAACCTTCCTCGCCCGTTCCGACCCCGGCGCGTCGGATCTGTCGAAGCTTGCCGACCTGACCGACGTCATGGATCAGCTCGCCGACGGCAGCCTGTCGCCGGCCCAGGCCGATGCCCGGGTGCGCGCCATCGACAGCGCGCCGCCTCGCTACAACTGGGGCTGGCAATGGCTGGGATTCGTGCTGATCGCGCTCGGTGTGGCGCCGCTGATCGGCGGCGGCTGGCGCGAAACCCTGCTGGCCGGCGCGCTTGGCACGGTCACTGGCGGCTCGGTCATCTGGTTGCGCCGGAGTATCGAGCGCTCGCGCCTGATTACCCCGCTGACGGCAGCCATCGTGACCTTTCTGGGTACGCTGTGGTGCGGCCTGGACCCGAATACCGCGCTGATGCCGGCGATTATCGCGGCCATGATCGCGCTGCTGCCGGGCATGGACATGACCACCGCCGCGCGCGAGCTGTCGACCGGGCACCTGGTCTCGGGCTCCTCGCGCATGGCCTTCGCCGTCGTGGTTTTCGCGCTGCTGACTTTCGGCCTGGTGCTCGGCGGTACGCTGGGCCAGTGGCTGATCGGTCCGGTCGAGCTGGCCGACGCCTCTCACCGGCCGATCTGGCTGCTGGGCACCGGCGTACTGACCGCCGCGGCAGGCCTGATGCTGTTGTTCCAGGCCCATCCGCGCGACTGGGTCTGGATGCTGGTCGCCTGCATCGTGGCCTGGGCCGGCAGCGGCCTGGGCGCGGCAATCGAGGCGCCGATCCTCGGTGCCTTCGTCGGCGCGCTGGCCGTCGGCCTGGCCGGCAACCTGTTCGTCCAGTTTTCCGGGCGACCGGGCTCGATCATGCACCTGCCGGGGCTGATTCTGCTGGTACCCGGCAGCATCGGCCTGCGGTCGCTGTCGACCCTGCTCGGCGACGATGCGGTCGCCGGGCTGGAAACGGCCATGCTGGCCGGTATCATTGCCGTGGCACTGACCACCGGCATGATCCTGGCCAGTGTCCTGGTGCCCCCACGCAACGTCCTCTGAGGGACAACAAGAGGGACTTTTCAAGACCATGAGTATCGACATCAAGAAACAGCACGCGCTGTCGCTGGCCGAGGCGCAACAGGTCGCCGACGACCTCGCCGCCGACCTGGCCGAGAAATTCGACATCGAATACGCCTGGGACGGCGACACCCTGAAGTTCCAGCGCTTCGGGGTCTCCGGCGAGATCGATGTCGACGAGGAGGTGGTCCACGTGCGCGCCCGGCTCGCCTTCCTGCTGTCGTACCTGCAGCCGGCCGTCGAGAAGGAAATCCATCGCTACCTCGACGAACACTTCACCTGAGCCAGCGTCAACACCACCGTCCGACCCGACCTGCGATAATAGTCGACTGTCTCCAATCAACCCGAGGATCAGGACCATGTCCGAGCCCATCGTCATCGTCGCCGCCCGCAGAACCGCCATCGGTTCGTTTCAGGGTCAGTTCGCCCCGGTCAAGGCCCCGCAGCTGGGCAGCAGCGCCATTACGGCCGCGCTGTCGGATGCCGGGGTGGCCGGTGAGGATGTCTCCGAGGTCATTTTCGGCTGCGTTCTGCCAGCCGGCACCGGCCAGGCGCCGGCCCGCCAGGCCGCGCTCGGCGCCGGCCTGCCGGCCAGCGCCGGCTGCACCACCATCAACAAGGTCTGTGGCTCGGGCATGAAGGCCGTCATGCAGGGCTTCGACGCCATCCGCGCCGGTTCGGCCGAGGTCGTGATCGCCGGCGGCATGGAGTCGATGACCAACGCGCCCTACCTGATCGATCGCGGCCTGCGCATGGGCCACACCCAGTCGCTGGATCACATGTTCTACGACGGTCTGCAAAACCCCTATGACGGCGCCATGATGGGCGGATTTGCCGAGAAATGCGCGGCCAAGTACAGCTTCAGCCGCGACGAGCAGGATGCGTTCTCCAAGGCCTCCATCGAACGGTCCATGGCCGCCATGCAGGGTGGTGCCTTCGACAACGAGATCACTCCGGTGACGGTCAAAACGCGCAAGGGCGAGATCGAAATCACCGCCGACGAAGAACCGCCACGCTGCAACGTCGACAAGATGCCCTCGCTGCGCCCGGCGTTTGCCAAGGACGGCACGATTACCGCGGCCAGCTCGTCGAAGATTTCCGACGGCG
>CAYQJJ010000279.1:0-3673 GCA_964417745.1 uncultured Wenzhouxiangella sp.
GGCCCGGGCGATTTCAGCCTCGATGAGAAGACCAAGCAGGTCTATCTGACCGAGGACGGCATGGCCAAGGTCGAGGGCCTGCTGATCGATGCCGGCATGCTCAAGGAAGACGACAGCCTCTACAACGCCCACAACCTCGCGCTGATGCACACCCTCAGCGCCTGCCTGCGCGCCCACCATCTGTTCCACAAGGATGTCGACTACATCGTGCGCGACGGTGAGGTGACCATCGTCGATGAATTCACCGGCCGCACCCTGCCGGGCCGGCGCTGGTCGGAGGGCCTGCACCAGGCCGTCGAGGCCAAGGAAGGCGTGCCGATCCAGCGCGAGAACCAGACGCTGGCCTCGATCACCTTCCAGAACTTCTTCCGGCTCTACGACAAGCTCGCCGGCATGACCGGCACGGCCGATACCGAGGCCTATGAATTCCAGACCATCTACGGGCTGGAAGTGGTCGTCATTCCGACCCACAAGGACATGATTCGCGAAGACCGCGCCGACCTGGTGTTTCTGACCCAGGAAGAGAAGTACCAGGCCATCGTCGACGACATCAAGCAGCGCGTCGAGGAGGGCCAGCCGGTGCTGGTCGGTACCACCTCGATCGAGACTTCCGAGCTGCTGTCGAACGGGCTCAAGAAGCACGGCATCGACCACGAGATCCTCAACGCCAAGCAGCACGAGCGCGAGGCGCATATCATCGCCCAGGCCGGCCGGCCCGGTGCGGTGACGATCGCTACCAACATGGCCGGCCGCGGTACCGATATCGTGCTCGGCGGCAACCTCGACGCCGAGCTCGAAGCCCTCGGCGAAGATGCGCCGGAGGAGAAGAAGGCCGAAGTGCGGCGCGAGTGGGAAGAGCGCCACCGCAAGGTCATCGAGGCCGGCGGCCTGCATATCATCGGCACCGAACGCCACGAGTCGCGGCGCATCGACAACCAGTTGCGCGGGCGCTCCGGCCGTCAGGGCGATCCGGGTTCGAGCCGTTTCTACCTGTCGCTCGAAGACAATCTGATGCGCATTTTCGCCTCCGAGCGCATGGGCAACATGATGCAGAAGCTTGGCCTGGAGCAGGGTGAGTCGATCGAGCATCCCTGGGTCAACAAGGCCATCGAAAACGCCCAGCGCAAGGTCGAGGCGCATAACTTCGACATGCGCAAGCACCTGCTGGAGTTCGACGACGTCGCCAACGACCAGCGGCGCGTGATCTACACCCAGCGCAACGAGTTGATGGAAGCCGATGACGTCAAGGACACCATCGATACCATCCGCGAAGAGACCTTCAATGATCTGATCAGCCAGTACATTCCACCCGGATCGATCGACGAAATGTGGGATCCGGACGGGCTGGAAAAGGCACTCGAGGGTGATTTCGGCATCCGCGTTCCGATCCGCGAATGGCTCGACCAGGACGACGAACTCGAAGAGACCGGCCTGCGCGAGCGCATCATGGAAAAAGTCGACGCGCATTTCCAGGCCAAGGAAGAGATGACCGGCTCGGATGTCATGCGCCAGTTCGAGAAGGCGCTGATGCTCAGCATTCTCGACCAGCAGTGGAAAGAGCATCTGGCGAGCATGGATTACCTGCGCCGCGGCATCAATCTGCGCAGTTTTGCCCAGAAGAAGCCGCAGCAGGAGTTCAAGCGCGAGGGCTTCGAGATGTTCACGACCATGCTCGAGTCGATGCGCTACGAGACCATGAAGGCGCTGGCGCGGGTGCGCATCCGCGACGAGAACGATGTCGAGGCGGTCGACCAGCAGCGCCGACGCGAAGCGCCGATGAAGTTCCAGCACGACCAGGCCGAGTCGGCGGTTGCCGGCGGCGCGCCTGGCGGCGGTGGTGCCGCGCCCGGCGGGGCGGCACAGGGCAGTGCCGCGGCAGCCGAGAAGCCCGAGACCTTCGTGCGCGAGGGCCGCAAGGTGGGCCGCAACGAGCCGTGCCCCTGCGGGTCGGGTAAAAAGTACAAGCAGTGCCACGGCAAGCTGGGTTGAGCGCGGCCGAAGCCGCGCCGCGACCGCTGATTGTCGTTGCCGCGGGGGTGCTGCGTAACACCCGCGGCGAGGTTCTGCTTGGCCAGCGTGCGCCCGGCAAGCACCTGGCCGGCACCTGGGAATTCCCCGGCGGCAAGCGCGAGTACGGCGAGACCGGCCACGAGGCGCTGAGCCGCGAACTTCACGAAGAGCTCGGCATCGACATCGGCGAATCCACGCCGCTGCTGAGCCTGACCCACGATTACCCCGAGTTGAGCGTGCGGCTGATGCTGCGCGAGGTGCGCGATTGGCGAGGCGAGCCGGTCGGGCGCGAGGGCCAGGCGTTGCGCTGGGTGGCTCCGGCCAGTCTGCCCGGGCTCGATATGCCGCCGGCGGATCGGCCGGTGGTGCGCGTGCTGCCGCTCGACCCGCGTTACGCCATCACTCCGGATCCGTCGCACTTCGATTCGATCGACGCCTGGCTGGCGCACTGGCAGGGGCTGCTCGATCAGGGTTTCAGGCTGCTGCAGCTGCGCGCGCATTCGCTCGATGCCACGGCGCGCGTTGAACTGGCACGGCGCTGCGGCGAACTGGCGCGCCGGGCCGGGGCGCGCTGGATGCTCAATGCAACCCCGCAGGAAGCGCTTCAAGCCGGCGCTGACGGCGTCCACCTGGGCTCTGACCTGCTGGCCGATTTTCGGCGTCCGGAAGCCGCGCCCGCGGGCTGGCTGGTGGCCGCTTCCTGCCATTCGACCGGAGCGCTGGCGCGTGCCGGAGCTGCGGGTGTCGATTTCGTCACCCTGTCGCCGGTCCGGCCCACGGCCACCCGCCCCCGGGCACCAAGCCTGGGCTGGGAGCGCTTCGGCGAGCTGTGTACGCTCTCACCCGTGCCGGTGTTCGCGCTGGGCGGCGTGGGCCCGGATGACCTGGGCCAGGCGCGCTCGTTCGGCGCCTTCGGGGTGTCCGGCATCGGCGGGTTTCCGGCCCGGTGAGCAGCTGGCAGGCAAGAGCCCTGCCGCTCGATCGACCGGGCCTGCCGCCGCGCGGTACGCTCGATCTGTGGCTGGCCGATCTGACCGATATGCCGCTCGAGGCCGGCCCGAGCGGGCTGACGCGCCGCGAGCGTGTTTTCAAGCAACGCATCCAGCAGCAATTCACGCTCCGGCTCTTGCTCGGGGCCTATCTCGGCCGCCCGGGCAAGGACGTTCGTGTGAGCCGCGATGCCAATGGCAAGCCGGTGCTGGCCGGCGGCGCGGCTGACCGGAGCCTGACCTTCAACCTTTCGCACTCCGGCCACTGGCTGGCGATTGTCGTGGCGCGCGAGCTTCCAGTCGGCGTCGACATCGAGACCGACCGGCGCCTGCGACGCCCGCTGGCCATGGCGCGGCGCTACTTTCCGAGCGCCGATGCGGCAACCCTGGACGGTCTCGACGAACCCGGGCTCAGCCGGGCCTTTCTCGATCAATGGACGCGCCGCGAGGCGCTGGTCAAGGCCACAGGCGCCGGCCTGTCCGGGCATCTCGGTTCGATCGAGCTGCGCGACGGTGCGCCGGTCGGGCTACCGCCGGGCTGGACCCCGCCGGCGGAGTGGAGCCTGCTCGAGCCGCAGTGGCCGGCCGGCCTGATCGGCTGCGTGGCCGCGCCGCGCCCCGGCCTGACCCTGCGTGCGCACTTTCTCCAGACCGGCCGTGGACATTGAATATCC
>CAYQJJ010000280.1:0-3630 GCA_964417745.1 uncultured Wenzhouxiangella sp.
TGGCGCCGATCCATCATCACTTCGAGCTCAAGGGCTGGCCCGAGCCGAAGGTGATCGTGCGCTTCTGGATCATAGCCGTCATGCTGGTTCTGGCCAGCCTGGCCACGATGAAGATTCGATAGGGTGGCGATGGGCGCGAAGAAACAAGCAGTCCGCTGGCGCGATGCCCCGCGCACGGTGGGGCTGGACACCACGCTGGTGGTGACCACGGCCTGTCTGCTGGCCATCGGCGTGGTGATGGTGACCTCGACCTCGATGGCGGTGGCCGAGGGCTACGCTGTCTCCGGCTGGCATTTCGTCTCCCGCCACATGGTCTTCATCATCGCCGGGGTGTTCGCGGCGACGTCGCTGCGCCTGATCGGTACCCGCCACCTTGATGCCATCGCGCGGCTGTGCCTGCCGCTGGCGCTGGTGATTCTGCTGCTGCCGTTCGTGCCCGGCCTGGGGCACGAGGTCAACGGCGCCACGCGCTGGATTCACCTCGGCTTCGTGCGCTTCCAGGTCGTCGAGGCGGCCAAGCTTTTGATGATCATCCACGTGGCCGGCTACCTGGCGCGCCGGCCGGAACTGCGCGAGGGGCGTTTTCGCGACACCCTCAAGCCGCTGCTGGCCGTCGGCGTGCTCGCCGGGGTCTTGCTGCTGCAGCCTGACATGGGCTCGGCGGTGGTGCTGGTGGCGATCATCGGCGGCATGGTATGGCTGGCCGGCGCGGCCTGGAAGCATCTGACCCTGCTCGGCCTGACCAGCGTGCCGCTGTTGACCTTCGCGGCCATGGAGCCGTACCGGCTGCAGCGCGTGATGACTTTCGCCGACCCCTGGGCCGACCCCTACAACGCCGGCTTCCAGCTCACCCAGGCGCTGATCGCCGTCGGGCGCGGGCAGTTTTCCGGCGTCGGGCTGGGCTCGAGCGTTCAGAAGCTGTTCTACCTGCCCGAGGCGCACACCGATTTCATATTCGCCGTGCTGGCCGAGGAATTCGGGCTGGTCGGCATCGCCGTGGTCATGGTGCTGTTTGCGCTGCTGATCGGGCGGATTTTCCGCATCGGCCTCAAGGCGCGCGCCATGGACAAGGCGTTTGCCGCCTTTACCGCCTGGGGCATCGGGTTGTGGATCGGCATCCAGGCGCTGGTCAGCATCGGCGTGAACCTGGGCATGCTGCCCACCAAGGGCCTGACCCTGCCGCTGATTTCCTCCGGCGGGTCGAGCCTGATGATGACCCTGCTGGCCATCGGCGTGGTGCTGCGCATCGACCATGAGCTCAAATGCGAAGAACTCGAGCGGCCGCGGCGACGCCAGGAGTGGCAGGTATGACTTCGGCGACGACCCATCATGCCGCGCACGTCATGGTCCTGGCCGGTGGCACCGGCGGGCATATCTTCCCCGGCCTGGCGGTGGCCGAGGCGCTGGTCCGCCAGGGTGCGCGGGTGAGCTGGATGGGCACGCCGCACGGGCTGGAGAACCGGCTGGTGCCGGATGCCGGTATCGAGCTCGAGCGCGTCGACATCACGGGCTTGCGCGGGCGCGGCCTGCTCGGCTGGCTGGCCGCGCCGTGGCGGGTATTCGGCGCGCTGCGCCAGGCCCGGCGGATTCTCGCCCGGCAGCGGCCGAGCTGCGTGCTCAGCATGGGCGGCTACGTGGCCGGCCCGGGCGGCCTGGCCGCGCGGCTGATGGGTATCCCGCTGGTCATTCACGAACAAAATGCCGTCGCCGGGCTGACCAACCGCTGGCTGCGCCCGCTGAGCCGGCGGGTCATGACCGGTTTTCCCGGCGTGCTCAAGCGCGGCGAGCACTGCGGCAACCCGGTACGCAGCGCCATCGCCGGTTTGCCGGCGCCGGCCGATCGCTTCGCCGACCGGCAAGGTCCGCTGCGCGTACTGGTCATCGGTGGCAGCCTGGGCGCGGCTGCGCTCAGCGAGAGCGTTCCGCAGGCGCTGGCCATGCTGCCGGCCGAACAGCGCCCCGCAATCACGCACCAGGCCGGGCGCCAGCTCGAGGCCACGCGCACCGCCTACGAGGCGGCCGGGGTCGAGGGCGATGTGGTCGAGTTCATCGACGACATGGCCGCCGCCTGGGCCGATACCGATCTGGCCATCTGCCGGGCCGGCGCGCTGACCGTCGCCGAGCTGGCCGCGGCCGGGGTGGCGTCGATCCTGGTGCCGTTTCCGCACGCGGTCGATGACCACCAGACCGCCAACGCGCGCTATTTGAGCAGCGCGCATGCTGCCTGGCTGATGCCGCAGGAAAAACTGCGCCCGGCCTTTCTGGCCGAACGACTGCGCGGCATGCAGCGCGACCAGCTGCTGGCGATGGCCGAGCGCGCCCGCGAGCGTGCCCGGCTGGGCGCGGCCGAGCGGGTCGCGAGCGTTTGTCTGGAGGTGGCGCGATGAGCCGGCCGGCCCCGAGCCTGATGCACCGTGTACGGCGTATCCATTTTGTCGGCATCGGTGGTGCCGGCATGAGCGGCATTGCCGAAGTGCTGCTCAATCTCGGTTTTGCCGTCTCGGGTTCCGACCTGGCCGATTCCGCGGCCGTGGCCCGGCTGCGGGAGCTCGGCGCGCACATCGAACGCGGTCACGCCGCCGGCAACCTGCGCGATGCCGATGTGGTGGTCGTCTCCGGTGCCGTGCCCGACGACAACCCCGAGGTGATGGCCGCGCGCGAGGCCCGCGTGCCGGTGGTTGCCCGGGCCGAGATGCTCGGCGAGCTGATGCGCTTTCGCCAGGGCATTGCCGTGGCCGGCACCCACGGCAAGACCACCACCACCTCGCTGGTGGCCAGCATCCTGGCCGAGGCCGGCATGGACCCGACCTTCATCGTCGGCGGCCTGGTCAACGCCTTCGGCGCCAGCGCCCGGCTGGGCGAGGGCCGCTACCTGGTCGCCGAGGCCGATGAGAGCGACGGCTCGTTTCTCAAGCTGCAGCCGGTGCTCTCGCTGGTCACCAACATCGACCGCGACCACCTCGACGCCTACCAGGGCAGTTTCGACAACCTGCAGCGCTCGTTTCTGGAGTTTCTCAATCACCTGCCGTTTTTCGGCGTGGCCGTGTTGTGCCTGGATGACCCGCACGTCGCCGAGCTCATTCCGAAGCTGGGGCGCAACGTGGTGACCTACGGCTTCAACGATGCCGCCGATGTGCGCGGCACCGGCCTGAGCCAGCACGGGCAGTCGATGCGTTTCGATCTCTGGCTGCCCGGCAGCGAGGTTGCGCAGCCGGTCAGCCTGCAGCAGCCGGGGCGGCACAACGTGCAAAACGCGCTCGGCGCGGCCGCGGTGGCCTGGGAGCTGGGGCTGGAGGCCGAGACCATCGTGCGCGGCCTGGCCGGCTTCGGCGGCATCGGCCGGCGTTTCGACCGCATCGGCACGCTCGAGATCGGCGGCCGCAAGGTGCTGGCCTTCGAGGACTACGGCCACCACCCGACCGAGCTCGATGCGGTGCTCGAGGCGGCCCGTTCCGGCTGGCCCGAGCGGCGCCTGGTGCTGGTGTTCCAGCCGCATCGCTTTACCCGCACGCGCGATCAGTTCGACGCCTTTGCCCGCGTGCTCTGCCAGGCCGACGTGCTGGTACTGGCCGATATCTACCCGGCCGGCGAGGCGCCGATTGCCGGCATCAATGCCGATGCCCTGGCCCA
>CAYQJJ010000281.1:0-3626 GCA_964417745.1 uncultured Wenzhouxiangella sp.
CGCCGCCAGACCACCCAGCCCCATCAGGGTGCCGATCAGCGCGGCGAACGGGAAAATGTCGTAAACCCGCCGCGGCAGGGTCTGGAGCAGATACCACAGCATCTGAACCGCCCCGTAGTCGCCGGTCAGGGCACGCGCCTCGCGGATCAGTTCGATGAGCGTATAGAGGCCGACCAGCAGCACGCTGACCAGCGCCATCGCCAGCAGCAGCCGGGTCATGACATAGCGGGTCAGGACGCCGGTCATCACCAGTCCCGCCGCTGGCGCAGCACCAGCACCGCAGTCAACACCGCCAGGCCTCCGTGCAGGGGCCACAGGCCGGGGCCGGCGAGCACGTCGCGCTGTTCGATGAGCACCAGCCCGGCGTGAACGGCATTGCTGTAGACGAGGTAGATCAGCAACGCCACGACCACCCCGGAAAAACGCCCCTGGCGCGGCGAGCGATGCGCCAGCGG
The DNA here is from genome assembly GCA_964417745.1 of uncultured Wenzhouxiangella sp. GTDB lineage: Bacteria > Pseudomonadota > Gammaproteobacteria > Xanthomonadales > Wenzhouxiangellaceae > Wenzhouxiangella. The sequence goes on from CAYQJJ010000281.1 coordinate 456, forward strand.
CATGGCCATCAGGCCCAGCAAGAGCGCCGTTGCCGGGGCTGCCAACCGCCAGTGCCACTCCCTGCGTTCGGCCGGCGTAGCGGGTGGCCAGAGCTCGGGCAGGGTCAGGCCGAGCTCCTCGTCCTGGCCCGGCGAGACGACCGGCTCGGGCAGGCGAATATCGTTGCGCTCGAAGCCGATCTGGCGCAGACCGGCACCGGCCGGCTCCGGAGCGTGGCGCGTCTGCTGGCCGTCGAACAGGCTCAGATAGCGTCCGCCGCGCTCGGGATCGGACCACAGCCGGCCGCGTGCGGCGGTCAGGAATTCCGGATCGTCCGGGTCGTCGAAATGCACGAATACATCTCGTACCTGTCCATCGGACCGGTCGACCGAGCCGACATAGACGGTCAATCGGCCTTGATCCATGCGCTCGAACTGTCCCGGCTGAACGCCGGCAACCAGTGTCTGGCGCGCAGCATCGGCCATTACGTCCGAGGCCCGGTCGAGTGCCAGCGGGGCGACCCAGCCGGCAACCACGAGCAAAGCCGCCGACCAGCCCAGCGCCAGCAACCCAACCGGCAGCAGACAGCGGCCGAAACCGGCCGCACCCGAGCGCATGACCACGAACTCGCTCATGTCGTGCAGCCGCCCCAGGGTCAGCAGCAACCCGGTCATCAGCGCCAGCGGCCCGACCAGCAATAGTGCCTCGGGCAGCCGGAGAAAGAGCATCAGCGCCACACCGCCCAGCGGCAGGCCGGTACCGGCCGCCTCGCCCAGCAGCTCGGCCAGAAACAGCGCCGAGACCACAGCAAGGAACACCGCCAGACTGAGCAGGCTGGCCATCAGACTCTCGCGCAGCAGATAGCGTTGAAGGATCAACATGACAGATGCGGGCGGTTACAATGCCTCGATTTGAAAATATTGTCGGCGCGTGGACATGCAAGCGGCCTCCGGCCCGAAACGGGGTCGGCCGCACTGCCCGGACCCTCGCCCAGATCGACTTCGTATCCGTCTCGACCCCAAGGAATCCAAGGCCATGCAGTTTACATCCACCGACCGCCCGATAAACGAAATCGCCACTGACTGCCTGATCGTCGGCCTGGCCCGCGACGCGGAGTTCGGGGCCTCGCTCGCCGCCCTGGACCAGGCAAGCGACGGCGTGCTGCAAAAGCTGGCCGATAGCCAGGACCTGCCACGCGATGCTGGCGAGACGGTTGTGCTGCATGCCCTGCCCGGCATCGAGGCGCGCCGGGTGCTGGTGGTCGGTCTGGGCAAGGCCGAAAAATTCGATCGCATGGCCTTCCGCAAGGCCGCCCATGCTGCCGGCAAGGCGCTGCGCAAATCGCGCGCCCGCAGCGCTCACTGCAGCCTGCCCGAGCACGCGGTGAAAGACGGCGACCCGGCCTGGAAAGTTCGCCAGGCCGCCATCGGCCTGGCGCACGCCGACTACATCTACAGCGCTACCAAGCCGCCAAAGAAAAACGCACCGCCGGCAACCGATACGGTCGGCTTTGCCGCCGGCGATGGCGTTGACGATGCGCTCGCCGTTGCCGAGGCCGTGGCCGGCGGGGTCGAGCTGTGCCGCGACCTTGGCGACGCGCCCCCCAATATCTGTACGCCGCGCTACCTGGCCGAGACGGCCGAGAAAATGGCTGCCCGCCACCCCGGTCTCGAGCTCGAAGTGCTCGATGAAAACGAGATGGCCAAGCTGGACATGCAGGCACTGCTGGCCGTCGCGCAGGGCAGCGCCAATCCGCCGCGGCTGGTGCGCCTGAGCTGGAAGGGCGGCAAGGCCGGTGACGCGCCGGTGGCGCTGATCGGCAAGGGCGTAACCTTCGACACCGGCGGCATTTCGATCAAGCCGCGCGACCTGATGGAGCAGATGAAGTTCGACATGTGCGGGGCAGCAACCACCCTGGGCGTGATGGAGGCGGTCGCGCGCATGCAGCTTCCGCTCAACGTCGAGGGCGTGGTGGTCGCGGTGGAAAACATGCCTGACGGCAAGGCTTACCGCCCGGGTGATGTCATCACGAGCATGTCGGGCAAGACCATCGAAGTCCACAATACCGACGCCGAGGGCCGCATGATCCTGGCCGACGGGCTGACCTGGACCGGCCGCAATCTCAAGCCCGCCGCAACGGTCGACATCGCTACCCTGACCGGCGCCTGCGTGGTCGCGCTCGGCCACCATGCCAGCGCCGTCATGACCCAGGACGACGAACTGGCCGAGGAACTGCTCGCAGCCGGACTGGCGGCTGCCGATCGCGGCTGGCGCCTGCCGCTGTGGGACGAATACCAGGAACAGATCGAGACCCCGTTTGCCGACATGAAAAACATCGGCGGCATGCCCGCCGGCTCGATCACCGCCGGCTGCTTCCTGTCGCGCTTCGCCGAGGGCCAGCGCTGGGCGCACCTCGACATCGCCGGCTCAGCCTGGCAGTGGGGCAAGCCCGAGAGCGCCAGCGGTCGCCCGGTCGGCCTGCTGGTGCAATGGCTGCGGCACCGGGCCGGCCTGGCCTGATACGCGCAATCCGCCCGCGACAGGGTCGAGTCTTTAGGGGATGCGCATCGATTTCTACCAGCTCAGCGGGCGCTACAGCGACCCGCTGTTCGTGACCGGCGTACTGGTCGGCCGTGCCTGGCCCAAGGCCGGCCGGATTGCCGTGGTCGGCCCGCCCGATGCGCTGAGCAAGCTCGACGAGCAGCTCTGGGAATTACCCGAAGGACGGTTCCTGCCGCACGCGATCAATGGCGATGCGCCGATCCGGCTGCTCGAATCACCCCCGGCCGAGGCCGACATCCTGATCAACCTCGATCCGGCCTCGCCATTGCCGGAGGGTCGTTTCGAGCGCATCCTGGAGATCGTGCCGCCCGACGAAAGCCTCAAGAAAAAGCTGCGCGAACGCTGGGTCGCGTGGAAAAAACGCGGTGCGGAGTTGCACCATCATGTATTGCGATAAACAACCGACTGCCAGACCACTGACAACCGACCTCGAAACAATCTGCCGGCCCCGACAAGATGGAAAAAACCTACAACCCCCACCACCTCGAACAGCGCTGGTACGACCAGTGGGAAATGAGCGGCTGCTTTCAGCCCTCTGGCCAGGGCGAGCCCTTCTGCATCCTGCTTCCGCCGCCCAACGTGACCGGCACCCTGCACATGGGCCATGCCTTCCAGCACACGCTGATGGA
>CAYQJJ010000282.1:0-3603 GCA_964417745.1 uncultured Wenzhouxiangella sp.
TCGACGACTCGACTGCCTCGGTGGTGTCGGTCGGTGGCGCCTCGGGTTCGGGTTGTTCGGGTGGCTCGGACTGCTGGCAACCGGCAAGCAGCGCGGTGAGGAAGATCAGTGGAATCAGTCTCAGCATGATGCACTCCTTGGTGTTTTTATCGCGAGCCTGATTTCACTCTAGCCGAAGGGCATCGGGCTTGGCAAATCGGTACCTTGTCCGAATGGTCAGGCGGGGTCGAGCCAGACCCGGTCGTCCTGTTCGGACACCGGCACCGGCGTCAGGCAGGCGTTCTGGCAGGGCCCGTCGATGCAACGGCCCTCAAGCGGCTCGAATACCGCGCCGTGGGCGCTGCAGACCAGGTTGCCGTGGTTGTCGGACAGGAAGCGGCCCGGCGCCCAGTTAAGCGGCCGGCCCTGATGCGGGCAGATGTTGATCCAGGCACGCACCGTGCCGGATTGGCGGGTCGCGACCAGAAATCGCTGTTCGCCGGCCAGGGTTGCGTTAAGCTCGTGGAACTCACCCTCGATGATTGCCCCGGACGGGCACAGGAACTCAGCCGAGTCCACGGAGTCTTTTACTTAATGAATGATCCATGGCAACGATTTTACCAGCCGCCGACCAGCCCGCTGGCCCGACTGGGCCTGGCGCTGCTCGGAATCGGCATTCTGGCGCTGAGCTTTCTGCTCGGCCTGTTCGTGCTCGCAGTCGCCGTCGGCCTGGCGGTCGTCGGTGCGGTTGTGCTCACCGTTCGCCGCTGGCTCAATATCGGTCAGCGGCGCAAGGCCGGAGACGGCACGCTCGATGTCGAGTACCGGGTCGTCCACCGCGAGCGCCGCGACGACTGAGCCCGCCGCCCGGTATCAGCGGATTCCGAACAACAGCAGCGCCGCCAGCAGCACCGCGACCCACATCGCCATCGAACCGGTCGGCCAGCTGCGCGCCAGCTTGCCTTCGCGGCCATGGCGACGCTCGATCGTCGCGATCGCCCGCCTGAAAGTGCCCATGAAGGATGCCCGAGCCGTCTGGTTGGCGCGCTCGATTCCGTCGGCGAGCTGCACGACCAGTTGCCTGCCGCCGGCACGATAGAGCCAATCGGTGTCGAGACTGATCTTGGGCGTTCCGCCGACGTATTTGAGCAGCAGGAAAAAGCCCAGCCCGGTAAACAGCAGGAGCTGCAGTTCCTTGAGGATCAGGGTCGGGTTGTAGGCGTTGTAGTCGACCGGACCCGGCAGCAGTGCGTAAAGGGGGCCCGGATAGACGCCGATGGCAAAGCACAGCACAGCCGCGATGGTCATTGCGCAGAGCATATTCGTCGGCGCCTCACGGGGACGCAGCCCGGAATCCTTTCCGAAGAACGTGAACCAGGCCAGTTTCAGGCCGATGCTGAGGAACGTACCGGCCGGAGCCATGAGCAGCATCAGGAAAATGATGGCGCGATGGTCCATGGCCGCAGCTTCCACGATCATGGTCTTGCTGACGAAGCCCGAAAACAGCGGGAAACCCGAAATCGAGACCGCTCCGACCATGTATAGAAGAAAAGTCCAGGGCATGTAGCGGTACAGGCCGCCAAGATCGGTCAGACGGGACTTGCCGGTCATGTAGATCACGGCCCCGGCCCCCATGAACAACAGTGCCTTGTAGAGAATGTGGGTAAAGGCGTGGGCCGAGGCCCCGTTGAGTGCCACGATCGTGCCCATGCCGATACCGCAGACCATGTAACCGACCTGGCTGATGATGTGATACGCAAGAATCCGGCGTATGTCGTTGGCCAGCACGGCGTAGATGACTCCGTAGAGAGTCATGATGGCACCCAGCCACATCAACAGCTCGACCCCGGGGTATCCACGCATGAGGGCGTAGACCGCAGTCTTGGTCGTCAGCGCGCTCAGAAACACCGCACCGGTAATTGTCGCCTCCGGGTAGGCATCGGCAAGCCAGGCATGCAGCGGCGGGACCGCAGCGTTGATCAAAAACGCGATCAGGATGAAGTAGAAAGCCGGTCCGCCGGCCGAAATCTGTTCGAATTCGAGCGAGCCGGTGTTGAGATAGTAGATGACCACACCGGCCAGCAACAGCACCCCGCCGACGGCATGAACGAGCAGGTAGCGCATACCGGCGGCATACGACACCCCGTCGCCGCGGCGCCAGATCAGCCACACGGAGGTGATGACCATCAGTTCCCAGAACACGTACAGCGTCGCCAGGTCGCCGGCAAGCACCGCGCCCAGTGCCGCGGCTCCATAGCAAAGCGCCGCGACATGCTGGATCCAGTCGCCGACGTGCAACGCGTAAATCGCGCCGATGACCAGGATGATGCCGAATACGTAGGCAAAGACCAGGCTCAAGGAGTCGATCCGGGCGACCGTCAGATCGAGCCCGAGGAAGGAAATCTGGCCGTAGAGACCCTGATCGAGGCTCAGGATCAGCCCGAGCACCAGGGCGGGCAGGGCGACCAGCCAGACCTGGCGCGCCCGGCCGCGAAAAAGTGGCAGTACGAGTGCGCCCGCGATCAGGACCAGCGACGGATGAATCCAGTCAATCATCTTCTGACTCCTGGTCGTCGTAGAAATCCTCGGACTGGTACAAGAAGGCGTATCCGAGCAGCTTGGCGACTGCAATCAGAACAATGCAGGAGAAAAAGCCATAAAACGCCGCAAAGCCGCCCACACCATCCCAGGCAAAGCGTCGGTAGGGGGGCTCGTTGGCAAAATCGGCGACCACTAGCCCGGCCATGACAACCAGCATGATCAGGCTCAGGGCGCGCCCGTGGGCGACCAGGAAATCCAGCAGTTTGGCCAGCTTCATTTCCAATCAACTCCTCGGTTTGCGATGCGCCGCCATCATCCGAAAATCTGGCTCATCAGGCCATACGGCACGCCGGCGGCAAAGAACAGGACCAGGGCGCCCAGCGCGGTCAGGCTCAGCGGGATCACGCACATCATGGGCGCTTCTCGAATTCCTTGCGGCGCGTTGGCCGGCGCCGGCTTGAGGAAGGCGCGCACGACCGGTGGCAGCAGGTAGGCGATATTCAGCAGCGTGCTGAGCAGGAAAGCCAGGACAATGGCCAGGTGACCGCTTTCGTAGGCCCCCATGACCAGGTGCCATTTGCTCCACAGTCCGCCGAGAGGCGGCAGGCCGATGACACAAAGCGCGCCGAGCGCGAACGCTCCCATAGTGACCGGCATCTGCCGGCCGAGGCCGTCGAGTTCGCTGACCAGGGTCTTCTTGGCGCCCAGGTAGATCGCCCCGGCACAGAAGAACAGCGTGATCTTGCCGAAGCCGTGCATGACCATGTGCATGCCGCCGCCTATGGCGGCGAGTTGCGTTGCCAGCATCGCGCCGACGACGATGTAGGAGAGCTGGCTGACGGTCGAATAGGCCAGCCGGGCCTTGAGGTTATCCTGGTGCAGCGCCACCAGCGAGGCGGCGAGCATGGTGAAGGCGGCCACGTAGAGCACGAAGTCGGTGGTCACGAGCTCGCCGAGGTACTCGAGCCCGAACACGTAGAGCGCGAGTTTGAGTACCACGAACACCCCGGCCTTGACCACGGCAACGGCGTGCAGCAGGGCCGAGACCGGCGTCGGGGCGACCATCGCCGAGGGCAGCCAGCG
>CAYQJJ010000283.1:0-3569 GCA_964417745.1 uncultured Wenzhouxiangella sp.
GGCTGATTTCAGGGCCGGTCGGCGCGGTCGGTAAGCTGCTCGAGTCGCTGGGGCTGGCGTCCAATCTTGCCGTGGCGCCGGCGGTCGACGAGGCGCGCCAGCAGTACGGCTATCGGCCCGACGGGCATTGGCAGCGCTACCGGTCGCTGATCGATGATCTCGGCGATGGCTGAGCGGGCGGCGCGGGGGGTGTCATGCGGCTGTTACATACCCCGGGGGCGGATCGTTTAGCATTCGCGCCATGATCGAATTTCGGACATCGGCCCGGGCACGCTGGTCGGCGTGCTGGGTTCTGGCGCTGCTGCTGACGGGCTGCTGCCGGGAAGACGCGGTCGACGAACGCGGCTGGCCCAACGAACTGGTTCTGGGGCTGGTCCCGGCGCTCGAGGCCGAGGCCCTGGTCGACAACCTGGGCCCGCTGACCGATCATCTCGAGGCCGAGCTGGGCGTGCCGGTGCGCTCGTTCGTGCCGCAGGACTATACCGGCCTGGTCGAGGCGCTTGGTTCGGGCCGGGCCGATATCGGCATGCTGCCGCCGTTCGCGGCGATGCTGGGCCAGCGCCGCTACGACATCGAGCCCATCCTGGTATCGGTGCGGCGCGGCGAGACCGGTTACCGGCCGCAGTGGCTGACCAACGATCCTTCCGTCTGCGAGGGCGACATCGAGATCGTCGAGCGGCGCTGCGACTCCCGCCAGGCCGGCCGGGAGTCCCGGACACGCAAGTTCGCTCATTGCCAGGGCAGCCTGGAGGCAATGCGCGGTGAGTCGGTGGCTTTCGTCGACCCCAACAGCACCTCGGGTTTCTTGTTCCCGGCCATCCAGCTCGCCGAGGCCGGTATTGATTACGAGCGCGACATCAACAGCCTGTTCGTCGGCGGCCACGATGCCGCGGCGCTGGCGGTTTATGCCGGCGACACCCGCTTCGGGGTCAGCTATGACGACGCGCGCAACATGATCTGCGCCCAGTACCCCGACATCGGCGAGCGCGTCATCGTGTTCGACTATGCGCCGCTCATTCCCAACGACGGCGTCCAGTTGCGCCCCGGGCTGCCGGCTGACCTGCGCCAGGCCATCATCGACGCATTCATCAGCCTGGCCGAGTCGCAGGCGCACCTGCCCGAAGAAGAAAAGGTGCTCTGGGTGCTCTACGAAATCGACGGCTTCCAGCCGCTGCCCGAGGGGCTCTACGAGCCGGTGCGCGAGGCCTACGAGCTGATGCGCCGCTGACCCACTCCTATCCGGAACCCGACATGACCCAGGAAAAAGGATCGATCCGCTTCGAATCGGCCAATATCGTCTACCCCAACGGCGCGGTCGGCATGAAGGACCTGGACCTGGAAATCCGTCCCGGCGAGTTCGTGGTCGTGGTCGGTTCCTCCGGGGCTGGCAAGTCGACCCTGCTGCGCGCGGTCAACGGCCTCAACCGGCTGACCTCCGGGCGGGTCTCGGTCGACGGAGTCGAGGTGCCGCAGGGCGACGGGCGCGACCTGCGCATGCTCCGAAAGCGCATCGGCATGATTTTTCAGGATTTTCGCCTGGTCAAGCGCAGCAGCGTCATGGCCAATGTGCTGATCGGGCGCCTCGGCCATGTCAGTGCCTGGCGCGCGATGTGCGGCCTGTGGCCGTTGCATGACCGCGACATTGCCCTGCGCGCGCTCGAGCGGGTGGGCATTGCGGACAAGGCCTGGGGCAAGGCCGCCAATCTCTCCGGCGGCCAGCAGCAGCGCGTCGGGATCGCCCGTGCACTGGCCCAGGAGCCGGCCATCATACTGGCCGACGAGCCGGTGGCCTCGCTCGACCCGGTCACGACGCATCAGATCATGCGCGACCTGGTACGCATCAACCGCGAGCTGGGCATCACCACCCTGGTCAATCTGCATTTTCTCGACCTGGCGCGCCAGTACGGCAACCGCATCATCGGCCTGCGCTTCGGCGAGCTGGTCTACGACGGCTCGGCGGCCAGCGTGACCGACGATGATTTCCGCGATATCTACGGCCGTGACTTCACCGACGATGACGTGCTCGACGAAGACGCCATCGACGCCGGCCTCACCGACGAGACCGCCGGCGGATGAACGCCCCGCCCAAACCGTCCCGCAACTGGGCGCTGTGGATTTCTTCGGTCGGCTTTCTGGCGGCCATGACCTTGTGGTCGGCCCACGGGATCGGGTTTTCACTCAGTGAGCTGGTGTGCAACATCACCGGCGGCAGCCGGCTGCTGCAGGAGTCCTGGCCGCCCGATTTCGCCTTTCTGCCGCGCCTGATCGGGCCGTTCATGGAGACCATCTACATCGCCATTGTCGGCACCGTGGTCGGTGGCATCCTGGCTGTTCCGGTGGCGGTCCTGGCGGCGCGCAACCTGACCCTCGGGCCGCTGGTGTGGTTTGCCGATCGCAACTTCATGAACGTGTTGCGCACGCTGCCCGATCTGTTCTGGGCCATGCTGTTCGCCACCGCGGTCGGTTTCGGCCCGGTCGCCGGCGCGCTGGCGCTGTCGGTGTTCACCATCGCGGTGGTCTCCAAGCTTTGGTCGGAATCGCTCGAGGCGATCGACATGGGGCTGCCCGAGGCGGTACGCGCGGTCGGCGGACGCTGGAGCCAGATGGTTCGCTTCGGCGCCCTGCCGCAGGCCACCGCCCACTACGTGTCCTACGTGCTCTATGCCTTCGAGCTCAACGTGCGCGCCTCGATGGTGCTGGGTCTGGTCGGGGCCGGCGGGATCGGCATGATCCTGGAGACCCAGCGCGCCAATTTCGAGTACGAGCGCGTCACGCTGATCATCCTGGCCGTGCTGGTCGCGGTGCTGATCATCGAGCAGATTTCTGAATTCATACGGAAGCGAGTGACATGAGCCCGGCCGGCGAGCGCGCATTGTTCGACCCCAACCGCCAGGTTGGCCTGGGAACCTGGCTGACGTTCATCGTAGGGGTGCTGTTCGTGCTGGCCCTGATTGCGATCGAGTTTTCGCCGGCGCGCATGATCGCGGTGCCGGGCCAGGTGGCGCGCGTGCTGTCATTTTTCTACCCGGCCGACATGGCCTACGGCTGGGAGGCGGTGTTGCCGGCGATTGTCGAATCGATCCAGATCGCCTGGATCGGCACCATCGTCGCTGCCGCGCTGTCTTTGCCGCTGGCCCTGTTCGGGGCGCGCACCCTGTTTCCGCGCATCGCGCGTTTCGTCAAGCTGATCTCGGCGACAGCGCGCGCGTTTCCGGAGATTCTGCTGGCCATCTACTTCGTGCCGATCGTCGGCCTCGGCCCGTTTGCCGGCGCCCTGGCGATCGGCGTCTCGTCGGTCGGCATGCTGACCAAGCTGGGCTCGGAGGTGGTCGAATCGATCGATTTCGGACCGGTCGAGGCGGTCGAGGCCAGCGGCGGGTCCCGGCTGCTGGCGCTGCGCTACGCGGTGGTGCCGCAGGTACTGCCGGAGATCGTCGCCCACTGGCTGTTTCGCTTCGAACTCAACATCCGCGCCTCGGCCGTGCTCGGTGTGGTCGGCGCCGGCGGGGTGGGAGGCGTGCTGCTCAACACGCTGCGCTACCGCCACTTCGAGAAAGCCGCCGCGGTGC
>CAYQJJ010000284.1:0-3540 GCA_964417745.1 uncultured Wenzhouxiangella sp.
CCTCAAGCGCTTCGAGCTGCTCACCCGGCCAGTCGAGCTCGGCCAGCGACAGCCCGGCCAGGCGCCGCTGCAGCTGAGCGATCGAGCGCACCTGCCAGCCCAGCCGGGCGAGCATTCGGGCAGGCGCCGGCAGCGGCGCCAGGCCCAGGCAGGCTGTCAGCCCCATCTCGTCGAGCTGTTCTCTCAGGCCAGCGAGCAGGGACTCGATGTCCCCGTGCAGCCGGGCACTTCCGCCGATCTCCAGCAGCACGCTGTCGGGCGGTGCCAGCACGACCCGGCTGCTGAAGGCATAAGCGGTCAGGGCCATCTGTTCGAGCAGCCGGTGTTCGTCGTCCGGGCTGCGCTGGCGGGTCTGCAGCCCGGGCAGCAGGGCCAGCGCGTCGGTCAGGCGCTGGCCGCTTTGCACACCAGCCTGGATGGCCGTCCCGCAGGCCTGGAGGATGCGGGCTTGCCCGCGGACGGATTCGTGGACGGCGACCGGGCCGGCTGCCGGTGCCAGTTGCCAGGCCGCATCGAGCGGCAGGCCGGGGCAGCGCAGCCCGGCCCACAGCTCGCGGCCATCAGCTGCCCTGCCGGCGCCAGTCATCGAGGGCTATCACGTTCTCGCGGCCCAGTCGCAGCCGGCGCTTGCCATCGCCGCCGCGCAGCAGCACCAGCTCCGGGCCCGGTTGAATGGCCAGGCGCAGGGTCGCCAGCGACGGCGGGGGCTGCTGCCCCGGCGCGTAGCTGACAAACACCGGCGCCTCGCCATTTTCGGCGGCCAGCTGCAGGCGCCGAATGGCGCGCGGGTCGATCCGACCGCGCGGATGCCAGAGCACGATCGCCCCGCACAAACCGCTTTTCAGGCCCTGCTCGGCCGCCCACAACGCCTGTTCGGAAGCGCGAACGATGACCAGATGATCGAGCGCCAGGCCGGCTCGACACAGCGACTGGGGGCAGGGGACCAGCGGCGGGGCGGCGAACAGCACCGGACGCTCCCGACGCGTCTGCTCAGCCAGCAGCGGCAGCAGCAGATCGAGTTCGCCGAGCCCGAAATGCGCCGGCAGCAGTTCGATCAGCCGTCCACGCGGCCAGCCGCCGGATGGCAGCCAGGCATCCAGCTCGTCCCGGCCGGTGCCGAGCGCTTCCGGTACCGGCCGATGCCGCCCGCGCCACAGGTCGGCACGTGCATCGAGCAGGGCTTCAAGTGATTGACTGGACTGGATTTCCTGCATTCCGGGCACTCGGGCGGGTTCGGATGACTGATGATTTGTTCGGGCCCGCACGAGGCGGGACGGGAAACTATATTAAAATACAGCTCTCTCAGACAGTGAGAATATTTTTTCACTGCCGCCGGATGACCGTTGACGGCCCGAAATCGCCTGAAATCGCCCGAATCGAAGGACAATGCTGCGGATTTCGATGTTTGTCATGAAAGTGTGAGTAGAGCTTGGTATCTTATTGATCATCAGCTTGGGGCAACGCGAGCGCGGCCGACACATCGGGTGCTCGCGACAAGGTGTGTCTATAACCTAAGGCACGCACTCGAGCTTGCTACAGAAGACTCGCCTTTAAACAAGGCCTTTTTTTCAAAACCTCTTTAAGGAGAATCAGCCATCAATACGCCAGTCAAAGCTCCAACCCAGGACTTCGGGAAAGACCCGGTCAATGTCCGCGATACGGATCACTACCAGAAGGAATATGTCCACCGCTTTGTCGACAAGTGGGATGAACTGATCGATTGGGATGCGCGTTTTGCCAGCGAAGGTGATTTTTTCATTCGCATGCTGAAAGAACGCGGCGCCAAGCGCATTCTGGATGTCGCTACCGGCACCGGTTTCCATTCGGTGCGGCTTCTCGAAGCCGGCTTCGAAGTCTGCAGCGTCGATGGCTCAGCGGAAATGCTGGCCAAGGCATTCGAGAACGGTCGCAAGCGCGGTCATATCCTGCGCACCATCCAGGCTGACTGGCGCTGGCTCAACCGCGACGTGCATGCCGCCTATGACGCTGTCATCTGCCTCGGCAACTCGTTCACCCACCTGTTCAGCGAGCACGACCGGCGCAAGACCCTGGCCGAGTTCTATGCCGTGCTCAAGCACGACGGCTGCCTGATTCTCGATCAGCGCAACTACGACGCCATGATCGACCATGGTTTCTCGTCGAAGCACAAGTTCTACTACTGTGGCGAAACGGTCAGCGCCGAGCCCGAACACGTCGACGAAGGTCTGGCGCGGTTCCGCTACACCTTCCCGGATGAGTCGGTCTATCACCTCAACATGTTCCCGCTGCGCCGCGATTACACGCGCCGTCTGATGCAGGAAGTCGGATTCCAGAAGGTGTCGACCTATGGTGACTTCGAAGACGACGCCAGCAAGAAGAAGACCGAGGACCCGGACTTCTTCATCCACGTCGCCGAGAAGAAGTACAGCTCGGACGAGGACCCGACGCTTGACGTCTCCAAAGACGAAAACCTCAGCAAGGAATCCTGATGAGCGCAGACACCTATTCGGATGTCGTGCAGACCGCGCGCGACTACTACAACAGCGAAGACGCGGATAACTTCTACTTCCACATCTGGGGTGGTGAAGACATCCACATCGGCCTGTACAAGGACGACGAGGAGCCGATCGCCGATGCCAGCCGCCGGACCGTGGCGCGCATGGCCGAGCTGCTCGGCGACCTCGACAGCAGCCACAAGGTGCTCGATCTGGGTGCCGGCTACGGTGGCTCGATGCGTTACCTGGCCGAGAAGTTCGGCTGCCACTGTGTGGCGCTCAACCTCAGCGAAGTCGAAAACGAGCGCGATCGGCAGAAGAACCGCGAGCAGGGGCTGGACAAGCTGATCGACGTGGTCGATGGCGATTTCACCAACCTCGACTACGCCGACGAGAGCTTCGACGTGATCTGGTCCCAGGATGCCTTCCTGCATTCCGGTGACCGGGCCCGTGTGTGCGCCGAAGCCGCCCGCGTTCTCAAGCCCGGCGGCCTGATGGTGTTCACCGACCCGATGCAGGCCGACGACGCACCGACCGAGCCGCTCCAGCCGATCTACGACCGGATTCACCTGGACTCGCTGGGCTCCCCGGGCTTTTACCGGGAAACCCTCGGCAAGCTCGGGCTGGAAGAAGTCACGTTCGACAACCACGCCGAACAACTGCCGCGCCATTACGGCCGCGTGCGCCGCGAGCTGATCAATTCCGAAAGCAAGCTGCTCGAGCACGGCGTCAGCGCCGAGTACGTCGAGCGCATGAAAAACGGCCTTCAGCACTGGGTCGATGGCGGCCACAAGGGTTACCTGACCTGGGGAATCTTCGTTTTCCGCAAGTCGGCCTGACCCTGACGGCAGCCGATCCGGTCAGCGAAAACGCGCGCCGGATCTCCTGTCCCCGGCCCGGTGGTGCCCCGCTGCACCACCGGGCCGTTTTGTTCCCAGTGGCCCACTAGCCGGTAGTCGCCAGCCGGATTCTGGGGTAGAATGCCCGGCTTCGGTTCTGGCGCGGTTCGAAGCCAGAGCGGTCGAATGGGCTCCTGCTGTGGAATGTGACCGGCACTTCTTTCAGC
>CAYQJJ010000285.1:0-3501 GCA_964417745.1 uncultured Wenzhouxiangella sp.
AGGTCGGTGTGAATGGTTTCTTCTAGGTCGCGCTGATTCTCCGATCGCTCCATGACGCTAATGGCTCCATTGATGGATCAGCAGTTTAACGCGAGCGCTCCGGGCGCGTATAATGGCCAGCGGCCTGGACCGGCCCGAATCGACAGCGGCCCGCCCCGATCGAAGGCCGCATCGACCCGCTGGCCGGCTCAAAAACCGACTCCCAAAACGCTGCAATCAACGAGGTACCAACATGGCGCGGACTGTCGCCGCCTTCAAGGTGGATTACTTCCAGTTTCTCGGGCCCGACGGCGAACTGGCTGACAGCCAGAATGTGCCCGGGCTGGCCCGTGACTTCAATCGACTCACCGAGCTCTACAAGCTCATGGTCCTGACCCGCGTCTTCGACAAGAAGGCCGTTGCGCTGCAACGCACCGGCAAGCTGGGCACGTACGCCTCCTCGCTCGGCCACGAAGCGGCCCACGTCGCCATCGGGGCGGCCATGAAGGACGAGGATTGCCTGGCGCCGATGTACCGCGAGTACGGTGCCCAGTTCTACCGCGGCGTCAAGCTGCACGAGGTGCTGCTCTACTGGGGCGGCGACGAGCGCGGCAGCGACTTCTCCGGCCCGACTCACGACTTTGCCTGGTGCGTACCGATCGCCACCCAGTGCCTGCACGCTGCCGGCGCCGCGCTGGCCTACAAGCTGCGCGAGGAAGCCCGCGTGGCCGTGTCGATCGTCGGCGACGGCGGCTCCTCCAAGGGCGATTTTCTCGAGGCGATCAACGCCGCGAGCGCCTGGAAGCTGCCGCTGGTGATGGTCGTGGTCAACAACCAGTGGGCCATCTCGGTGCCGCGCTCGAAGCAGAATAACGCCGCGACCCTGGCCCAGAAGGGAATTGCCGGCGGGCTGCCGAGCATCCAGGTCGACGGCAACGACCTGATCGCCTGTCTGTGGGCGATGGACAAGGCCGTGACCGCGGCGCGCCAGGGCAAGGGCGCGTTCGTGATCGAAATGCTCACCTACCGCCTCAGCGACCACACCACCGCCGACGACGCGCGCCGCTATCGCCCGGCCGATGAGGTCGAGGATGCCTGGAGCAAGGAACCCTTGATTCGGCTGCGCAAGTACCTGACGGCAAACAAGGCCTGGGATGATGCGCAAGAGGAAGAACTGCAGTCCGAATGCGCCGAGTTCGTCCGCCAGGCGGCGGATGAATACCTGGACATGATCGCCAACGACCCGCAGCCGGTCACCGCCATGTTCGATTACATGTACAAGGAACTGCCTCACGACCTGGTCGAACAGCGCGCCATGGCCGAAGCATTCCCCGAAGACGGAGGCCAGCACTGATGGCACAGATCACTCTGATCGAGGGCGTGACCCTGGCCCTGGCACGGGCAATGGAGGAAGACCCCGGCGTCATCGTGCTGGGTGAGGACGTGGGCGTAAACGGCGGCGTGTTCCGCGCCACCGCCGGCCTGCAGGAGCGCTTCGGTGATCAACGCGTCATCGATACGCCGCTCGCCGAGGTCATGATCGCCGGCATGAGCGTAGGCATGTCGACCCAGGGGCTCAAGCCGGTTGCCGAGGCCCAGTTCTGCGGATTCACCATGCCGATGGTAGATCACCTGATGTGTCACGCCGGACGCATGCGCAACCGCACCCGGGGCCGGCTGGCCTGCCCGATGGTGCTGCGCTTCCCCTCCGGTGGCGGCATTCATGCCCCGGAACATCACTCGGAGAGCCCGGAGGCGATGTACGCCCACATGCCCGGCATCCGGGTGGTGATTCCCTCCTCGCCATCGCGCGCCTACGGCCTGCTGCTGGCCGCCATCCGCGACCCCGACCCGGTGGTGTTCATGGAGCCCAAGCGGATCTACCGCTGGCAGCGCGAGGATGTCGAAGACGATGGCGAGGAACTCCCGCTCGACGTTTGCTATACGCTGCGCGATGGCAGCGACCTGACGCTGGTGACCTGGGGCGCGATGATCAAGGAAACCATGCAGGCGGCCGACGAGCTCGAACAGCAGGGTGTCAGCGTCGAGGTTATCGACGTCGCAACGATCAGCCCGCTCGACATGGAAACCATCGTCGAGTCGGTGTCGCGTACCGGCCGCTGCGTAATCGTCCAGGAGGCACCGCGGCACTGCGGGGTCGCCAGTGAGATTGCCGCCGGTCTGGCCGATGTCGGTATCTGGAACCTGCATGCGCCGGTCAAGCGCGTTTGCGGTTACGATACGATCATGCCGCTTTATCGCAACGAAATGAAGTACATGCCGAGCGCCAAACGCATCGTGCATGCCGCGCAACAGGTTCTGGAGGTGTCATGAAGGTTTTCAATCTGCCCGATCTCGGCGAGGGCTTGCCCGATGCCGAGATCGTCGAGTGGCTGGTATCCGAGGGCGATACGGTCGAGCTGGACCAGCCGCTGGTTTCGATGGAGACCGCCAAGGCGGTGGTCGAGGTGCCCAGCCCGTTCGACGGCAAAGTGGCGAAACTGCACGGCAAGGCCGGCGACGTGATCAAGACCGGCGCACCGCTGGCCGAATTCCAGGTCGAGGGTGAAGCCGCGGCTGACGACGAAACGCCCGGCGACAGTGCACAGGAAGCAGCACCCGGGGCGGAACCGTCGCAGCGCGACTCGGGCTTGTCGGTGGTCAGCAACGAGCCCGCCTCGGAAAGCGAGTCGGCCGAGACCTCAAGGGAAGAGCCGAAAGCCGACGGTGACAGCAGCGAGGACAGCGAGCGCGCCGACACCGGCACCGTGGTCGGCAACGTGCAGTCATCCAACGAAGTCCTGCACGAGCGCACCAGCAACGTCGGCGGCGTCAAGGTGACCCCGGCGGTGCGTGCACTGGCGCGCAAGCTCAAGGTCGACCTTGCGCAGGTCGAAGCCTCGGGCGCTGAAGGCGTGGTGACCGCGTCGGACGTGCGCAAGGCAGCCGAATCGGGCACCGCGAAGCGCGATTCGAGCCCGGCCCCGGCCGCACCGACGCCCACCGCCGAGCCGCGCGAGCAACCCACGGCGGATGCTGCGCCCCCGGCAGCGCCCGCCAAGCCGCAACCGGCCGCCTCCGGCCCGGCCGCGGACGAAGCCTCCGGCGACCGCGCAAGCACCTCGGACAGCGAGGACTGGGAGCCGATCCGGGGCACGCGGCGCACCATGGCCCGGGTGATGAGCGAGTCGCACAAGAGCGTCGTGCCGACCACCCTGATGGACGATGCCGACATCCACGCCTGGGCACCGGGCGAAGACATTACCGCGCGGCTGCTGCGCGCGCTGTGGGCCGGCGCCCGCGCCGAGCCGGGGCTCAATGCCTGGTACGACGGTGAAAACAGCATGCGCATGATCCACAAGAACATGCACGTGGGCATGGCGGTCGATACCGCCGACGGGCTGTTCGTGGCCGCGCTGCGCAATGTCAACAGCTCGAGCCGGGAGCAGGTACGCGAGAACATCAACCGCCTGCGCCAGAACGTCTCCAATCGCAGCATTCCGCCCGAGGACCTCAAGGATT
>CAYQJJ010000286.1:0-3494 GCA_964417745.1 uncultured Wenzhouxiangella sp.
ATCGCGATGCAAGTCGGCCCCGGCATATTGGTCGGGGATGCGCGGCGCCGGCGCGCCGTCGAGGTCGGGGAAAAGCAGGGGGTCCGGGCACCGAGGTGCCCACACGAGCGACTTCAGCCGAGTTTTGACCGGGCGCGGTCTCGGGTTTACCCGATGAGCATGAGCAGCAGGCTGCTGATGATCATGGCCGCAATCAGGGCAGCGGTGAAACTCAGCACCGCGCGCGAGCCGGATAGATGACAGCACAGCGAATAGCTGTGATACATCAGCCACACCAGCCAGCCGACCATGAACAGCAGAGGCAGGCTGATTACCGTCAGCCATAGGGCGTCGATCAGGTAGGGCACCGGCGCGATGACCTGGCTCGGGTCATCGGGCATGGCTTCGAGCAGTGCCAGCGTGCGTTCGCGGATCTGCGAATGAATCGGCGGGATGGTCAAATACAGCGCTCCCAGGGCCAGCGGCGCACGCGCCAGCGCCTGGGTGCCGAGCAGGTCGATGGGGCGGAATCGCCGGGCGCCGAGCCAGTAGCCGGCCACCAGCAAACACCCGGCCATTACCGCCCAGTTGACCAGGCCCTGAACCAGCAGCACCCATAACGGCAGGGTTGGGCTGAGCTGGAGCGTCAGCACACCGCTGGTGTGCAGCCCGGCGACGTGGGCGAGTACGGCCGTCAGCGCGATGACCGCCAGGCCCGCGATCAGGGCGGGCAGGCCGGCAATACGCCGGAACGGAGTGAAAAGCCAGGACTTCATGAGGATTCGAGCTCCTGCAGGCGTTGGATGATATCGTCGAGACGGTTGCGCACGGTCGGATAAGACACCCCGAGTTTGCCGGCCATGGCCTTGAGGCTGCCCGAGGCATGAATGAAATCGCTGATGAAAGCCTGATCCGGCGCCGGCAGCCTGACCAGCGCCGGCAGATGAAACTGCCCGCTGACCCCCGTGTCGCAGTCCGTGCAGGTCAGCCCGGTGACCGCGAGCTCACCGCCACAGCTGGGGCATTGCGTGGGCATTCGTTTCATGATTAAATATTATCAATTCAGTATTGAATAAAAGTCAATATCTGATTACTTAAATTGATTTCCCGGCTGTTTCCGTCCAACGACGGGACGAATCGAGGCCGGCCAACCGGAGTGATGAACATGAGATGGATACTGATTGCCTGCGCGCTGGCCACAGGCTCGGCCGCCGCGCTGGAGAACCGTGAGGTCGAGATTGAACGTGACGATGGCGCGGTCCTGCACGCGACCCTGCTGCATCCCCAGGGCGCCCGGGACCTGGTGCTGATCCAGGCCGGCAGCGGGCCGACCGACCGTGACGGAAACCAGCCGTCGATGACCAACAACAGTCTGCGCATGCTGGCCGAGGGGCTGGCCGGGGAGGGCATCGCCGTACTTCGCCACGACAAGCGCGGGTCAGGTGAGAGTAGCAGCGATCTCGAAGAAACCGATCTGCGGCCGCAGGTGTTCATCGACGATCTCGGCGCCTGGCTGAGCTGGGCGCGGGAGGAAGAACAGTTCGAGGCCTTCCACCTGCTCGGTCACAGCGAGGGTGCGTTGTTTGCCAAGGCGCTGGCGGCCGAGCACAAGGTTGACTCGGTGATTTCGGTGGCCGGCGCCGGCCGGCCGGCGGGGGTGCTGCTGCGCGAGCAGGTCGCGGGCCGGCTGCCCGACGAGATGGCCGATGCCTTTGAGCACAGCCTCAGCGAGCTCGAAGCTGGGCGCCAGGTCGACGAGGTGCCGGGTATTCTCGAATCGCTGTTCCGGGTCTCGGTCCAGCCATATCTGATCGCCTGGCTGGCCATGGAGCCCGCCAGGATGGCCGACGCGCTCGATGTCCCGCTGGCGGTAATCGTCGGCAGTAGCGATCTGCAGGTCGCGCGCGAGGATTTCGATGCGTTGTCCGAGCACGCCGAAAAATCTCGCTGGATCGAGGGCATGAACCACGTGCTCAAACCGGCCGAAGGGTCACTGGCCGAGCAGATGGCGGTCTATTCCGACCCGGACCTCGCGTTGCACGAGGCCCTGGTGCCGACCATCGCCGGTTTTATTGCCGACCGGACCGCGGACTGACTTCAGCGCGGCAGGTCGGGCGTGCAACTTACCAGTCGTCGTCCCAGTCATCATCCTCGAGCCAGGCGTCGTAGTCGGGCGTCTGGGCCTGCTCGCCGTGGATGAAATGGTTGCGTCGCTGCATCCAGCCGTCGCGCACCAGCGCGTACTCGTCGTAGGCTTCGGCCAGTTCCCGATCGAGTGGCAGCAGCCCGGCGCGCATGTGCACGATATTGAGTGCCAGCAGGCCCACGGCGCCCTGGTTGACCGCCAGGCGCCAGGTCTCGTCGGGCAGGGTGTCGGCCCCGCGTCCAACCGTGTCGCGGACCGTCGAGGGCCCGAGAAACGGCAGCATGACAAAGCGGCTGTCGTGCCAGCCCCAGGTGGCCAGGGTCTGGCCGAAATCGGCGTCGTGCTTTTCGATATCGCCTGCACTGGCAACGTCGAACAGCCCGCCCACGCCATAGACGGTGTTGACGAAAAACCGCTGAAACTCATCCTCCATGTCGGAAAACTCACCTTGCAACAGCAGGTTGAGGAAGATGACGGGGGATTTGAGGTTGCGGAAGAAGTTACCGATGCCGCTGCGCGCGGGCTCCGGCGTTACCCGAACATAGCCCTGGGCGACCGGCCGCAGAACGGCCTTGTCGACGCCGCTGTTGAAGGCGTAGACCGAGCGGTTGAACGGTTCCCACGGGTCGTCGGGGTGGCGATCTTCGAGCGGGGCCGCGGTACTGGCGCAGCCGGTCAGAAATGCAGCCAGCAGTATTGCCAGGGCGGCTTGAAGTCTGGTCGATCGAAGGGTCACTGAATCACTCCTCACGGACGGGCCAGCCCAGCAGTTGGCTGGCCTGACTGAGCTGGGCGAGCATGAGCAGGCTCTCGGGTGGATTGTCGAAACTCAAAGAGCGCCCGGCCGAGCGGGCACGTGCCTGCCAGTCGAGCAACAGCGCCAGGGCACTGGCATCGGTGCGCCTGACCCCGCCGAGCTCGATGCGATCGGGAAAATTGCCGGATTGCCACTGTTTCAGCGCATCACGGTAAATTTCCGGCACCTCGATGCTGGTCATATCAGGCCCCAGGGGTTCCATGCTCAGGCCTCGCCGTTTTCCGGCTCGACATCGACTTCGATGTCGCCGCGCTCGAGACGCTTGAGCATGCTTTCGAAACCGTCGCGACGAATTTCCTCGCTGATCTGGTTGCGGAAGGTAGCAACATAGGAGATGCCTTCGATGATGACGTCGAAGACCAGCCATTCGCCGTCGCGCTTGCGCAGTACGTAGTCGACCGGCGCGCGATCGCCCGAGTCGAGCTGGATGCGGGTGCGCACACGGGTCTGGCGCTCGGTGTTCTCGCCGGAAAGCGGCAGGATCTCGACCTGCTCGCGGCTCTCGAACTCCAGCAGCCCGGTGGCGTAGCGTTCCATGAGCACGCCGGAAAG
>CAYQJJ010000287.1:0-3463 GCA_964417745.1 uncultured Wenzhouxiangella sp.
CACAGCAAGACCAGCGAGAGCGCGCGCATCAGTTGGCCACGATGTTGACCAGTTTGTCCGGCACGACGATGACCTTGCGCACGGTCTTGTCGTCGATGAAGCGCGCCACGTTCTCATCGGCCAGCGCCTCGTGCTCGACCGAGTCGCGGTCGGCGCCGGGCGCGGCCTCGATGCGGCCCCGCACCTTGCCGTTGACCTGGACCACGATGGTGACCGACTCGCGCACCAGCGCCGTTTCGTCGAGCGCCGGCCAGCCGGCGTCGAATACCGAGTCGGCATGGCCGAGCGCCTGCCACAACGCCTCGGCGATGTGCGGCGTGACCGGCGCGACCAGCCGCACCACGCCCTCCCAGGCTTCCTGGCACAGCGCACGCTCGTTGTCGTTGCCCGGCTCGAAGCGATTGAGCGCGTTGCAGAACTCCATGACCGCGGCGATCGCGGTATTGAAGGTGTAGCGCCGGCCGAAATCGTCGCCGACCTTGGCGATGGTCTCGTGGAGATGGCGGCGGAGCTCGCGCGCCGGCCCGGAAAGGCCGGTGGGACTGGCGGCCACCGGCCCGTTGGCGACATGGCCCTGGACACCGGCCCACAGCCGGCGCAGGAAGCGCCAGGCACCGTCGACCCCGGCATCCGACCATTCCAGCGACTGCTCGGGCGGGGCGGCAAACATCGAGAACAGGCGCACGGTATCGGCACCATATTCCTCGACCAGCGCCTGCGGGTCGACGCCGTTGTTGCGCGACTTGGCCATCTTTTCAATGCCGCCGGGGATGACTTCCCCGCCGTCGGCGGCCAGCACGGCGCGCACCACGCCGCCCTTGTCGTCGCGCTCGAGGTCAACCTCGGAGGGGTTGTACCAGGTGCGGCGTCCGTCATCGCCGTCGCGGTAGTAGGTCTCGGCCAGCACCATGCCCTGGGTGAGCAGGTGCTCGAACGGCTCATCGACGTCGACCAGGCCCTCGTCGCGCATCAGCTTGGTCCAGAAGCGCGCATAGAGCAGGTGGAGGATGGCGTGTTCGATGCCGCCGATGTACTGATCGACAGGCATCCAGCGCGCGGTCTGCTCGTCGACCATGGCCTGGTCGTTGTCCGGGCAGGTGTAGCGCAGGTAATACCAGGACGAGTCGACGAAGGTATCCATGGTGTCGGTCTCGCGCCGGGCCGCCTGGCCGCAGCGCGGGCAGCTGCACTCGTAGAACTCCGGCGATTGTGCGAGCGGATTGCCCGAGCCGTCGGGCACCAGGTTTTCGGGCAGCCGGACCGGCAGGTCGGCCTCGGGGACCGGGACATCGCCGCAGTCGGGGCAGTGGATGATCGGGATCGGGCAGCCCCAGTAACGCTGGCGAGAGATGCCCCAGTCGCGCAGGCGAAACTGCACGCGGGCCTGTCCCGCCGTGCGTTTCTCCAGGCTCGAAACGATCGCCGCGGAACCCTCGCTGCAACTCAGGCCGTCGAAGTCACCGGAGTTGACCAGTTGGCCATCGCGGGCGGCGTAGTCCTCGTGCCAGGTCGTGTCGTCGTAGGTACGCCCGTCCGGCAGGGCAATGACCTGGCGAATCGGCAGACGGTACTTGTTGGCGAACTCAAAATCGCGCTCGTCGTGCGCCGGCACGGCCATGATCGCGCCCTCGCCGTAGCCCATGAGCACGTAGTTGGCGACCCAGACCGGCAGTTCCTCGCCGGTGAGCGGGTGGACGGCCTTGAGGCCGGTGTCCATGCCGCGCTTTTCCTGGGTCGCGATATCGGCCTCGGAGACCCCGCCCTTGTTGCATTCGGTGATGAAATCGGCCAGCGCCGGATTGGCCTGCGCGGCCCGGCTGGCCAGCGGATGTTCGGCGGCGACGGCCATGAAGGTCGCGCCCATCAGCGTATCGGGCCGGGTGGTGAACACCCGGATGGTCTCATCACCACAGGCAAACGAGATCTCGGCACCTTCGCTCTTGCCGATCCAGTTGGCCTGCATGGTGCGCACGCGCTCGGGCCAGCCCTGCAGGTCATCGAGGCTCTCGAGCAGTTCGTCGGCGTAGTCGGTGATGCGCAGGTAATACATCGGGATTTCGCGCTTTTCGACCAGCGCGCCGGTACGCCAGCCGCGGCCCTCGACGACCTGCTCGTTGGCCAGTACGGTCTGGTCGACCGGGTCCCAGTTGACGGTGCCGGTTTTCTTGTAGGCAATGCCGCGCTCGAGCAGCCTGAGGAAGAACCACTGGTTCCAGCGGTAGTATTCCGGGTCGCAGGTGGCGAGCTCGCGCTCCCAGTCGATGGCAAAACCCAGTGCCTTGAGCTGCCCGCGCATGTGGTCGATGTTGTCGCGCGTCCAGCGCGCCGGCGGCACGCCATTGGCCATGGCAGCATTTTCGGCCGGCAGCCCGAAGGCATCCCAGCCCATCGGCTGGAGCACCCGGCGCCCCTGCATGAGCTGGTAGCGCGAGATCACATCGCAGATGGTGTAGTTGCGCATGTGCCCCATGTGGAGCTTGCCCGAGGGATAGGGAAACATGCTCAGGCAGTAGAACGGCTCGCCTTCGCCGCGCTCGGCGCGGTGAACCCCCTTGTCGGCCCAGTCGCTCTGGATTTTCGGCTCCAGCTGGCCGGGTTGGTAATTCTCTGACACGCTGTCAGTTCCGCTTCACTCGTTGCAGGCCCGCCTCGGGCCCGGATGGAACTCGAGCCGGCCGCGGCACGCTTTCTCGGCGCACCGTGGCCGGCTCACTCATTACTGGCCGCCCCCGATCAGGCGTCCTGGTCGCCGTTTTCCTCGTCCTCATCGGCCGGAAGCTGCTCCCAGGTCGATTCGAGCTCTTCGAGCGCCTCGCGGGTGCGCGCCCGGAACTCCTCCCAGTTCTCGCCGGCGAATTCACTGGCCTGCTCCCAGGCCATGAGGGCCTGTTCGCGGGCCTCGGTGGCTGACTCGCGCATCTCCGACCAGGCTTCCTCGCCCTCTTCCTCGACGGTCTGGAGGGCTTGCTGGCTTTCATCGCGCGCCTGATGAGCCAGGTCGCGAGCCCGTTCCCAGAGTGACTCGATACGCTGATCGCGGCTGGCCTCGGCGCCGCTGTCGAGCAGGTCCGAGATTTCGTCCTGGGCCTGGTCTGCCTGTTCACGCGTATCGTCATAGACCTCGCTGAGATCATCCTCGAGCTCGACGGTCTCCTCGTCGTCGGTTTCAACGTGCTCGCCCTCGACCTGAGTCTCGCAACCTGCGAGAACAAAGGCGAAAACAACAATCATCATCCAGTAACGCAGCATGGTCTCATTCTCCTTGGGAATTCCATACACCGGCCAGATGCCGGTTTTGTCGAATGTCATCCCCCAGTGTAAACCGATGGCCTGGCGAATTGCTCGAAATTCTCCAGAGGAGGGAGTCGGCTCGGGGCCCGCCGGGTGGGGCTCGATGATTTGTCGAGAACTGCCTTGCGGCAGTCCTCGATGCCCTCCAGTGCTCGGACCGGGCGGGAACCGT
>CAYQJJ010000288.1:0-2034 GCA_964417745.1 uncultured Wenzhouxiangella sp.
AGCAGCGGCAGGGCCTGCTCGCCGAGGCCGAGCGCGGTGTAGGCCTGGGCGATGGCCAGGTAGATCGAGCCCAGCATGACCGGATTGAATTCATCGTCGCTGGCGAGCTTTTCGGTACCCAGGTCAAGAATCTCGCGCACCGTGACTTCGTTGCCGCGCGATGGCAGCGAATCGGCGCCGGCGAACAGGTCGTTCATGAACTCGGTCACCGCCTCGGCCCGGTCGCGCTCGAAGGCAATGCGCTGGAGCTGGGATTCACGGTCGACCAGGAAGGCGATCAGCATGGCCACGATGCCGAGGCTGACCATTGCGCCCAGGCGATGGCGCCGGACAAATCGGCTGGCGCGGTAGACCATGCCCCCGGACCGGGCAGCGACCGGCTGATGCTCGAGATAGCGTTGCACATCCTCGGCCAGGTCGCGCACCGTGGTGTAGCGCTGTTCCGGCTGGCGTTCGAGGGCCTTGAGGATGATGGCCTCGAGGTCCTGCGACCCTTGCCAGGGCCGCTCGCCGTTTGCCCGTGATGGGGTCCGGATCTCGCCTTCGAGGATCGCCGAGCGCAGTTCCCGCGGCTCGCTGATGGGATCGAAGGGGCGCGCACCGGTGAGCAGTTCGTAGAGCACCACGCCGAGCGAGTACACGTCGGTCGCGGCACTCAGGCCCTCGGCGCGGATCTGCTCGGGGCTGGCGTAGGCCAGGGTCATGGCGTCGTCGGGCACCTCCTGCGCCGGCTCGGCGCTGTCCTTGGCGTCGAGCAGGCGGGCGATGCCGAAGTCGAGCAGTTTGGGTTCGCCTTCGCTGGTCACCAGGATATTCGGCGGCTTGATATCCCGGTGGATGACCATGTGCCGGTGCGCGTAGTCGACCGCGTCGCAGACCTTGAGAAACAGCCTCAACCTTGCATCGAGCGAGCCGCCGTGGGTGCGACACCAGGCGTCGATGGGCTGGCCATCGACGAACTCCGTGGCCATGAAGGGCCGGCCTTCGGCGGTCAGTCCGCCGTCGATCAGGCGGGCGATATTGGGATGGTCGAGGCGCGACAGTATCTGGCGCTCGGTGGCAAAGCGGCGTTTGAGCGCCTCGTCGGGCGCCTCGGTGAGCTGCAGCAGTTTCAGCGCAACCTGCTGGTGGATTGCCTCGTCGTTGCGTTCGGCCAGGTAGACCACGCCCATGCCTCCGGCGTCGAGACGGCGAACAAGGCGGTAGTTGCGCGGCAGCGGGACTTCCAGTGATACCTGACGAAGTGTCTGCTGGGCGGCGGCCTGGAACGACTCGGGGACTTCGTCTCCGCTCGCGTCCTCGGCCGCCTCGATCAGCCAGCGGACCTCATCGATCAGCGCCTCGTCCTCGCCGCAGCATTCGGCCACGAAAGCGTCGCGGTCTTCTCGCGGGTGGTCCAGCGCCTCGTTGGCAATGCGCTTGGCCTCGCGGTACCGATCATTGTCCTGGTCGCTGCTCATGCCGAGGAATGATACAAGGAGTCGCCTGCCTTACTCCCGGGATGTGGCCGGCAGGCGCAGCCAGGGGTCGTCGCGGTCGATCGACCCGGGGCGCTCGCGGCCACAATCCCGGTGCATGGCCACGGCGGCCGAATGGCTCGGGTTGAACAGCTCAGCCATGGTCGGTGCACGAATACTTGAACACAGGACCTGGCCGTTGGGCAACACCGTTCGGGACTGGTGGCTGCCATCGGCATTGCGCCAGCTCTCCTGTCGGGCACGCACCGGGCCGACCCATTCATCGAGCCACCCGGCGCGCCCCGGCAGCTCGGGTCTGTCCGAGAACCTCAGCCCCCGAGGCTGGTCGTTTTGCGGTGCTGAATCAGCGCTGCTGCGGGCATGGCCGAGCACCTGGCGGCGTAGCCGGGTCGCGTCGGGCTTCGGCGGCGCTGTTGTCTCGGCCGGCGCTGTGGCCGGATCGGTGCGTTCTTCCGGCGCGTCGGTGTCGGACGGCTCGGGTCGTTCATCGACGGCTGCCGGGGCTTCGTCGGGTTGGACTTCCGGCGGCGGTTCGTCGATCTCGATCGGCTCGATG
>CAYQJJ010000288.1:2134-3462 GCA_964417745.1 uncultured Wenzhouxiangella sp.
TCGACCTGGCCGGGTTTTCGGGCGCCTGGGTCGTGTCCAAGGGCATCGAGTCCACTTCGAGCGAGTGGTAGACTAGCGGCTTTTCGGTTAAGAGGATGCAAGATGGGTTTCGAGCACATCAAGATGCCCGAGTCGGGCGAAAAGATTCGTATCGAGAACGACCGCATGGTTGTTTCGGATGAGCCGATCCTGGGCTTTATCGAGGGCGACGGTATCGGCACGGACATCACGCCGGCTTGTATGAAAGTCTGGAATGCCGCGGTCGAGAAAGCCTATGGTGGCAAGCGCAAGGTCCACTGGGCCGAGTTGTACCTGGGCGAAAAGGCGGCCGGCATCTATGACGGCAACTTCTTCCCCGACGAAACCCTCGAGGCGATCAAGGATCTGACGGTGGCCATCAAGGGCCCGCTCACCACGCCGGTGGGCGAAGGCTTCCGTTCGCTCAACGTCTCGCTGCGCCAGACGCTCGACCTGTACGCCTGCGTGCGTCCGGTCAAGTATTACCACGGCGTCCCGTCGCCGCTGAAGAAGCCCGAGGAAGTCGACGCGGTGATCTTTCGCGAGAACACCGAGGATGTCTACGCCGGGCTGGAATACGCCGCCGGGACCGACGAGAACCGCAAGCTGGCGAAGTTCCTGCGCGAGGAAATGGGCGCGGACTTCTTCGAGGACGCCGGTCTGGGCATCAAGCCGATTTCCGCCTTCGGTTCCAAGCGCCTGGTGCGCAAGGCGATTCAGTACGCTATCGACAACGATCGCAAGAGCGTCACGCTGGTGCACAAGGGCAACATCATGAAGTTCACCGAGGGCGCGTTCCGCAAGTGGGGCTACGAGGTCGCGGCCGAGGAATTCGGGGATGTGACCATCACCGAAGACGAACTGTGGGAAAAGCACGATGGCAAGCAGCCCGAAGGCAAGATCGTCATCAAGGATCGCATCGCCGACATCATGTTCCAGCTGATGCTGCTGCGTCCGGCCGAGTTCGACGTGCTGGCAACCATGAACCTCAACGGGGATTACCTCTCCGATGCCGCGGCGGCCGAGGTCGGCGGCATGGGGATTGCCGCGGGCGCCAACATGGCCGATCACATCGGCGTCTTCGAGGCAACCCACGGCACCGCGCCGAAGTATGCCGGCAAGGATATGGTCAACCCGAGTTCGCTGCTGTTTTCCGGGGCCATGATGTTTGACTATATCGGCTGGCCCGAAGTCGGGCGCCTGATCGAAGACGCCTTCGAAAAGGTCGTCGGCGACAAGATCGTGACCTACGATTTCGCCCGCCAGCTCGAAAACTCCACCAAGGTGCCCACCAGCGGCTTCGCCGATGC
>CAYQJJ010000289.1:0-3455 GCA_964417745.1 uncultured Wenzhouxiangella sp.
CCAGGAAGTCAAGGAAGCATTCCGGAAGGCCGAACATCCGATCCTGAATTTATCAAAGGAAAAACTGGCTCTTGCGGCTTCCAGCACAGTCAAGGCAGGCAACGTGAAAATCAATCAGATTACTGAGACTCTGGCTGACAGGATCCCAGGCTTGGTCGAAAAGGGCTCGAAGAATCCGGGGCGCTAGCTCGTGTATTTTCGGTTCTGACGTCGACCGGGAACTCGGCCGGTCACTTTCCGCGCCCGAGCTGAATCGCGGCTTCGACGATGGGTTGGGCCCACTCCGGCGTTTTCGAGAGTCCGCCGGATTGGGGGTGGACGACGTGCCCCTGGCGAAAGCGGAGGACTTCGGTCGGTGGCGGGATGCTGCCGGTTTGGGGATCGGCCGCTCGGGAGTTGTCGAATACACGCAGGTCGTAAGGCAACGGCATCAGCGCGATGAGATTCTCGCGCGAGCGGCGCCAGCGTTGGCCAATCAGGTCTGCGGGAATGTCGTGTCCGCCGGCTGCGACGCGTTGGCGAACACGCTCGATGTGCATGTCTGCGCTGGCCAGGCCGCAATACCAGACGACGACGCGGTGGCCGGCGGTTGCGGCGTCTCGAATGAGTCGCGGCATGGTGTTGCCGCCCAGGGTGGTTTCGAAGGCATGGTTGCGGCCTTCGGTAATCGCCCGCTCGAGCAGTTCCTTGCCGAAGCGCCAGGCTTCGGCATTGCTTTGCTCGACGCCTCGGCCGGTCTGCCGGCCCAGAGCGCGAGCGAACTCGTCGGGGTTGAAATACGCCAGCCCTCGCTGCCGCAACAACCGTCCGCCGATGGAAGTCTTGCCGGCGCCATTGACCCCGGCCAGCACGTAGAGCACCGGCCTGTGGTCATCGTTGTGGGTCATGCCGAGGTGTTTTCGTCGGAATCGTCGTCGGGTTCGATGTCGTTCCGGGGCAGGTTCGCCGCGCCGGCGAGCTCTTCAGGGCCGGCATCGATGGCACCGGCCAGTGCATCACCGGCAGTAGCGCCCTGAATCTGCTCCAGCCGCTTCTCGAAGCGTCGCTTGAGCGCCTCCAGTGGGTCGGTGGCTTCGAGTCTTTCCAGCATGGCCTGGTAGCGCGCGGCATCGATGACCACGACTTCGGCCTGGTTGTGATTGGTCACCACCAGCGGACCTTCTTCGCGGGCCAGGGTCGAGACCGCCTTCCAGCCGCGCTTCTTGACCTCGCTGGCCGAAATGCTGGGTTGGCTTTCAAGTCGATTGGCCATGTCCGTCTCTCTGCTCGCGGCAATAATGGCCATTATACCCATAATCTGGCCCATCGCGCCGGGCCGTGGCGGTCACACGCCGGCCTTGTCCATCATCCCCATCAGCTTGCGGCGGGCCTTGTAGCGGGTGAATCCAGGACACCCATTAATTGAACCACTCGGCATCGTCTTTCGGGTCAGTGTCGGGCTGCGGAGACCGTGGAATCAGGGGCCGCTTATACGTCCTGTATGTGATAGCCATTTAATCGAACGCCGATTTGACACCGTATCTACTTCATGCCCATAATGTTCAATATACTGGACGTGAATTATCTTCACGTCAATCAAACTGAACAAAGAGGCATGCATCCGTCATGAAGCGCAAGAGAAGTTACGCGCGCCAGACGCGTCAGGCACTTTCGATCCTGGGGAAGCTGATCCGGGTCGGGCGCATGGAGCGCGGCATGACGGCACAAGAGCTGGCTGACCGTGCCGGTATCAGCCGCACGACGCTCCATAACATCGAGAAGGGCGCACCAGGAGCGGAGATCGGCACCGTGTTCGAGGCCGCAACACTTGCCGGTGTGCGCCTGTTCGAACATGACGAGACAGCACTTCGCATCGAGAACGCTCGTCTCGATGAGAAACTGACGCTGCTGCCGAAGAGTGTCCGCGCATCCCTGCGGCAAATCGATGATGACTTCTGATCACAAGACACAGGACAGCATCTTTGTATGGATCTGGCTGCCGGGTGAGACCCAGCCGGTCGTGGCCGGCCGCATCACGATGGATGGCAGCCGCTACATCTTCAACTACGGCGCCAGCTATCTTGAGCGCAACAACGCCATCCCGATCCATGAACCCGAGTTGCCACTCGGGCGCGGCCGGATCGATCCGCTTCCGAACATGGAGATGGCAAGTTGCCTGCGTGATGGCGCGCCGGATGCCTGGGGCCGCCGCGTGATCATCAATCGGCTCGTCGGGCCGAAGGCCGCTGATCGGGGTGCTGACGAACTGAACGAACTTACCTACCTGATCGAGTCCGGCTCGGACAGGATCGGCGCATTGGATTTCCAGCATTCGGCCACTGAGTACGTGCCGCGGGTTTCGGCTCAGGCAAGCTACCAGGAGCTGCTTGAGGCATCCGACCGCGTCGAAAAAGGGCTCCCTCTTACACCGCCGCTCGATCAGGCGATCCATCACGGCACATCGATCGGGGGGGCGCGACCGAAGTCCCTGATTGACGCTGACGAGCGCAAGCTGATCGCCAAGTTTTCATCGAGCAAGGACCTCTACAGTGTCGTGAAGGCCGAGTTCATGGCCATGCGGCTCGCAGCCTGCTGCGGGCTCAACGTTGCGCCAGTCTCGATCTTCGAGACGGCCGGCAAAGACATTCTGCTCATCGAGCGCTTCGACAGGACCAGGGTTGACGGCAACTGGCAGCGCCGCGCCATGGTCTCGGCGCTGACCATTCTCGAACTCAACGAGATGGAAGCGCGCTATGCGTCCTTTGAGGACCTTGCCGAACGGATCCGCCACACCTTCACCGATCCGAAAGAAACCCTCCGCGAGCTCTACGGGCGGATCTGCTTCAACGTGCTGTGCGGGAACACCGACGATCACGCGCGCAACCATGCCGCCTTCTGGGACGGCAAGATGCTGACCCTGACGCCCGCCTACGATATCTGTCCGCAGGGACGCGCCGGCCACGAGGCGACGCAGGCGATGCTCATCAAGGGCGAGAACCGCATGAGCACGCTCGCTACCTGCCTGTCGGCGTCGGCCGATTTTCACCTGAGCGAAGACGAGGCCACGGCGCTCATTGAGGGTCAGATCGATACCATTGCGCAAAACTGGGCGTCAGTCTGCGATGAGGCGGCGCTGAGCCCTGTCGATGCCAAACTCCTTGCCGGTCGACAGTTCCTGAACCCTTACTGCGTACAAGGCCTCGACGGGAAGCAAAACGCACTCAAAGATCATTTCGAAGATGCGAGAGCGCGCATTATTGATCTGAGTGCGCAGGCTGGCTAACTGTTTCCTGATTACGTACCTGTCTCAGCCATGTTTCCTGACGACGGGGGACGGCCATACCGCAGTCTGTCTCCTGCGGTGCCTCGGTTGTTGGGGTTAATAGTAGACCGGAGCCACGGAAAGCGCCCTTGAATGGGACGGGGTGATGGGGTGTCCGGTCGGGCGACTTCGCCACGCGTCCGGAGCCCGACCG
>CAYQJJ010000290.1:0-3445 GCA_964417745.1 uncultured Wenzhouxiangella sp.
CCATGACCCAGACACCGAAGCGTTCTACTATTTATTTTGACCCTCAGTTACACGCCGCGCTGCGGCTGAAGGCTGCGCATACGCATCGTTCCTTATCAGCCATCGTCAACGATGCTGTTCGTGCAGCATTGGCTGAAGATCAGGAAGACCTGGCAGCATTTGAGGCGCGGGCTTCTGAGCCAACAATGAGCCATGAGGCCTTGCTGGACGATTTGAAGGCTCATGGCAAGCTATGAGCTTGTATGAGCTTGCGTTCTCGACAACAGCCTTTCCAGCTCGAAGACGTGCGGGTCGTCGGCACCCAGTTCGCGCAGGGCTCGGGCCAGGTTGAGCAGATAGTCACGATTGCTGCCGCTGGGGCCATGGGAGCGGTCAATCTGGCGGGCGATGCCGGGCGTTTCGGCTGGCCCCAGCCAGGCCGGGTTGTCCCGTCCGGCAAAGTAGATCAGTCCGTTGACCCGGGCACCTGAGTCACAGAGCCGGATCTCGATCTTGCGCTTCTCGTAACCGTTCTTTTCTCGATGATCGAGGTGTTCGAATACATCGTGGTCGACGAGGTAGGCCATACCGATGCAGACCTGGTCGGGCGCGGGCACGAGTGTCAGGACTCGGCCAGGCGCTTCCGGCGTGCCTCGGTGGTCGTGCGAACCCTGCCAGAATCGTCGTTCCCAGCCGTCAATGCTGGCCGCTTCTCGTTGCCGGTAGGGAAAATCAACCTTGTAGATCAAGGACCCATAGCCGAAGACCCAGTGGCCGACATCGTTTGTCGATTCGATGGTCAAGCTGGAAAACCAGGCTGGTGGGTTCGCTTCCCATTATCCACGAATCATTGTAAGGACGGACCCATAAGTACGGACCCAATGGGGCGCGAGAGCATTCTGACCCTATAGTTCGCATAATGTATATTATGTATACCTGAAGAGGTCCCAAGGGGGGAACGGACGAATACAGTCGGGATTGGCCCTGTTTCCCGAGAGGGTTTTTCAATACAATTGTGGTTCTGGCCTGAAGGCCGATAACACCAACCGCCGGGGCATCCGCATTCGGCCAAAAAAGATGGGGAAAATCAGAATGCCGAAGGATTTCAAGCTTTCACCGCTTGCGCTGGCGATTGGTTCGTCGCTGGCCATTTCGAGTACGCAGGCCGCAGTCATTACCGTGGATACCAACGACGGTATAGGCCAGGCCAGCAATTGCTCCCTGCGCTCTGCCGTGGAGAGCATCAACTCCCAGAGCGCGGTCGACAGCTGCGATGCCGGCGACGGTGACAACGACACCATCGTATTCGACGATTCGGTTACCGGCTCTATCGTGCTGGCCGAATACGGCCGCCTGAATATTGATGCGCCAATGACCATCACCGGCCCCGGTGCCGGCGAGCTCACGCTCGACATGCAGAGCGTCGACACCCTGTTTCTGGCGTACGACAACCTCAATTTGTCCGGCCTGACACTCACTGGCGGTAGCTACTACTATGGCGGCGCGGTTTCGGTGACACCCGATGCCACGGTCAGCCTCAGCGACTGTGTGATCACCGGCAACAATGCCAATGCCCTCGGCGGCGGTGTCGAGGTCTACCGCGGCGCGCTGTTTGTCGACAACTGCACCTTCAGTGACAACACGGCGGCCGAAGTTGGCGGTGGTATTGCGGTGACTTTTGGCACCGCCGAGATCACCAACTCGACGTTTACCGGAAACACCGCCCAGAACGCAGGCGGCAGCCTGAGCGTTACACCGAACGACGCCGGCCCGTCACCCGAAGGCCTGATTATCGGCACGTCCCGGCTCGAGCTGGTCGATTCGGTGGTGACCGAAAGCAACGCTCAGGTCGGGGGCGGTATCTTCGCGGGCCAGTCCTACTTCGGCGGCCCGGAGTCCGTCCGGGGCGCGCCGCGCGGTGGCGATCTGGAGCCGAATCTCATCGTCACCAACAGCCAGATCAGCAACAACTCGGCGGTATACGGTGGCGGTATTACGGTATTGTCGCCCGCTCCTGTCCGTCCGGAAGGCGAACCATTGCCACCGCCCGGTGGAGACGTCGGCAGCAAGCTGGTGCTGACTGGCTCGGAGGTCTCGGACAACGTCGCCTCGCTAGGCGGTGGCGGGATAGCCCTGGCCCAATCGAGTGCCCGGATCATTGACAGCCAGATCACTGGCAACCTGTCTTCAGAATATGGTGGTGGCGGCATCCTGTTTTACGCCGGCGATGACGCGGTTGAAAACTCACTCTACATCCGCGGCTCGCAAGTCGACGGGAACAACGCCGAGGTTGATGAATACGGCTACGGCATCGGCGGCGGGCTGTTGGCGCTGGGCGGGATTACCGAATTCATCGAAAGCTCGGCCGACAACAATACGGCTGCGGCCGGGTATGGAGGCGGCGTGGCTTCCCTCTACGGTGATTCGCTGCTGTTTGGCGCCTCTGTTTCCGGCAACACCGGCGGCGGGGTCCACGCCAAGTACGGCTCCCAGACCCTCGAGTTCAGCCGGGTCGATGGCAACCAGGGCGAGATTACCGGTGGAATCAGCTGCGTTGCCGGTGCCGAATGTCAAGTCAACTACTCTTCTGTCACCAACAACACGGGTGCCTCGGTTGGCGGGATCGGAACCGGACTGGCCGACGGGCCCGTACCGGTCGGCTCCGGGCCGTCCGGCAGCCAGACGCAGGGTGGCTTGCCGTCGATTGTGACGGTATTCAGCTCCACGGTGTCCGGAAACACCGGCGGCCAGGTCGGTGGCATCCTGGCCAATCAGGCCAACCTGGCTCATTCTACCGTCGCGTTCAATAGCCAGCAGGCCAGCGGTGAGACCGACACCCCGTCGGGCCTGGCGACACAGGCTGGCGGTCTTTCCATTTCGGCCGATGCTTCGAGTCTCGACCACTCCATCGTCAGTGACAACAGCTCGGTCGATGGCCCTGACGATATTTTCCTGCTCGATTCGGGGACCCTGGCTGTCGACTACAGCCTGATCGGTGACGCCACGGGTCTGGATTACGCTGGCTCGGGCAATCTGCTCGATGTCGATGCCGAACTCGAGGCGCTGGCCAACAACGGCGGCGACTACGCAACGCTGACCCACGCCCTGGCTCCGACCAGCCCGGCGATCACTGGCGGTGATCCGGATATCGCATCGGCGCCTGCATTCGATCAGCGCGGGCCCGGCTTCGATCGAATCGTCGATGGCACGATCGACATCGGCGCCTTCGAAGCTGAAGTGACCGGTGACGGACCGGCGGTTGCGCTTTCCGACATCGAGATCGATTTCAACGATGTTGTCGTGGGCGACACCGAAACTTCGATGCTCACCATCTCGAGCGCCGGTGATGCCGACCTGGAACTGGGTGCGATCTCCCTGCCCCCCTCCCCGGCCGGTACCGCCCCGCCCTTTACCATCGTGCAGGACGACTGCTCGAACCAGACCCTCGCGCCAACCGAGAGCTGCG
>CAYQJJ010000291.1:0-3434 GCA_964417745.1 uncultured Wenzhouxiangella sp.
GCTTGGCCAGGCACTGTGCTCGCTCGTCGGCGGCCGCCTCGGCCAGGTCCAGGGCCCGGTCGGCATAGTAGCGTGCCCTGTCCAGCTCGCCGACCTGGACATGCAGATGCGAGGCCAGGGTCAGGAAGCTCGAGCGCTGGATATCGCTGTCGACATCGGCCTCGATGGCCAGACCACGGTTAAAGAACTCGAACACGGTCTCGTACTGGCGCACCATCATGGCGATATTGGCCCCCAGGGCAATGGCCTGCAGCCGGAGCTCGGCCGGCATTTCGAGCTCGAGCAGTTCCGGAATGGCGTCCATCGCCGCGTCGAAGCGCCCGGCCAGGGTCAGGTTGCGCGTGCGCAGCAGCCGGAAGCGGGCGAGCTGGGGCTCGCTGGCCTGGCCGAGTCGCGGCTCGATCTCGTCGAGCAGCGACTCGGATTCCGGCCAGGGCGCGGTCACGTTGAGCTCGGCGGCCCGCTCGAGTGCCGCGTCGAGGCCCGGGTCGGCCGCGGCAGGCCCGGCCGTGGTCAGCGCGAGGAGGGCCATGCAGACAGCCAGAAACCGCCTGACCCGGCCGGCCGACCCGAAATTCCCGTCGCGCGAGCCCACTGTCGAGAGTCCGAAACTCAGTCGTGGCTGTTGACGATGCCGTTGGATTTGACCTTTTCGAGCCCGGAGAGCTTCTTGAGGGTCTCGACGTCCTTGTCGAGCATGGCCTGGATTTCCTCGTCTGAAAGACCGGCACGGGTCATGACGTCCTTCGGGTCGCGCTTGTAGGCCTCGGCCAGCTCGGAGTTTTGCCCCAGCTCCCGGAGCAGATCGGCGAGTTTCGACATTTGCAGGGTCCCTCCTGATCGATTGTCGTTCCGGACGCGACACACTGTCGAACCGGGAAATGCAACAGCCTATACTAAACCGATTCCGCAACGCCGGACCTGCCGATGTCAGCCGGCCGGGCGGCAGCGCGTGGTGCGGCAGTGTTCGTCTCATGCCCGGGCGGCCGATGGTGGCGGTTCGGTCGAGGCGACCTGCGGGTCGATGCGGAAGCAGTCCCGCCCGGCTCGCTTGGCCCTGTAGAGCATCTGGTCGGCGCGCTGGCGAAGCTCGGCGATCGTCTCGCCGGCCCCGGCCCCGGCGATGCCGAAGCTCATGGTGATGTCGAGCGGCGGGTCGTCGCTGCGCCCGGTGTTGAGGCGTGCCCGTAGCTGCTCGACCCGCTCGGCGGCCGCGGTCGGGCTCGTTGCCGGAAGCAAAACGGCAAATTCCTCGCCGCCGATACGCCCGACCACGCCGCGTCGGGCGAAGGTCTCCTGGAAGCGCGCGGCGGTGCGCCGCAGAACCTGGTCGCCGACCTGGTGACCGTGGCTGTCGTTGATGCGTTTGAAGTGATCGATATCGGCGATGATCAGGGTCACCGGCGTATTCTTGCCGGCCTTGTCGAGCGAGGCCTCGGCGAGCTCGAAGAAGTGGGTGTGGTTGTACAGCCCGGTCAGGCTGTCGCGGCGCGAGCGGCCCTGATAGTAGCGCCGCTCGCGGAGCGCGTGAATCAGCAGGATCAGCAGCACCAGCCCCAGCGTGCCAGCCAGCACATGGCCCAGGAGTTCGAGCTGGCGCTGCTGCTCACGGGCACGCGCCTCGAGCTCGCGGACGCGGCTTTGCTGGCGCAGCACCGACAGCGCCTGCTCCATCTCACCAAGCTCGAAATCGATTTGCAGGTGAGCCAGTCGACGGGCCCGATCCTGCTCGATGACCCGTTCTCGGGCCACCAGACCGGCCTGGGCATGGTGCAGGGCTCGCTCGTGGTCCGATTGCTGCTCGGCGATCTCGCGCATCAGCCGGTGGGTGTCAGCGAGTCGTTGCCAACGCCGGGCCAGGGCGAAGGCGGCCGCGGCTTGATGGGCATGGTCCAGCGCCCGGTCCAGCTCGGCCCGGTCGAAGTCGACCCGTGCCTCGACCAGGCGGCTGTCGTTGATGCCGATGGCGTAGCCGGCTCGGGTGAAGTTCAGCCGGGCCCGGTCGATCAGCGCCTCGGCGGGCTCGAGATCCCCCTGTTGTCGGTTGAGCTCGGCCAGACCGAGTAAAACCGAACCGGTAAAGATCAGGTTGCCGGCGGTTGTGCAGGCGCCCAGCGCTGCCTGCAGGCGCTGCTCCTGGCGCTCCAGGTCCGGATTCGAGCCGAGTGCCGCGGCCAGGCGGGCGCGGGCCAGGCAGCGTGGATGATCGGAATCGGCGAGCTCGGCGAGCTCGACGGCCTGCTCGCCGAGCCGGTGTGCGCGCTCGGTCTCCCCGGCCTCGGCGAGCATGCGCGCGGCAACACCGAACAGCTCGGAGCGGGCTGTCGGGTCGTTGACTTCATCTTCGGTCTCGAGCGCGGTTCGGAGCAGCTCGAAGGCCCTTTCGGGCTGCCCGGAAACGCTGGCGAGGTTGGCCTGCAGGGCGAGCAGCCGGAGCCTCTGGGTGGCATCGCTGGCGCGATGGAGGTAAAGGTCGAGATTGTCCATCGCGGCATCGACCCGGCCGGCCAGGGCCAGGTTGTGAGCACTCAGCCGGGCCAGGCGGATACGTTGGTCCTCCCGGCCTTCGGCCTCGACGGCGGATTCGAGCTCCTCGATGGCCTCGCGCGCCGTGCGCCAGTGTTCGGTCCGGTTGATTCGTTCGATCCGGTCGAGCCGGGTGTCGAGGTCGAGCGATTCACCCTGGGCTTGTCCGGCCGGAATCCAGGCCGAGACCAGGATTCCGAGGCAGCCCGCCCCGGCGATGCTGATCCAGTTTGCGGCCTTCATGAACCGGTCCCCACAACCATTTGACCGATCAACCCTACAGCCCCGGGAACTGACATTCAATCGTCCATTCGACCCGCCGGTGAGTTGAACCCGGCACGCTACAATAAAGCTGGTGCAATAACTGATCCGGAAGGCGGGCATGCCCAAACTGCTGTTGAACCTGCGCAACGTTCCCGATGACGAGGCCGAGGCTGTCAGCGCGCTGATGGACGAGGCGGGCATCGAGTGCTATACCACACCGCCGGGACCGTTCGGGGTTACCGCCGGCGGGATCTGGCTGCGGGACGCCGAGGACCACCCGCGGGCCCGGGCGCTGATGGATGACTTCCAGGCCGAGCGCGCGCGCGTCGCGCGCGTCGAGCACGAGCAGGCGCGCCGCGAGGGCCGGGCCGAGACCTTCTGGTCCTCGCTCCGGTCCCACCCGGTTCGAAGCCTGGTCTACCTGGGCCTGGCGGTATTCATTCTGATGATCTTCTTTGCACCCATGCTCGCGCTCTGGCAGGCCGGGTAAGCGGCACTTCTGGCTGAGCCCGCCTTATTCACCACCCCCTCTACTACGACGCCGCCAGGCCCCGCATCTGCGCCGTTTCGCTCGGTCACGCATCCTCACCGTACAGGCGAGTACGTCTCCGGTGCGCTCGGTCGCGAAACGCCCCAGCTACAGG
>CAYQJJ010000292.1:0-3432 GCA_964417745.1 uncultured Wenzhouxiangella sp.
CACGGCCTGAGCGACGGCGCGTTCGATAACACCGGCCAGGTCGTCGGCCGCCAGGCTGTCGAGGGCCGCGGCGGTGGTGCCGCCGGGTGAGGTCACGCGGCGGCGCAGCTCGCCGGCATCGTGCTCGGATCGGGCCAGCATCACGCCGGCCCCGCTGGCGGTCTGGCGTGCCAGGCGCTCGGCGGTCGCGGCGTCCAGCCCGCAGGCTTCACCGGCGCGTGCCAGGTGCTCGGCCAGGGCGAAGAAATAGGCCGGCCCGGAGCCGGAAATCGCGGTGACCACGTCCATCAGCGTCTCGTCGTCGATCCAGGCGACCTCACCGGCCGCGCCGAGGATGCCTTCGGCCAGCTCGCGGTGGGTGGAATCGACCGCGGTGCTGGCGAACAGGCCGGTCATGCCGGCCCCGTAGAGTGCCGGCGTGTTGGGCATGGCGCGCACCACGGGCTGATCGGGGTCGAGGCCGTCGATCAGTGCCCGGGTGGTGATGCCGGCCGCCACACTGATGATCAGGGTCCCGGCAGACAGCGCATCCCGGATGGAGGCCAGCACCTGGTCCATGACCTGGGGCTTGACGGCCAGCACGACCACGTCGGCCTGACTGGCCGCGCGGGCGTTATCGGCCTCGGTGGCAACGCCGAACTGCTCACTCAGGTCCGCGCGCTGGTCGGAATCGGGTTCGGCAACGGTAATCCGGGCGGCGTCGCTGCCGCTTGCCAGCAGGCCGCCGATCAGCGCCCGGGCCATATTGCCGCCGCCGATGAAGGTGATCGAGGTTTCGGTATTCATGGTCCGCTATTGTAATGACCGCGGCCGGCGCGTGGCGTCATTCGCGCGGGCCGAACAGCGCGGTGCCCACGCGCACCAGGTTGGACCCGGCGGCAATCGCGGCTTCGAGATCGCCGCTCATGCCGGCCGACAGCGTATCGATGCCCGGATGGCCGGCGGCGAGCTGATCGAAGTATTCGCGCAGGCGCTCGAAGACGCCAAGCTGGTCGGCCCGGCTGTGGCGCTCGGCGGGGATGGCCATCAACCCGCGCAGCGCCAGCTCCGGGCGCTCGGCGACCAGCCCGGCGAGTTCGTCGATGGACTCCGGGGCGCAGCCGGCCTTTCCGTTCTCGTCGTCCAGGTTGACCTGGATGAGCACGTTGAGCGGCCCCCGGTCGGCCGGGCGCTGATCGGCCAGGCGGCGAATCGCCTTGGCGCGGTCGATGCTGTGGACCCAGTCGAAGTGACCGGCAATCGCGCGGGTCTTGTTGGACTGGATCGGGCCGATGAAATGCCACTCCGGGCGCGGCTCGGCCAGCGCGGCGATTTTTTCGAGGGCCTCGTCGACGTAACTCTCCCCGAAGGCGTGCTGGCCACAGCGCTGCAGCGCGCGGATCGCCTCGATTGGCTGTTTCTTGCTGACCGCGAGCAGCCGCACTTCGCCAGGATCGCGTCCGCTGTCGAGGCAGGCCGATTCGATCCGGTCGACGACCGCCTTGCGGCGCGCTTCATGATTTTGATTCGTCATCCAATTGCGCTAGTATCGATGGTTGCGGGAACCGGGATCGGCAGTCTACCGGTCCCGGTCATTTTATTCACTCGCCGACGAGCGTTTCGCGCCGCGGTAGCCACAGGTTCGAGAATCACCCATGGACATCACAGAACTACTTGCATTCACGGTCAAGAACAAGGCCTCCGACCTGCACATCTCGGCCGGCCTGCCGCCCATGATCCGTGTCGACGGTGATATGCATCGCATCAATACCCCGGCGATCGAGAACAAGGACATGGCCGAGCTGGTGTATTCGACCATGAACGACCATCAGCGGCGCGATTTCGAGGCCAACCTGGAGGTCGATTTTTCCTACAACGTCCCGGGCCTGGCGCGCTTTCGTGTCAACGCCTTCCACCAGCATCGCGGCATCGCCGCGGTGTTTCGTGTCATTCCCAACGAAATCTGGAGCCTCGAGGATATTCAGGCCCCGGCCGTGTTCAAGGACCTCATCGAGGTGCCGCGCGGGCTGATTCTGGTCACCGGGCCGACCGGCTCGGGCAAGTCGACCACCCTGGCAGCCATGATCGATCACCTCAACAAGTCCGTGCCCGGCCATATCCTGACCATCGAGGATCCGATCGAATTCGTCCACACGCCGCAGCGCTGCCTGATCAACCAGCGCGAAATCAAGCGCGACACGCACGGCTTCAACCAGGCGCTGCGCTCGGCGCTGCGCGAGGATCCCGACATCATCCTGGTCGGCGAGTTGCGCGATATCGAAACCGTGCGCCTGGCGCTGACCGCCGCCGAGACCGGCCACGTGGTGTTTGCGACCCTGCATACCTCGTCGGCACCGAAGACCATCGACCGTATCATCGACGTCTTCCCCGGCGATGAAAAACCGGTCGCACGCTCGATGCTGTCGGAGTCGCTGCGCGCGGTGGTCTCGCAGAGCCTGCTCAAGAAGATCAGCGGCGGGCGTATCGGGGCCCACGAGATCATGGTCGCCACCTCGGCCATCCGCAATCTCATCCGCGAAGACAAGGTCGCGCAGATGTACTCGGCCATCCAGACCGGCCAGAATGTCGGCATGACCACGCTCGATCAGTCGCTGATCGAACTCGTGCGCCGCGGCGTGGTGGCCAAGCCCGAAGCCATGCGCAAGGCGCAGAACAAGCAGGCACTGGCTTGAAGGCCCGACCTGCCTGAAACGCGAATCCAAGGAATACGGCAATGAGCAACATCCAGGACTGGCTGCGCAAGCTGCATGACGCCAATGGCTCCGACCTGTTCGTCACCGTCGGCGCGCCCCCGTGCATCAAGGTCCACGGCAGGATCAAGCCGCTCACGCGCGAGGCGCTGACGCACGATTCGGTGGTCGACATCATCCACGGCATCATGAGCGCTGATCAGCGCCAGGAATTTCGGGACACCAAGGAGTGCCAGTTCGCCATATCGCTCGAGGGTGTGGCGCGCTTCCGGGTCAGCGCTTTTTTCCAGCGCAACAGTGTCGGCATGGTCTGCCGGCGCATCGAGACCCGGATTCCGAGCTTCGAAGAGCTTGATCTTCCCGACTCGCTGGCCGATCTGTCGATGTCCAAGCGCGGCATCGTCATCCTGGTCGGGGCCACTGGTACCGGCAAGTCGACCACCCTGGCGGCGATGGTCGGCCACCGAAACATGAATGCATCGGGTCACATCATCAGCATCGAAGACCCCATCGAGTTCGTGCACAAGCACCGCAAGTCGCTGGTCACCCAGCGCGAGGTCGGTATCGATACCGACTCGTTCGATGTGGCGCTGAAGAACACCCTGCGTCAGGCCCCCGACGTGATCCTGATCGGTGAGATCCGGACCCGCGAGTCGATGGATCACGCCATCATGTTCGCCGAGACCGGTCATTTGTGCCTGACCACCCTGCACGCCAACAACGCCAACCAGGCCATGGATCG
>CAYQJJ010000293.1:0-3400 GCA_964417745.1 uncultured Wenzhouxiangella sp.
CCCGTTTCCCGTTTCCCCTGAACCCCGTACCATCCCCGGGATGATCCGCTCTTGCTCTCCGAAGCTCCGGTGTTAAGCCCCTCCACCCCAACCGTCGTCTTCGCCGGTCTGGCC
Source organism: uncultured Wenzhouxiangella sp. (assembly GCA_964417745.1). Taxonomy (GTDB): domain Bacteria; phylum Pseudomonadota; class Gammaproteobacteria; order Xanthomonadales; family Wenzhouxiangellaceae; genus Wenzhouxiangella. The sequence continues at coordinate 115 of CAYQJJ010000293.1, forward strand.
TGGCTGGGGCTTCTTTTTGCCGTGGCGGTGCTCGGCGAGCGGTCGCGGCGGCGTTGGCAGTCGTTGTGGCCGGTGGTCTACTCGCTGTCGCTGGCCGTCTACTGCACCGCCTGGACCTTCTACGGCACCACCACCCAGGCGGCCCGCTCGGGCTGGCCGATTCCGCCGACCTTCATCGGCACCATCGTCCTGTTCACCCTGGCCTGGCCCTTTCTCAGCCGGCTGGTCGCACTGAGCAAGGCCGAGAACTCCACCAGCATTGCCGATTTCATCGCCAGTCGCTTCGGCAAATCCTCGACCCTGGCCGCCACGGTTACCGCCGTGGCGGTGATCGGCATCGTTCCCTACATCTCGCTGCAGCTCAAGGCCGTGGCCATGAGCTTCGGCGCGCTCACCCTCGGGCGTTTCGAGGAGGCCGAACTGGCCGCCTGGCAGGATCTGGCCTTCTACGTCGCGCTGACCATGGCCATCTTTGCCATGCTCTTTGGCACCCGCCGTGCCTCGGCCACCGAGCACAACCGCGGTCTGGTGCTGGCGATGGGCTTCGAGTCGCTGCTCAAGCTCGGCGCCATGCTTGCACTCGGCGCCTTCGTGGTCTTCGGCCTGTATTCCGGGCCCGGCGAGATGCTCGCGGCGACCGAAATGCCGGCCTTTACCAACCCCGATACCTTCATCACCCTGGCCCTGCTCGGCGCCCTGGCCATGTTCACCCTGCCGCACCAGTTCCATATCGGTGTTGTCGAGTGCCGCGACCAGGCCCATCTGAAGACCGCGCGCTGGCTGTTTCCGCTGTTTCTGATACTGATCTCGCTGCCCATCCTGCCGCTGGCGCGCGCCGGCAACGCGCTACTGGCCGGGCAGGGCGTGCCGTCGGATCTCTACGTGCTCATGCTGCCGCTGGCCGACGGCCAGAACGCGCTGGCGCTGTTTGCCTTCCTCGGCGGCCTGAGCGCGGCGACCGGCATGGTCATCCTGGCCAGCCTGACGCTGTCGATCATGATCGGCAACCACTGGCTCACCCCGGCCCTGCTCAACCGCGGCTGGAACCGGGTCAACGTGCTCGGCATCCCGGTGCGCCTGCAGCGCCGGCTCGGCATCGCACTGGTGCTGTTGCTGGCCTACGTCTACAGCCGGGTGGTCGGCACCGCCGAGGCGCTCGCCGATATCGGAGCACTGTCGTTTTCCGGGCTCGCGCAGCTGGCCCCGGCGGTGCTGCTGGCCGTCTACCGGCCGGGTCTGCCGGCCAGCGCGGTGCTGGCCGGCATTGCCAGCGGCGTGGCGGTGTGGGTCTATGTGTTGTTCGTGCCATTGCTGGTGACTGCCAGCGGTGCCAGCCCGGGCTGGATCGACTCCGGGCCGCTGGGCCTGGCGCTGGTGTCGCCGGGGCAGTGGATGGGGCTGGGCGGGCTCGATGCCCTCAGCCGGGCAGTGCTCGGCTCGCTGCTGGTCAACACCGCCGTGGTGCTCACCGCCGCCCGGCTTCTGCCGGGCATGACCGCCCCGCCGGAGCGCTCGGGCGGCCTGTCGCCGGCGCTCATGTCCAGCCTTGCCGAGCGCTTTCTGCCGGCCGAACGCGCCGCGGCACTGGATCGAATCGCCGATGGCTCGCGTACCGCCGAGCACGCGCTCGAACACGAACTCGCGGCGGTGGTCGGCTCGGCCTCGGCAAGGCTCTTGCTCGATGCCGCGCGCAAGCGCACCCCGGCGCCGCTCGATACCGTGGCCGACCTGGTCGGCCAGGCCGCCGCCCAGGCGCGGTTTTCCCAGGAGGTGCTCTCCGGCGCACTGGAGAACATGAGCCAGGGCGTGTGCGTGGTCGATCGCGACATGCGCCTGGTGGCCTGGAACAGCGCCTACCTCGAACTGTTCGACTACCCGCCCGAGCTGATCCGGGTCGGTCGGCCGGTCGCCGACCTGCTGCGCCACAACGCCGAGCGCGGGCTGATCAGCGGCGCCAATATCGAGCGCCTGGTCGAGCGTCGCCTGGCGCACAAGCGCGCCGGCTCCGAGCACCTGGTCGAGCGGCCCTGGCCGGACGGGCGCATCATCGAGATTCGCGGCAACCCCATGCCCGGCGGCGGCTTCGTGGCCACCTTCACCGACGTCACCGCCTTCCGGCGCACCGCCGAAGAACTGCGCGAGATCAACGAAACCCTCGAACAGCGCGTGGCCGAGCGCACCGGCGAACTCGAGCAGGCCAAGCTCCACGCCGAGCGCGCCAGCGAGGCCAAGACGCGCTTTCTCGCCGCCGTCAGCCACGACCTGGTCCAGCCGCTCAACGCCGCCCAGTTGCTCACCCACTCGGTCTCCGGCCGGCTCGAAGACCCGTCAGCGCGCGATTCGCTCAAGCAGATCTCCGGCGCCCTGTCGGCGACAGAAAACCTGCTCGAGGGCCTGCTCGACATCTCGCGCCTCGACGCCGGCGGGCTCGAACCCCGCCAGACCGCCTTTCCGCTCGGCGAGCTGTTCGAGCAGCTCCAGGGCGAATTCCGCCTGATGGCGCGCGAGCGCGACCTGGACCTGAGCTGCGTCAACACCCGGCTGTGGGTCCAGAGCGACCCGCGCATGCTGCGCCGCATCCTGCAGAATTTCCTGTCCAACGCAGTGCGCTACACCGAGCACGGCGGCATTCTCATCGGCGCGCGCCGGCGCGGCGAGCGTGTGCTCGCCGGTGTCTGGGACACCGGCCCCGGCATCCCGGCCAAGGACCAGTCGGTCATCTTCGAAGAATTCCGCCGCCTCGACAGCGACAGTCACGCCCCGGGCCTGGGACTGGGTCTGGCCATCGCCGAGCGCATGGCGCGCCTGCTCGATCACCCCATCCGCTTCGAAAGCCGGCCCGGCCACGGCACCTTCTTCGGCGTCAGCGTACCGATCACCGCCCCGGCCCGCACCCCGAACCAGGCTCCCGAATCACCGCGCCCCGGCGGCTCGGCACGCATCCTGGTCGTCGACAACGACCCGTCCATGCTCGATTCACTCGCCACCCTGCTCGGCGGCTGGGGCTTCGAAGTCACCACCGCCGCCGGCCCGGCCCAGGCCGAAGCCGCCTGGGCCGAGCAGCCCCCGGCGCTGCTGGTCATCGACTACCACCTCGACCACGGCCACACCGGCCTGCAACTGCTTGAAACCCTGCGCGCAACCGGCCCGGACCGCCCGGCCATCCTCATCAGCGCCGACCACGCCGCCGAAGTCCGCACCGCCGCCCGCTCCACCGGCTGCGAATTCCTCCACAAACCCCTCCGCCCGCTCGCCCTGCGATCCCTGATCAATCGGTTGGTGAGGT
>CAYQJJ010000294.1:0-3377 GCA_964417745.1 uncultured Wenzhouxiangella sp.
CAACAACAGGCAAATCAAGCCCGCCTCGAGCCGCGCCAGGCCCCGGTGAAGCCGAGCAAGGAAATCGGCAGAGGACTCGCTCATGCCGGCGCCCGCGTGGCCTCCGGCGTGGCGGGCGGGTACAGGCATTCGGGCTGCCGGCCGACCCGGGCCAGCGGCGAGCTCATGGCGAGCGAACCACCAGGCCGGCAGCCTCGGCAGTGTTCTGCATGAGCGTGGCCACGGTCATCGGGCCGACGCCGCCGGGCACGGGCGTCAGCCACGCCGCTCTATCCGCCGCACGAGCAAAATCCAGATCACCGCGCAGGCTGCCGTCTTCCTGACGGGAGATGCCGATATCGACCACCACCGCATCCTCGCGTATCCAGTCCGGATCGACCAGGTCGGGCTTGCCGACGGCTACGCACAATAGTTCGGCGGCCTGGACATGGCGCGGCAGATCGCGGGTGAAGCGATGCGCAACGTTGACCGTCGCCCCGGCCAGCAGCAACTCCAGCGCCAGCGGACGGCCGACAATATTCGACGCGCCGACCACCAGTGCATTCATGCCCTTGGGGTCAATGCCGTAGGCCGTGAGCAGGGTCATGACGCCGCGCGGCGTGCACGGTCGAAGCCCCGGGTCGCGCAGCACCAGACGACCCATATTGGTCGGATGAAAGCCATCGACATCCTTTTCCGGATCCACCCGTCGGGTGACGGTCAGTTCGTCGAGATGGGTCGGTAGAGGAAGCTGTACCAGGATGCCGTGGACCGAGTCGTCATTGTTGAGGCTGTCGATCAGGGCGAGCAATTCGCCCCGACCGACGCCGAACGGGAGCCGATGGGTGAACGACTCGATGCCGGCCCGGGAGCAGGCTCGAATCTTGTTGTTCACGTAGACCTCGGAGGCCGGATCGTCTCCGACCAGCACGACCGCGAGCCCGGGCTTGCAACCCCCCTGCCCGGTATGGGCTTTGATGGCTTCGGCCACGTTGTCGATCAGGCGGTCGGCAACCGCGCGTCCTTCGAGAATATCGGCTTTTGTCTTCATGATGGGGAGACATTGTAAGGGTTAGAAGGTACGATTGAGGCAAAAGCAAAAGCGGAGTGCCCCCTTGAATCTCTACAACTACAACTTCGCGGCCCTGGAAGGTGGGCCGCTGCCAATGGAACGTTTTCGTAATCAGCCCATCCTGCTGGTCAATACTGCCTCGGAATGCGGTTTCACGCCGCACTATTCCCAGCTTCAGAGCATCTTCAACGACTATCGCGACTCGGGCCTGGTTGTCGTCGGCATTCCCTGCAACGATTTCGGTGAGCAGGAACCCGGCAGCGAAGCCGAAATCCTCGAATTCGTACAGAATGAATACCAGGTAACCTTCCCGATGACGGCAAAGTATTCGGTCATCGGCGTCAACGCCCATCCACTGTTCAAGGATCTGGCCCAGGAGTACGGTGGTGATGTCCTGCCGCGCTGGAACTTCCACAAGTTCCTGTTCAACCGCAAGGGCGAGCTGGTCGAACACTGGCCGGCCCAGACCGCACCGGAAGACCCGGCGGTCCTCCATCAGATCAGTCGCAATCTTCAGTCCTGGACTCTATAGACCTTTTCAGCGGTTTCCGTCGGCGCTTACTTGCGGCTTTTCTTGCGTCGCCCGATTCGCTTCAAGCGCTTGCGTTTCTCGACCTGGCGGGCGGTCAGCTTGTTGCGCCGCCCCGCGTACGGGTTGTCCGATTCGCGAAAGATCAGCCGCACCGGAACGCCGGTCAGGTTGAACTGCTTGCGCAGCGCGTTGATCAGGTAACGCCGGTACTGCTCCGGAATGTGTGCCGTGCGGCTGCCGTGAATGATGATGCGGGTCGGAAAATTACCCCCGGAATGCGCGTAGCGCAGCTTTGGCGTGGAGCTCTTGCCGCCCGGCGGGGCGTGAGCCTCCGCAGCCTGGCGGAGCGCCCGGGTCAGCGCCGGGGTGGACAATTCCTGCCCGGCGGCGGCGTGGACATGCTCGATGGCGTCGGTCAGTTCGCCCAGCCCGCTGCCGTGAAGCGCGGAGGCCGTTACAACCGGCGCAAACATTGCAAACCTCAGGCGCTGGGGAAAATCCGCCAGCAACGCCTTCCGCGCCGCCTCGTCGAGACAGTCCCACTTGTTGAGAACAATGACCAGCGCTCGTCCGGCGTCGATGACGTGCCCGGCCAGTCGTGCGTCCTGGTCGGTCAGGCCCTCCGTCCCGTCGACCAGCAATGCCACGACCTGGGCCTGTTCCATCGCCTGCAGGGCCTTGATCGTGCTGAAGCGCTCGATGCCCTGCTGTGAACCGCGCCGGCGGCGAATGCCCGCGGTATCGACCAGGTGGTAAACGACACCATCGCGCTCGACGCGGGCGTGGATCGGGTCTCGGGTGGTGCCGGCGATGGTCGTCGCCAGGGCGCGTTCCTCACCCAGCAGACGATTGAGCAGGGTCGATTTTCCGGTGTTTGGCCGCCCGATCAGCGCCAGCCGAATCCCTTCGTCATCGGGCCATTGGGCTCCTGAGCTGTCGGGCAGTTCACGCTTGAGCGTGCTGCCCAGCGCGTCGAGACCGTGGCGGTGGGTTGCCGAGACCAGCGCCACCGAGTCGAGCCCGAGCTCGGCAGCGTCGGCCAGTGCCTGGTCCGGGTCGAGCCCGTCGCACTTATTGACCACGTGCAACAGCGGCCGGCCACGCCGGCGCAGGTCGAGCGCTTTATCGTGTTCGGCGGGCAGAATGCCATCGCGGGCATCGGTGACGAGCATCAGCACATCGGCTTCGTCGATCGCCTGCGCGGTCTGGCGCCGCGCCAGCGATTCGAGCTCACCAGCCGACTCGTCCAGCCCCCCGGTATCGACCAGCAACACATCGCGGTCACCCACCCGGGCACGACCGTAGATCCGGTCGCGGGTCACCCCGGGATTGTCACCGACCAGGGCATCGCGGGTGCGCGTCAGCGCGTTGAACAGCGTTGACTTGCCAACGTTGGGCCGCCCGACGATGACCACCACGGGCAGGTGCCCCATGGCGTGGCCCGCCGGATCGTCAGTCGCGTGTGCGCCAGGCACTCAAACCGCCGTCCTCGTCGAGGACAATCACGTTACGACCCACCACGACCGGGGCTGCTGAAGCGCCCGAGCGGCCGAAGCGCGAGCGCGCGGCGAATTCGCCGCTATCGATGTCATACCAGTGCATGTAGCCCTCGGCGTCAACGGCGACCAGGTGGCTGCCGACGAATTCAGGCCGCTGGACACCACGGTGTGACAGGCGGTCATCGCGCCACTGGGTAGAGCCGTCGCGCCGATCAATCAGCGAAACAGCGTCATCGCGATCGGTCACGGCCAGCAGAGTGCGCGAAAGGGCCAGGCCACTATGCGAGGCAATATC
>CAYQJJ010000295.1:0-3308 GCA_964417745.1 uncultured Wenzhouxiangella sp.
GACAGGTGTACCGGAATCTCGACCTCGCCGTAGTAGACGTGGGTGTCACCGAAAGACTCGTCGTGGATCGACACCGCCTCGGGCAGCAGCGCCTGGACCACATCGACCGACTCATCGGCGACCTCGAACTCGAAACCGTGCCGGTAGAGGTAGTACCCCTCGCGTGCGATAAAGCGCACCAGGATGCTGCCGGCATCACCGGCAATGGCCTCGAAGCTGAAGGCATCTTCGGCACGCAGGGCGCCGGCCGTGTCGGCGAACGGGCCATCGGCGCCCGACCGGGACGATCCGAGGATATCGGCCAGGCCGTTGCCGCCAGCGGCGCGGGCCGGCGCTTCGGGCAACGTGAGGCTGACGCGCTGTCGATGCGGCGGGTAGCACACCCCGACATCGGCGCAGCCCTGCGAGCGCACCGTCAGCTCGACCGTCTGACCGCCGAGCGCGGCATCGTACGGCACGCTCACGCGCACGGAGTCGCGGTAGGTCTCGGTCTCGCCGAAGAATTCATCGACCGTCGCTTCGCCGCGCGGAATTTCCGGCTCGCCCAGCCCGGAAGGCCCTTCGATCTCGAAGGCATGGCGATACAGGTAATAGCCCTCGGCAATCTGCCAGTCGAGCACGATACGGGCGTCGTCGGAATCGGCCGAGAGCGCGAAGGCCTGCTCGACCGGCAGCAGGTCATCCGGGTTGATCTGGGCCAGTGCGGCCGGCGAGGCGAGCCAGGCAGCGGCCAGCAGGCCGAAAAGGGCCGGCCAGGGCAGCCGTCGGGAGGGTTCAGTCGTCATTATTCATCCAGTCGTGGGCCCAGTCGATGTAGGCGTCCAGTCCCTCGACCACCCCGAGCGCCAACAGTTCCGGAACGTCGTAGGGGTGCAGCTCGGAAAATGCCTGCTTGAGCGCATCAAGACGCTCCGGGGCGGTCTTGATGGTCAGCGGAATCTCGGCCTCGATATCGATACGCCCTTCCCAGGGAAACACGCTCTCGACCGGCGCGCCGATCGACACGCAGGCCGCCAGCCGCCGCCTGACCAGCTCCGCGGCCAGTGCGCGGGCCTGATCGGTGGTCTCGACGGTCGTCATCACCGCATACAGTCGTTCGTTCAAAACACACGCTCCTTCGATCTTGTTCGCACCAAACATGCTGATTACACACGACATTAAAGCCACGACCCGGACCTTCGCCGGCCGGGCCGGGAGAGACGACCCGGTTCCCGCCGGGACGCCGGTCGACGCGCCGGGATCAACATGATAACGGCCTGCCCGAGAACGCATGAACCCGGTGCAGGGACCAGGCCGTCGACCGATCCATTGCAAGGCTCTTGAAATGCGTGAACGCGGGCTCCATTTGCCAACCGTGTCGGCGACGTCCCCGCAAACCCTTGTGATTACGGGGCTCGGCGCCCGAAACCGACAGGTGTTGCCAGAGTCCCGTCGAGGGGCGCGGGCAGCGAATTTTTTATTTCATCAATTACGTTTGAAGGGAGAAAGACCCATGAAATTGCGTCCCTTGCATGATCGCGTCATTATCAAGCGCCTGGAAGAAGAACGTACCACCCCGGGCGGCATTGTCATTCCCGACAGTGCAACCGAAAAGCCGATTCGCGGCGAAGTCGTGGCTGCCGGCAACGGCAAGATCCTCGACAACGGCGAAAAGCGCGCGCTGGATGTAAAAGTCGGCGACAAGGTGCTGTTTGGCAAGTACTCCGGCACCGAAGTCAAGGTCGACGACGACGAACTGCTGGTGATGCGCGAAGACGACATCATGGCCGTTCTCGAGTCCTGAAGTTTCCCCGCGAATTATCAGAATCAAGCACTAATTTAGAGGATTGACATCATGAGTGCCAAAGAAGTCCGCTTTTCCGAAGACGCCCGCAACCGCATCCTGAAGGGCGTCGATGTACTGGCCCGCGCGGTCAGCGTCACCCTCGGCCCGAAGGGCCGCAACGTCGTGCTCGAGAAGAGCTTCGGCGCACCGACGGTCACCAAGGATGGTGTCTCGGTCGCCAAGGAAATCGAGCTCGAAGACAAGTTCGAGAACATGGGCGCGCAAATGGTCAAGGAAGTCGCGTCCCAGACCTCCGATTCAGCCGGAGACGGCACCACCACCGCCACCGTGCTGGCCAGCTCGATGCTGCGCGAAGGCCTGAAGTCGGTCGCCGCCGGCATGAACCCGATGGACCTCAAGCGCGGTATCGAACAGGCAGTCAAGAGCGCCGTGGTCGAGCTCCAGAACCTGTCCACGCCGTGCTCCGACGACAAGGCCATCGCCCAGGTCGGAACCATCTCGGCCAACTCCGATGAAGAAGTCGGCCAGATCATCGCCGAGGCGATGGGCAAGGTTGGCAAGGAAGGCGTCATTACCGTCGAGGAAGGCCAGTCGCTGGAAAACGAACTCGACATCGTCGAGGGCATGCAGTTCGACCGTGGCTACCTGTCGCCGTACTTCGTGACCGACCAGCAGACCATGCAGGTGGATCTCGAAAACCCCTACATCCTGCTCCACGACAAGAAGATCTCCAACGTCCGCGAGCTGCTGCCGATTCTCGAAGGCGTTGCCAAGCAGAGCCGCAGCCTGCTGATCGTCGCAGAGGACATCGAGGGCGAAGCGCTGGCCACGCTGGTGGTCAACAACCTGCGCGGCATCGTCAAGGTCGCCGCCGTCAAGGCGCCGGGCTTCGGTGATCGTCGCAAGGCCATGCTCGAAGACATGGCGGTTCTGACCGGCGGTCAGGTGATTTCCGAGGAAGTCGGCCTGAGCCTGGAAAAGACCACCATCGAGCAGCTCGGTTCGGCCAAGAAGGTCCAGATCGACAAGGAAAACACCACCGTCATCGACGGCGCCGGTGAAGCCTCGGCGATCGAAAGCCGGGTCGGCCAGATCCGCGCCCAGATCGAGGACGCTTCGTCCGATTACGACCGCGAGAAGCTCCAGGAGCGGGTCGCCAAGCTGGCCGGCGGTGTTGCCCTGATCAAGGTCGGTGCTTCGACCGAAGTCGAAATGAAGGAGAAGAAGGCCCGCGTCGAAGACGCGCTGCACGCGACCCGTGCCGCCGTCGAGGAAGGCGTGGTCCCGGGTGGTGGTACTGCCCTGATCCGTGCGCTGACCGCGCTGGGCAAACTGTCCGGCAAGAACGAAGACCAGACCGTCGGCATCAAGATTGCCATGCGTGCCATGGAAGAGCCGCTGCGCAAGATCGTGTCGAACTCCGGTGGCGAGCCCTCGGTGGTCCTGGCCCAGGTCAAGGAAGGCAAGGGCAACTACGGCTACAACGCCGCTACCGGCGAGTTTGTCGACATGATCGAAGCCG
>CAYQJJ010000296.1:0-3305 GCA_964417745.1 uncultured Wenzhouxiangella sp.
GGAGCGCGAGGTCGCCCAGGCCGAGGGCATCGACTACCTGGTCTCGACCTCGGTGGCCGGAGTCAGCAACATCCAGGCCTACCTGCGCCTTGACGCCAACCCCAACGATGCGCTGACTGAAGTCTCGGCGCAGGTCGACAAGCTGCGCTCGCAATTGCCCGAAGAGGCCGAAGACCCGGTAATCGAACTGGCGGTCGGCGAGCAGGTCGCGGCGATGTACCTGTCGTTTTTCTCCGACATCCTCGACGACAGCCAGATCACCGATTACCTGGTGCGCGAAGTCGAACCGCAGCTGGCCACGATTCCCGGTGTCCAGCAGGCCGAGATCCTCGGCGCCGGAACGTTTGCCATGCGCATCTGGCTCGACCCCGAGCGCATGGCCTCGCTGGGCGTGACCGGGTCGGACGTGCGCGGTGCCCTGATGGCCAACAACGTGCTCTCGGCGGTCGGCCGAACCAAAGGCCAGATGGTGAGCATCGACTTGAGCGCCGACACCGATCTGGGCTCGGTCGCCGAATTCGAGCGCATGGTCGTGCGCGAGGACGCCGGCGCGCTGGTGCGCCTGGAAGATATCGCCGAGGTCGAACTCGGCCCCGAAAGCTTCGATGCCTCGGTCACCTACAACGGCCTGGACGCCACCTTCATCGGTGTCGAAATCGCACCGGATGCCAATGCCCTGGACGTCATCGCCGAAGTTCGCGACGTCTGGCACGAGCTCATCATTCCGCAGCTGCCCGAGGGCCTGCAGGCCGAGATTTCCTATGACTCGACCGAGTACATCGAGTCGGCCATCAGCGAAGTGGTGTTCACCATCTTTCTGGCGCTGGTCATCGTGGTGCTGGTGATCTACGCCTTTCTGGGCTCGGCGCGCAGCGCGATCATCCCCGCGCTGTCGGTGCCGCTGTCGCTGGTCGGCACGTTCTTCCTGATGCTGTTGATGGGCTTTTCGATCAATCTGCTCACGCTGCTGGCCATGGTTCTGGCCATCGGCATCGTGGTCGATGACGCCATCATCATGCTCGAAAACATCGAACGCCAGATGGAAAACGGCAAGTCGCGCATCGAGGCCGCGCTGGTCGGCGCGCGCCAGCTCGCCTGGCCGATCGTGGCCATGTCGACCACGCTGATCGCGGTGTTCCTGCCCATCGGTTTCGTCGGTGGGCTGACCGGCACGCTGTTCATCGAATTCGCCTTTACCCTGGCCGCCACGGTAGTGCTGTCGGGCGTGGTAGCCCTGACCCTGGCGCCGATGCTGTGCTCGCGCATCCTGCGCTCGCGCCGGCGAGAGGCGCGGCCGAAGCTGGCCGCCTGGCTCGACCAGCGCTTCGACCGGCTGCGCACTGGCTACCGCGGCCTGCTGCACGGCTGGCTCGACGACCGCCACGTGCTCGCGCTGTTCGGCCTGATCGTGCTGGTCTCGTGCTACTTCCTGTTCGTCTCTGCCGATTCCGAGCTCGAGCCCCCCGAGGATTCGGGTTTCGTGTTCTCGATCATGGAGGCCGACCCCTACGCCACCCTCGACTACCTCGAGCGCAACACCCGCCGACTCAACGATCTCGGTGAGCGCGAAGACGCGCTCGAGGGCGTGTTCATCATCAACGGCTTCGGCGGCGGCGGGGTCGGCGCAACCAACCAGGCCATTGCCGGGCTGGTGCTGGCCCCCTGGGACGAGCGCGAAATCGGCACCCAGGAGTTTCTCGAGCAGACCGTGCAGCCGTTCATCGATGCCATCCCGGGCTTGAGTTCGTTCGCCGTGGTGCCGGCCGATCTGCCCAGCCCGGGCGGTGGTGGGCCGCCGGTGGAATTCGTCATCGGTTCGACCGAGTCGTTCGAGAACCTCGAGTCGTTTGCCGACCAGCTCATGCAGCGCGCGCGCGAGTCGGGACGTTTCATCTTCGTCGACAGCGATCTCGACATCGACCGCCCGCGCCGCGATATCCGCATCGACCGAGAACTGGCCGCCGACCTGGGCGTGGACATGCAGCAGCTCGCCGGTGACCTGGCGACCATGATGTCCGGCGGCTTTGTCGGGCGTTTCGCCATGGACAATCGCTCCTACCGGGTCATCCCGCAGGTCGCGCGTGCCGAACGCCTCAATCCCGAGCAGATCGGTGATTTCTACACCCGCACCCGCAGCGGCGAACTGGTACCCATGGACGGCCTGGTAACGCTCGAGGAGTCGGTCCAGCCCCAGCAGCTCAAGCGCTTCCAGCAGCTCAACGCGGTCACCCTGACCGGTGTACCGCGCCCGAACGTGACCCTCGGCGAGGCGCTGGAAATCCTTCAGCAGGCCGCCGACGACATCCTGCCGGCAAGCTACAGCGTCGACTACGCCGGCGAAAGCCGCCAGTTCATGACCGAAGGCCAGCAGCTGGTCATCACATTCTTCTTTGCCCTGATCATCATCTTCCTGGTGCTGGCCGCCCAGTTCGAGTCGTTCCGCGACGCGCTGATCATGCTGGTCACCGTGCCGATGAGCATCTGTGGCGCGCTGATCTTCGTGGCGCTGGGGCTGACCACGCTCAACATCTATACCCAGGTCGGCCTGTTGACGCTGATCGGCCTGATCGCCAAGCACGGCATCCTGATCGTCGAATTCGCCAACCAGCTCCAGAACGAGGGCCGCAGCAAGCGCGAGGCCATCGAAGAAGCCACCTCGATCCGCCTGCGCCCGATCCTGATGACCACCGCGGCAACCGTACTGGCCATGATCCCGCTGCTGCTCTCGGCCGGCCCGGGCGCCGGCTCGCGCTTCGCCATCGGCCTGGTCATTGCCAGCGGCATGACCATCGGAACGGCTTTCACGCTGTTCGTCGTGCCGGCCATGTACCTCTACATCGCCCGCGATCGCGCCGAGGAGACTGCCGACAGCGCGGCCACCTGAACCGTATCGATGGGCTTGGTAAAGACCAGCCCCGGAGGGTTGGAGAAGCACCGGGTGGTGTCGGGTCGCTCGGGCCGGAAACGGCATAGCGACAATCTCGGAGGCCGCGATTTATGCGGCTCCTGGGTGCCTTGCCCCTGCGGATTGTGCCGCGTTGGTCAATCTGCATTTCATAAGCGATCGTGGCTCAGAAGGATCGGCTGGTTTCGGGAAAGACCGCCGATACCGTTTCCGACCCGAGCGACCCGACACCACCCGGTGCGAAAGTTGGCAGGAAAAGGAAAGAAAAAACCGATCCCCTGCTATTGAGAAGGGTCTGGTGGCACGCCGATGCCGAAGGCGAGGCGTCGTTTCAAAAAAAACTCAAAGGGCTGGGGCCCTGGAGTTGGAGCTCTTGGTGCAGCCGAAGCGCGGAGGTTCA
>CAYQJJ010000297.1:0-3304 GCA_964417745.1 uncultured Wenzhouxiangella sp.
CGAGAGCGCCGAGGCCTACACCATTGGTATCGAAGAGCTGGCACGCCTCGGGCTGCCGGCCGATGAGCCGCGCACGCTGTACCGGCCCCGCGAGGATCTGGCCGAGGGCGTGGCGGGCTATCATGGCCGCACCGGCCTCTACGAGCTGGTGCCGGTCACCGAGGCGATGCGCCAGCTCATCCACGACGGCGCGGCCGAGCAGCGCCTCACCGAGCTGGCGCGCGAGCTCGCCCCGTCGATGCTCGAGGACGGCTGGCGCCGGGCGTGCGCCGGAGAGACCTCGCTCGAGGAAGTCCTGCGCGTGACGCGCACGGCCTAGAAAGGCGAGGGCGGGCCGGTGAACCTTCTTGCATTGATCGATTCAGCCGGGTTCGGGTATGGGCGCGTTTGAGTACCAGGCCCTCGGGGAGGGCAGCAAGCCGACCCGGGGCATCGTCCAGGCCGATACCGCACGTGCCGCGCGCACCCAGCTACGCGAGCGCGGCCTCATCCCGCTGGAAATCGAAGCCGTCGAACCGCGCACCGGCGGTAGCTGGTTCGAGCGCGGCGGCGGTCGCGAGCGCGCGCTGCTGCTGCGCCAGCTCGCCACCCTGTCGCGTGCCGGACTGACGCTCGAGGAAGTCCTGAGCGTTCTGGTCGAGCAGACCGATTCGAGCCATATCGGCCGCAAGCTCGGCGCCATCCGCGCCCGGGTCATGGAAGGCCAGAGTCTGTCGGCGGCCATGGCCGAGCATCCCCGGCTGTTCCCGCGCCTGTACACCGCCGCCATCGCGGCTGCCGAGCGGGCCGGGCGGCTCGACCAGGTGCTGGCCCGGCTGGCCGACTACGCCGAGCAGCAGGAGCAGATCTCGCGCGGCATCGGCATCGCCCTGATCTACCCGCTGCTGCTGGCGCTGATTTCCTTCGCTGTGGTCTGGGGGCTGATCGGGTTCGTGGTCCCGCGCGTGATCGGCGTGTTCGAGCAGGCCGCCCAGGAATTGCCGCTGGTGACCCGCAGCCTGCTGGCTCTGTCGGAGTTTCTGGCCGCCTACGGCCTGTGGCTGGTGGTCGGGCTGTTGTTGTTGTGTATCGCCATGGTGGCCGTACTGCGCCGGCCCGGCCCGCGCCGCCGGGTCGATGGTGTGCTGCTTGGCCTGCCGGTGATCGGCCGCCTGATCCGCGCGCGCCAGACGGCGAGCTTCATGCGCACGCTCGCGATACTGACAGCCAGCGCCGTGCCCCTGGTCGAGGCGCTGAAGGTCGCCGCCAGCGTGGTCATGAACCAGGTCGTGCGCCACGACATCGAACGTGCCGCCGGCCAGGTTCGCGAGGGTGTCTCGCTGTCGCGCTCGCTGGAAGGCTCGGACTGGCTGCCGCCCATGGCCCGGCGCCTGATCCACGGCGGGGAGCGCGCCGGCGAACTCGCGCCGATGCTCGAACACGCCGCCGAAATCCAGGAACGCGAGCTCGAGTCGGCCACTACCGTGTTACTGGCCGTGCTCCAGCCGATGCTGATCCTGTTCGTCGGCCTGATGGTGCTCTACATCGTGCTGGCCATCATGCTGCCGATCCTGAGCATGAGCCAGTTGCTGGCCTGACATGACTGACCCGAATCTTCATACAAATGACCTCATTGGTAACCTGGCCCGATTCGTGGCACGAGTCGATAACTCCGTGAGGTGCCCGGCATGATCAGCTTCGAACACGTGGGCAAGCGCTACCCCGGCGGTATCCAGGCCTTGAGCGATGTCAGCTTTTCGCTCGAGCCGGGCGAGCTGGCCTTTCTGACCGGGCACTCCGGGGCCGGCAAGTCGACGCTGCTGCGCCTGATCGCGCTGCTCGAGCGGCCCAGCCGCGGCCAGGTGCTGTTCGACGGGCGCAACGTCGGCAAGCTGGCCCGGCGCCAGATTCCCTACCTGCGCCGGCGCATCGGCGTGATCTTTCAGGACCACCGGCTGCTGTCGGACAAGCGGGTATTCGACAACGTCGCGCTGCCGCTGATGATCGCCGGGGTCTCCTACGGCGAGATCCGCCGGCGCGTGCGCGCCGCCCTCGACAAGGTCGGCCTGCTCGACAAGGAAAAGATGTACCCGGCCATGCTCTCCGGCGGCCAGCAACAGCGCGTCGGCATCGCCCGGGCCATCGTCGGCAAGCCGCCGCTGCTGCTGGCCGACGAGCCCACCGGCAACCTCGACCCGGAGCTTTCGGCCGAACTGATGGGCTTTTTCGGCCAGCTCAACGAACTTGGCGTGACCGTGCTCATCGCCAGCCACGACCTCGACCTGATCCGGCGTCTTGGCCGGCGCGTGCTGGTGCTCGAAAACGGCGCAATCGTCGACGATGTACCGGGCCGGCAGCCGGCCGGGGGAGTGCCGCGCGATGTCTAGCCAGCGTCGCCGCGGGGTGCTGGGGCGGCTCCCGGGCATTCGCGCCTGGGCGCGCCGCCATGCCTACAGTTTTCTGTCCTCGCTGGGCTCGCTCACGCGCCATCCGGTGGCCACGGCGATGACCGTCATCGTGCTGGGCGTGGCGCTGACGCTGCCGACCGCGCTGCACGTCACCCTGGTCAACGTCGAGCGCATCAGCGGCGACTGGGAGCGCCTGGACACTCTGTCGGTGTTTCTCGACGAGGCGGTCGACGAGGGCTCGGCCATGCAGCTCAGTACACGCCTGAGCGGCTGGACCGAAGTCGCGGCGGTCGATCCGATCAGTCCCGAGGCGGGTCTGGCCGAACTGTCCGGCCAGCTCAGCCTGGGCGAGGTCGAGGAGACGATGCCGGAAAACCCGCTGCCCTGGGTGCTCGAGGTCACGCCTGAAAATGCCGTGGACGTGTCGGCGCTGGCCAGCCGGCTGGAGTCGGAGTCGGCGGTCGATCTGGTGGTGGTCGACCTGCAGTGGCTGGAGCGCCTGGAGGCCATTCTCGAACTCATCAGCCAGCTCGTTTTGCTGCTGGCGATCCTGTTCGCCGTCGGCGTGGCCTTCATCATCGCCAACACCATCCGCATGGATATCCAGAACCGGCGCGAGGAAATCGAGGTCATGGCGCTGGTCGGCGCCACGCCGGGCTTCATCCGCCGGCCGTTTCTGTATTCCGGGCTGTGGTTCGGCCTGGCCGGCGGGCTGCTGGCCTGGCTGGTGGTGCGGGTCGGGCTGATCGTGCTGTCACCACCGGTCGCGCGCCTGAGCGGCAGCTACCACACCGACTTCCAGCTGCTCGCCCCGAGCCTGGAAGTCAGCACCCTGCTGATCCTCGGCAGCGGACTATTCGGCGTAATCGGCTCCTGGCTCGTAGTAGGCCAGCACCTGCGCCGAATCAACCCCTGAA
>CAYQJJ010000298.1:0-3273 GCA_964417745.1 uncultured Wenzhouxiangella sp.
CGGCCGCGCGGCGCGAGCTGGCGCGCATCGACGAGCTCGCCGATCGCTGAAGCATTCAGGGGTGTTGGCGCATTCCGTCGCGCAGCCCGCGAAGCATGCTGGCCAGGTTGGCCCGGCGCGGTCGGACCAGGCTGAACAGCACCAGCTTGCCGGCCGCGCGCAGCAGGTCCTGTACCACCCAGGCGCGCGGGGCACCCGATCGATACAGAAAGACCCGGTTGCGCATCATGGTGTAGAGACGCTCGGGGCCGTGGTGGCGGTAGCGCGGCGCCGGTTTGCCCGGCAGCAGCTGGCGCGACTCGCCGATGCTGTGTTCGAGCTCGGCGGCGGCCGTTCCGTGCAGTTCGTAGCCCAGGCGCCGGGCGCGGAAGCTCCACTCCAGGTCGATGTTGTCGATGAACCAGTGCTCGCGCATGGGGCCGATGCCTTCCCAGTGGTCCAGGTTGAGCAGCGTGCCCGAGGTGATCAGGTAATCGCAGCGCAGGCTTTCCGTTCCGGTCGGGTGAAGCCTTCGGTTCAACGGCAGGGCAAAACGCATGAACGGCGCGCGCTTGCCGCTGGCGCGATCGCGGATCACCGGGCCGACCGCGGCGACCGGATGCTCGCCCGAGTCAAGCGAGCGCAGGGCGTCGACCAGGGCGGTCGCCAGGCCCGGGTCGGGCAGGCTGTCCTGGTCGAGCAGCAGCGCGTATTGCTTGCCGGTGCGGCGCCAGTGTTCGACGCCGCGGTTGATCGCCGCGGCCACCCCGGTGTTGCCGCGCCCGGCGCTCAGCTCGGCGCGCCCGGCGCACAGGCCGACCAGTGCATCACTGGTTTCTCCGGGGGTGTTGTCAACGACCAGGGTGGCGATGGCTTCCCGCTCGAGCGAGGCGAGAAGCCGTGCGAGCTGTTCCAGGTCGGGGTGGAAGGTGACAACGACCGCGCCGGCCGGATTCGTCGAGGCCTGGCTCACGAGCGCGGGCTGAGCGGGTCGTTCACGGCCTGGCGCTGGCGCAGGAGCGTGGGAAGCAGGCGCAGGCTGCCGGTGCGGCGCGTGCCGGCAACTTCGCGGCGCTTGGCGGGTAATCGTCGTAGCGCCTGGCGCAGTGCGGCGGTGTAGATCGACAGGCGTGCGCGCAGGCCCGGCCCGGGCGTGCTGCCGTCAGCCGATGGGGCCGGCCGGCGTCGCAGCAAGGAGCGCAGCGCCTGGACGCACAGTCGCAGGCCCAGCAGCGAGGCCCAGGCGAAAAGCAGGCCCGGCGGCAGGTTCTTGCCGGCTACCCAGATGACGTTGCGCCAGGCGCGCGCCTGGACTTCGACGCGGTGGGAGTCGGTCGAGGCGCCGCGTACGTGGTAGACGATCGCATCGGCGATATACAGGCAGCGATGGCCGGCTGTCTGGGCGCGCAGGCTCAGGTCGGTGTCTTCGAAGATCAGGAAGAACTCCTCGTCGAACAGGCCGATGTCGTCGAACAGTGCGCGCCGGTAAATCGCGGCTCCGGCGCAGGCGCCGAATACCCAGGCGTTGTCGGAGTGATGGTCCTCCGGCTCGCCGGCGCCGATGTTGATGCCCGCGCCGCTGATGAGCGAAAAGCGGTCTCCGGCCGAATCGATCGGGTGGGGCGGGTCGAAGCGAAGCATTTTCGATGCCCCGAAGCTGGCCTCGGGCCAGGCATTCATGGTCGACAGCAGCGCTTCCAGCCAGTCGGAGCGTGCACAGGTGTCGTTGTTGAGCAAAACCACATACTCGCCCTGGGTGGCGTGAATGCCGGCGTTGACCGCGGCCGAGAAGCCTCCGTTCTGAGCCAGTGCGACGACCCGAACCCAGGGGAATCGGCTTTCGAGCAGAGTGACCGAGGCGTCGGTCGAGCCGTTGTCGACCACCACCACTTCGAAATCCCTGACGGTCTGGTCGCCAAGCGCGTCGAGGCAGGTTTCCAGGTGGTGGGCGCCGTTCCAGTTGGGAATGATGACGCTGGCGCGCACGGACATTATTGATTCCTCAGGCGGCGTGCGTGGGTGACACTCGAGATGGCCTGCATGCGCGCCAGCAGGCCACTTAACTGGTCAAAGTCGTCGACCTGGACGGTCAGCTCGATGCGAACGCCCTGGCCGTCGTCGGCGTGGTGAGCGGTCATGTCGGTGACGTTGATGTTCTCGCTGGCCAGCAGGGTTCCGATATCGCGAATCAGCTCGCGCCGGTCCCAGGCTTCGACCAGCAGGCGTGCCGGGTAGCGGCCGCGCTGCTGGCCGGACCAGCGGACCTCCATGATGCGTTCAGGATGCTGGCGGACGAGCTGCAGAAACTGCCGGCAATCCTCGCGATGGATGCTGATACCGCGGGTGCGGGTCACATAGCCGCCGATCGGGTCGCCGGGAACCGGCTGGCAGCAGCGCGCCATCTGGTAGAGCAGGTTGCCCACGCCCTCGACCTGAACGTCGTCGCCATCGGTCGGCCCGGTTGCCGGCTGCCGGATGGGCAGCGTGTCGGGTACGCGGGTTTCGGCATGCAGGCGCTCGACCGCACCCGCGATCTGGCCGCTGGTCAGCTCGCCGCAGCCGACGGCCACCAGCAGGTCGTCGACACGCTTGAAGTTGAAGGTCTCGAGAATGCTCGGCAGGTCCTTGAGGTCAAGGTCCAGGCGTTTGAACTCGGCCTCGACGGCCTGGCGTCCGGCGGCCAGATTATCGTCGAAATTGGCCAGCTTGAACCAGTGGCGAACCTTGGCGCGCGCGCGCGCGGTGCGGATGTAGCCGAGCCCCGGATTGATCCAGTCGCGCGAGGGGCGTGGCTCGCGCGCGGTCAGAACCTCGACGCGGTCGCCGTTCCTGAGCTCGGTGGTCAACGGCACGATGCGCCCGTTGACCCTTGCCCCGCGGCAGCGGTGGCCGATATCGGTATGCACCAGGTAGGCAAAATCCAGCGGCGTGGCGCCGGCGACCAGGTCGCGGACCTCGCCCTTGGGGGTGAGAACGTAGACCCGGTCTTCGCTGGTGAGGTTCTGGAAACTCTCGAGCAGCTCCTGGTCGTCGTCCTCCTGCTCGATGCCTTCCATGAGCTTGCGCATGAAGCCGATGCGCTTTTCGAGCGCCGAGTCGCGCGGGCCGCCGCCTTCCTTGTAGCGCCAGTGGGCGGCGACCCCGAATTCGGCGTGGTGGTGCATGTCGCGAGTGCGGATCTGGACTTCGACCACTCTTCCGCCCGGGCCGGAAACGGCCGTATGCAGCGACTGGTAGAAGTTGGCCTTGGGGTTGGTGATGTAATCGTCGAACTCGCCCGGCACCGGCTGCCAG
>CAYQJJ010000299.1:0-3272 GCA_964417745.1 uncultured Wenzhouxiangella sp.
CTCGTCAATGGTCCCGACCATGTAGAAGGCCTGCTCGGGCAGGTGGTCATAATCGCCGTCGACGATGCCCTTGAAACCGCGAATGGTTTCTTTGAGCGACACGTAGACCCCCGGCGAGCCGGTGAACACTTCGGCGACGAAGAACGGCTGGGAGAAGAACTGCTCGACCTTGCGCGCTCGCGCCACGGTCAGCTTGTCTTCCTCGCTGAGCTCGTCCATGCCCAGAATGGCGATGATGTCCTTGAGCTCCTTGTAGCGCTGCAGCGTACCCTGGACCTTGCGCGCGACGTCGTAGTGTTCCTGGCCCACGACCAGCGGGTCGAGCTGGCGAGAGGTCGAATCGAGCGGGTCGACAGCCGGGTAGATGCCCTTCTCGGCGATGCTTCGGGCCAGAACGACGGTGGCGTCGAGGTGGGCGAAGGTGGTGGCCGGTGACGGGTCGGTAAGGTCATCGGCCGGCACGTAGACCGCCTGGATCGAGGTAATCGAACCGGTCTTGGTCGAGGTAATGCGCTCCTGGAGAACGCCCATTTCCTCGGCCAGGGTCGGCTGGTAACCGACCGCGGAAGGCATGCGCCCAAGCAGGGCCGAGACCTCGGTTCCGGCGAGCGTGTAGCGGTAGATGTTGTCGATGAACATCAGGACGTCGCGACCCTCGTCGCGGAATTCCTCGGCAATCGTCAGGCCGGTCAGGGCCACGCGCAGGCGGTTGCCCGGCGGCTCGTTCATCTGACCGAACACCAGCGCCACCTTGTCGAGGACGTTGGAGTCCTTCATTTCATGGTAGAAGTCATTGCCCTCACGAGTACGCTCGCCGACGCCGGCAAACACTGAGTAGCCCTCGTGTTCGATGGCGATGTTGCGGATCAGTTCGAGCATGTTGACGGTCTTGCCGACCCCGGCACCGCCGAACAGGCCGACCTTGCCGCCCTTGGCAAACGGGCACACCAGGTCGATGACCTTGATCCCGGTCTCGAGCAGCTCATCGCTTGCGGCCTGTTCCTCGAAGCTCGGCGCCGGCCGATGGATCGGCATGCGCTTCTCTTCGCCTACCGGGCCAGCCTCGTCGATCGGGTTGCCCATCACGTCCATGATGCGCCCGAGCGTCTTCTTGCCGACGGGCACGCTGATCGGCTCACCGGTGCTGGTTACGCTGCGGCCGCGCTTGAGACCGTCGGTGGAGCCCATGGCGATCGCTCGCACCACGCCGTCACCCAGCTGCTGCTGAACCTCGAGCATGATGTCGGAGTCGTCGATGATCAGGGCATCGTAGACCTTGGGAACCTCGCCTCGCGGGAATTCCACGTCCACCACGGCGCCAATAATTTGAACGATCTTTCCAGAGCTCATTGTGCACGTCCTTAAAGTTTTGGTGGCCTGCCGCGCCGGTCGGGTTCGCGCGCAGACCGTTTCATTGAACAGTCGGTCGGGCTGTCAGATCCAGTGGCCGGCCGGCCAGCCCTTTCTGGTTGCATTTGCCGTGATCACGACACCGCCGAAGCGCCGCCGACAATCTCCGAAATTTCCTGGGTAATCGCGGCCTGACGAGCCTTGTTGTAGGCCAGCTTGAGTTCGTCGATCAGGTCGTTGGCATTGTCCGAGGCGCTCTTCATGGCAACCATGCGCGCGGCGTGCTCGCTGGCCAGATTTTCAAGCGCTGCCTGGTAGACCAGCGACTCGATGTAGCGCGTCAGAATGTCGTCGAGCAGGCTCTCGGCGTCGGGCTCGTAAAGATAGTCCCAGGACTGCTTCATCGGCTGTTCCTCCGAGGCCGGCAGCGGAAGCAGCTGATCAAAGCGTGCCTGCTGGGTCATGGTATTGATGAAGTGGTTGTAGCAGACATACAACCGATCGATGGATTCGTCGCGATAGCCATCGAGAACAACCTTGACGACACCGATCAGATCTTCGAGGCTTGGCCTTTCACCCAGATCCTGGGTGGCCCCGGACACATGGACGTTGAGGCGGCGGAAAAACTGGCCTGCCTTGCGCCCGATGATTACGGTTGTAACCTCGACACCCTTTTCTTCCCATGCACGGAACTCGCTGAGCAACCTGCGGAACATGTTGTTGTTCAGCCCACCGCACAGGCCACGGTCGGTGGCGACGATCACGTACGCCACGCGCTTGATTTCCTGGCGCTCCACCGTGAACGGGTGCGGATCCTCCAGGCTGGCGTGGGCGAGGTGGCCGACGATCTGGCGCATCATGCGCGTGTAGGGGCGCGACGACTCCATCATCTGCTGGGCTTTGCGGATCTTGCTCGCCGAGACCATTTCGAGCGCACGCGTCACCTTGCGGGTGTTCTGTACGCTCTTGATCTTGGTGTTGATTTCTTTCGAACCGCTCATGTCACTTCGCCTTGGTTGACTCTGTTACACGCTGTTGTTGGGCAGAAGACAAGGAAGGAAAGTGGGAACTCCTTCCGCCTTTCGCCCTCTTCAGCCTCGATGCTCACCAGCTACCAGATGACTTGAATTCGTCCAGTGCTGATTTGAGTTGCGCCTTGATTTCGTCATTCCAGTCGCCGGTTTCGTTGATCTTGTCGAGCAACGCCTTGTGACTACTGTTCATGAAGTCGAGCAGCGCCTTCTCGAACGGAACAACCTTTTCGAGCGAAAGGTCGTCGAGGTAACCTTCGTTACCCGCGAACAGGCTGACCGCCATCTGGGCGACCGACATTGGCGAATACTGGGCCTGCTTCATCAGCTCGGTGACGCGCTCGCCGCGCTCGAGCTGCTTGCGGGTCGACTCGTCGAGGTCGGAGGCGAACTGTGAGAACGCCGCCAGTTCACGGAACTGGGCCAGTGCCAGACGAACCCCGCCGCCGAGTTTCTTGACGACCTTGGTCTGGGCCGCCCCGCCGACTCGCGAGACCGACAGACCGGCATTGACGGCCGGTCGGATACCGGAGTTGAACAGGTCGGTTTCGAGAAAGATCTGGCCGTCGGTGATCGAAATCACGTTGGTTGGAACGAAGGCCGAGACGTCGCCGGCCTGGGTTTCGATGATCGGCAGCGCGGTCAGCGAGCCGGTCTTGCCCTTGACCTTGCCGTCGGTCTGCTTCTCGACATATTCGGCGTTGACGCGCGCGGCACGCTCGAGCAGCCGGGAGTGAAGGTAGAACACATCGCCCGGAAAGGCTTCGCGTCCCGGTGGACGACGCAGCAGCAGCGACACCTGACGATAGGCCACGGCCTGCTTGGACAGATCATCATAGACGATCAGGGCGTCTTCGCCGCGGTCGCGGAAAAACTCGCCCATGGCACAGC
>CAYQJJ010000300.1:0-3270 GCA_964417745.1 uncultured Wenzhouxiangella sp.
CGACCGGGTCCCAGAACCACCAGCCGCCCCAGCCGAGCTCGTAGTAGGCCCACCACGAGCCCAGCGTGATGCCGGCGGTGAGAAACGCCCAGGCGATCAGGGTCCAGGGGCGCGACCAGCGCACCCACTCGCGCTCGACCCGGCCGCCGATCAACCCGGCGATGGCGAACCCGAAGGCCACTGCAAAACCCACGTAGCCCATGTAGAGCAGCGGCGGGTGGAAGATCATGCCCGGGTCCTGCAGCAGCGGGTTGAGATCGCGGCCGTCGGCCGGGCCGGGCAGGACCCGGTCGAACGGGTTGGAGGTCAGCAGCGTGAACAGCAAAAAGCCGATCGAGATCATGCCCATGACCGCGAGCACGCGGCTGACGTAGACCCTGGGCAGCGTGCGCGAGAAGGCGGCCACGGCCAGCATCCAGCCGGCCAGCATCAGAATCCACAGCAGCAGCGAGCCCTCGTGCCCGCCCCAGACCGCGCTGAGCCGGTAGTACCAGGGCAGCAGCAGGTTGGAGTTCATGGCCACGTAGGTGACGCTGAAGTCGTGGTTGAGGAAGGCCACGCTCAGCGCGATGTAGGCGCTGAGAGCGAACACGAAATGGCCGATGACCAGTGACGGGGCCAGGCGCATCAAGGCGGCGTTGTTGCGGTGCGCGCCGACCAGCGGCAGCGTGGCCAGCAGAACCGCCAGCACCAGCGCCAGGATCAGCGAGACCTGTCCGAATTCGGCGATCACGAGTCGTCTCCGCGCTGGGCGACCTGCTCACCGGCGTGTTCCTCGCAGACACCCTCACCGCCGGCCAGCGCCATGGCACGTTCGACTTCCGGCGGCATGTAGGTCTCGTCGTGGCGGGCGAGCACTTCGTGGGCATGGAACAGGCCGTTGTCGTCGATCTGGCCGTGGGCGATCACGCCCTGACCTTCACGGAACAGGTCCGGCAGGATGCCGGCAAAACGCACCGGGATCTCATGCACGCAGTCGGTGACATTGAAATCCACGCTCAGCGAAGCAGGATCGCGGCGCACCGACCCGCTGGCCACCAGGCCGCCGAGGCGCAGCTGGCGCCCTTCCGGGTAATCGCCGGCGAATACCTCGCTCGGGCCGATCGAAAAGCGCATCGCGTCGTTGAGCGCGGTCAGCGCAATCGCGGTTGCCGCGCCGACGCCGAGCACGATCAGCCCGGCAATCATGAATCGCTTCTTACGCGTCGGGGTCATCGTAGCCTCCGGTCTCCAGGGCTCGCTCTTCTTGAATTTCGGCGAGAATACGTGCGCGCCGCGCGAGCGGCTGAACAGCATGCCAGACCACGGCCGCGGCGAACACGCCGTAGCTGGTCCAGACATAGAAAGCGTAGTCGAGATCGGGGATCATGCATTCACTCCAAGTTCGGCCCGGACCCAGTTGCGGCGCCGGTCCTGGTCGAGCAGTTCGTTGGCCGAGCGCTGCAGCAGTACCGCAGCGAACAGCAGTTTAACGGCGATTGTCATCCAAACCAGCGGCGGCATCATCGAGGGATGCATTGTCGACTCACCGAAAAACCGGATCGTCGCGCCCTGGTGCAGCGTGGTCCACCACTCCACCGAAAAGTGGATGATGGGGATGTTGACCAGGCCGACCAGCACCAGGATGCAGGCCACTCGGGCACCCTTGCGACGGTCATCAAACGCCGCGTAGAGCCCCATGATACCGAGGTAGATGAACAGCAGCACCAGCATCGAGGTCAGGCGCGCATCCCAGGCCCACCAGGTCCCCCACATCGGACGCCCCCACAGCGAGCCGGTCACCAGGCAGACCAGCGTCAGCGCCGCACCGATCGGCGCGCACATCATGGCCATGATCTCGGTCGTGCGGATGCGCCAGACCAGCGCGATAAATGCCAGCACGGCCATTACCAGGTAACCGGCCATGGCCTGCCAGGCAGCCGGTACATGGATAAAGAGAATCCGGTAGCTGTCACCCTGCTGGTAGTCCGGCGGCACGACGTAGAGCGCCAGGTACAGGCCCCAGGCCGCGGTCAGCGCAAATCCGGCCCAGAGCCAGGGCACCAGGCGATTGCAGAGCCGGAAGAACACCGGCGGCGAACCCAGCCTGTGAAAGCCGATCTTGAGTTTTTTCCAGCTCATTCGATATTCAGTCTCAAAGCAGCGGTGGTTGCCAGCGGCACCAGCGTGAGCGCAAGCACGAGCAGCGCGCCGAGAAGCCCGAGGTGGGCGCGCGCTGACAAATCGTCGGCCGCGGCCGACACCGCACCGGTGGCAAAGATCAGCACCGGCACTACGAGTGGAAACACCAGAATGGACAGCAAAACGCTGCCGCGGTTCGTGCCCAGCGTGAGCGCGGCCGCCAGCCCGCCGAACAGGGAAAGTATGGGGGTACCGATGATCAGGCTCAACATCAGCGTGCCCAGCGCCGAGTCGGGCAGGTAGAGCATCTGTGCCGCGACCGGCGCAAAGGCGATCACCGGCAGCCCGGTAACCAGCCAGTGACTGAACAGGCGGCTCATGACCAGCCCGGTGGCAGGCAGGTGACCCAGCCACCATTGCTCGAGGGTACCGTCCTCGAGGTCGGGGCGAAACAGATTCTCCAGCGCCAGCAGGCTGGCCAGCAGCGCCGCGACCCAGATCATGCCCGGCGCGATGGCCATGAGAAGATTCGGGCCCGGCCCGACCCCCAGCGGTACGAAAATCAGTACCGCGAACAAGAAGATCAGCGGCATCAGCGACTCGCCCCCGTGGCGCACCGCCAGGCGCAGGTCGACCTGAAGCTGGGCGAGAACGGCTTGCATCAGGCAGCCTCGGTATCCGGAGCCGGCGTGAGATCGAGCAGGCGCGGCTCGCGATTCAGGGCCGGGCGGCGCTGATGGGCCGAGAGAACGCTGCCGCCGCCGCTATCGAGATGCTCGTCGAGCAACTCATCGACCAGCCGCCCCCCGGCATGGTCGAGACTGGCATAGGGTTCATCCAGAAGCCAGATCGGGCGTGGCGCGACCAGCAACCCGGCCAGGCCAAGGCGGCGTTTCTGCCCGGCCGAGAGCGTGCGCGCCAGGCGCAGCCCCAGCCCGGCCAGCCCGACCCGGGCCAGCGCGCGCCTGGCGCTCGGCCCCCCGCCCCCGTGCAGGCGAGACAGGAAAGCCAGATTCTCCCGGCAGCTCAGATCACCCTTGAGCGCCGACAGGTGGCCGAGAAAGGCACAGGCCCCATGGTGATCCACCCGGCCCGAGCTCGGCCGGATGATGCCGGCCAGCAGGCGCAGCAGCGTGGTCTTGCCGCAGC
>CAYQJJ010000301.1:0-3217 GCA_964417745.1 uncultured Wenzhouxiangella sp.
AGGAAATATCCTAGGTCTACTAGGATATCTCCTAGCCCTCCACGCGCTTTGGCCCCGATGCAAACGCGGTGCCGTCAGCTCAGACTGGGGTCATGAAACCCGCTGGTTCAATCACCGAACTCAAACGAGCCCGAACCGGCCTCAGTCGGTCAATGCTGCTTTTTACTGCGGTCACCGCTCTTCTGGGCCTGTCCGTGCTGCAGGCCGATGTGGCGCCCGAGCCGGACACCAGGATCGGCTCGGTCGAGCGATTCGACGCGCCGGGCGGCGGCGGATTCTCGATCGACCAGGTCGTTCGGGAGCGAGGTTTGCAGTCCTGGCAGGCCGTAGGCGCCGACATCAACCTCGGCTATCTGCAAGAACCAGTCTGGTACCGCATTCGTTTGCGCAACAGCTCCGAGGACGTACTCGAGCGCTTTCTTGAAGTCGGCTACCCCCTGCTCGATCATATCGAAACCCACCATGTAGCCAGCGGCGAAATCGTTGACAGCTTTGTGACCGGCGACCGCGAGCCGCACGGCAGTCGCCCGCTTGACTATCGCACTTTCGTCTTTCCGCTGACTCTCGAACCGATCGCTGCCCAGGAGGTTTATCTGCGCGTGCAGACCTCCGGCTCCCATCAGGTTCCGTTGAAACTCTGGCAGCCCGAGGCTTTCAACCAGAAGGATCGCCGCGACATGACCATGCGCGGCATGTTCTACGGCATGCTTTTGATCATGGCGGTGTTCAATCTGATTCTCTGGCGCGCCTTTCGCGATCGCAGCTTCCTCTACTTCGTGGGCGTCCAGCTGGTGCTGCTTGTCAGCATGGCAAGTCTGCACGGGGTGGCCTTCCAGTACCTGTTTCCCGACGCACCGCGCCTGCATGAGCTCATCATTCTGACCGGTGTGCCCCTGTCGGTGATGTTTTTCTCGTTGTTCTGCCTCGAGTTTCTGGAACTCCGGAAGCGCTCGCGAACGAGCGCCTGGCTGGCTATTGGCTGTGCCTGGATCTGTGGTCTGGCGGCCATCGGAGGGCTGGTGCTGTCCTACGGTCTCTCGACCCGCATTTCCGTGAACCTTACGGCGGTCGTGTGCTTGCTGATTCTGACCGTCGGCGTGGTGCTGGCGATCGGTGGCAGTCGACAGGCTCGCCATTTTGTCACCGGCTGGTTTGTGCTCCTGCTCGGCGTGGTCGGCCATATCCTGACGCTCAATGGCGTGCTCAGCAGCGACTTTCTGATGTCCTACGCCATGGAGTCTGGCGCAGTGCTCGCTTCTCTGGTTTTTTCATTCGCACTGGGCGACCGTTTTCAGCGCGAACACCGCGCCCGCACCGATGAGCAGCATGCCAGAATTCAGGCCATGGACGAGCGCGAGCGGGTAGAGCGCCGCATGCTCGATCAGGCCCGTCGCCATGCTGTCACTCGGATGCCGAATCGCTCAGCGCTGGAGCAACGCCTGAATCAGGTGCTCGGCGAGCCGGGCCAGCGTGGCGAACGCCTTGGCCTGGTTGTTTTCAAGCTGCGCGGCTTTGATGACATCAACAAGACCCTGGGGCATGAAAATGCCGATGGTTTGCTTCGCCAGGTTGCCTCAAGACTGGATCAACTGGTCCTTGCGCTGGACGATCACCTGCCAATCGAGCACTCGGAGAGTCAGCAGCATGCCGTCGGCCATCTGGATGGCTACACCTTTGCCTTCCTGCTGCGCTTGCGGCCCGGGCAGGATCCGACGTCGATCATGTGCGACCTGGCTGATTATGCGCGCAAGCCCTTCGAGTACATGGGTCTGCGCCTGGGCGTCGACATCACCGGTGGCTGTGCGGTTTGTCCGGACGACAGCGCCGATGCGTCAACCCTGCTGCGCCATGCCTTCGTGGCGATCGATCAGGCGATCAAGGATATTCGCGGCATGGCCGTCTATTCTGACCGTAACAACAGCTACAACCCTCGCCGACTGACCTTGATGACCGAGCTTCGTCGAGCCATCGAGGACGACGAGCTGAGTCTGAATTTCCAGCCCCAGCTCAGGCTGAGCAACGGGCGCGTGGATTCTGTCGAAGCCCTGTTGCGCTGGACCCATCCCGAGCACGGCGTCGTGCCGCCAGACGAATTCAT
This sequence comes from uncultured Wenzhouxiangella sp., assembly GCA_964417745.1. Taxonomy (GTDB): domain Bacteria; phylum Pseudomonadota; class Gammaproteobacteria; order Xanthomonadales; family Wenzhouxiangellaceae; genus Wenzhouxiangella. The sequence goes on from CAYQJJ010000301.1 coordinate 2,099, forward strand.
TCCACTGGCCGAACGCGCCGGACTGATGCGTCCCCTGACCGAATGGGTGCTGCGCCACGCACTGGCGTTCGCCCAGCAGGCCGAACGCGCCGGTCACCCTCTTATGGTCGCCGTCAACGTCTCCCCGATCAGCCTGCGCGACCCCGATTTTGCCAGTCGTGTTCTCAACCTGCTCGAGCGCTGCAGAGCCGCGCCTGAATTGCTGACGCTCGAGATGACCGAATCCGCCGCCATGACCGATCCCGAGCAAACCTATCGTCAGCTGGCGCAGCTGCACAAGGCCGGCATCAAGCTGTCCATCGATGACTTCGGAACGGGCCACTCGTCACTGGCCTGGCTGAGCAAGCTGCCGGTCCAGGAAATCAAGATCGATCGCTCCTTCGTCCAGACCATGCTCGACAATGCAGGTAACGACACCATCGTTCGCACGACCATCGATATGTGTCATGCCCTGGGCTTCGAGGTGGTCGCCGAAGGCGTTGAAAGTGAGCGGATTCTCGAACGGCTGTCCGAGCTCGGAGCAGATCGCATTCAGGGTTACCACTTGCTAAAGGCCGAACCGGAAGAAATCTTCATGCAGTGGCTCGGAACCTTCTCCGAACCCGAGCCACGCGACCGGCTCCGGCTCATCGATCTGGACAGCGCCAGGCACCAAAGCCGCAAGCGCTGACCTCATTGTCCGACGGGCAGGTTCAACCGGCCAACCAGTGGCTCATGATCCGACATTAACGTCCTCTTCGAGGAACTTTGAAATGTTCTCGCGTATTGCTGCCGCCACTGCGGTTGCAATGACGGTGGCCGGTCCGATTGCCTTCGCCGGCCCAATGGCACCTACCTTCTCGGGTCGGCTTCCTGCATCAACTACGAAACGAAGGTCACTCCTCCGATTGCGGGAGCTCGCGTCTCCCAGACTGCTGATCAGGAACAGTGGGCGCTCGTCGCCGATTCTCTGGCGCAGCGCGGCCTGACGGTCGAACGCGTCCAGTAGCGCGCCAGCGGGCCCGATTCAGTCCGACAGCCTGGAGGCACCACTGCCATCCGAGCGTGCCGGTTGGTGTCACTGAGTCACAGAAATACGGCTTTTCTTCGAGCCCTGCCGCTACCAGCTCTGCTGGTAAC
>CAYQJJ010000302.1:0-3185 GCA_964417745.1 uncultured Wenzhouxiangella sp.
ACTTCATCGCCTGGGCGCGCAACAACGGCGTACCCGTCGGCCCGGGCCGCGGTTCGGGTGCGGGCTCCCTGGTTGGCTGGTCTCTGGGGATAACCGACGTAGATCCAATGCGTTATGACCTGCTCTTCGAGCGCTTTCTGAACCCTGAGCGCGTGTCCATGCCCGACTTCGACATCGACTTCTGCGTCGACGGGCGCGATCGGGTCATCGACTACGTGGCCGAGCGCTACGGCCGCGACCAGGTCTCGCAGATCATCACCTACGGCACCATGGCCGCCAAGGCCGTGGTGCGCGACTGCGGCCGGGTACTGGGCTACAACTACGGCTTCGTCGACTCGATCGCCAAGCTGATTCCCAACAAGCTCGACATGACGCTCTCGCTCGCACTCGAGGAAGAGCCCGAGCTGCGCCAGCGCTTTGACAGCGAAGATGACACCCGCTCGGTCATCGAACTGGCGCGCTCGCTCGAGGGGCTGGCGCGCAACGCCGGCAAGCACGCCGGCGGCCTGGTGATCGCACCCGGTCCGCTGACCGATTACACGCCGCTCTACACCGAGCCCGACGGCCATTCGGTGCTCACCCAGTACGACAAGAACGATGTCGAGTCGGTCGGCCTGGTCAAGTTCGACTTTCTCGGCCTGCGCAATCTCACGATCATCGACTGGACGTTGCGCGCGGTCAACGAACGACGCGCCGGCGAGGGCCTGGACACGCTCGATCTCGACGACCTGCCGCTCGACGATACCGAGGCGTTCAAGCTGCTGCAGGCCGCCCACACCACCGCGGTGTTCCAGCTCGAATCCCAGGGCATGAAAGAGCTGCTGCGCAAGCTCCGGCCCGATGCGTTCAGCGACATCGTGGCCGCGGTTGCCCTGTACCGCCCGGGCCCGCTCGATGCCGGCATGGTCGACGAATACATCAACCGCAAGCACGGCAAGGCCCCGGTAAAGTATCCGCACCCGAAGTGCGAACCGATTCTCGAGCCGACCTACGGGGTGATTCTCTACCAGGAGCAGGTCATGCAGATCGCCCAGGAACTGGCCGGCTACAGCCTGGGTGGTGCCGACCTGCTGCGCCGGGCGATGGGCAAGAAGAAAGCCGAGGAAATGCAGCGCCAGCGGCGCATCTTCATTGACGGTGCGGCCGACAACGGCATCGAGACCGGCCAGGCCGAGGCCATCTTCGACCTGATGGAAACCTTCGCGCGTTACGGATTCAACAAGTCGCACTCGGTGGCCTACGCGCTGGTGGCCTACCAGACCGCCTGGCTGAAGGCGCACTACCCGGCCGAATTCATGGCCGCGGTGCTGTCGGCCGACATGGACAAGACCGACAAGATCGCCAACCTGATCGAAGACTGCAAGGCCATGGGGCTGGCGATCCTGCCGCCCTGCGTGCAGCGTTCGGTGTATCGATTCCGGGTCGAGGATGGTGCGATTCGCTACGGGCTCGGCGCGATCAAGGGCGTTGGCCAGGGCGCGGTCGAAAACCTGGTCGACGTGCGCGACGCCAACGGCCGGTTCGACAGCCTGCCCGGCCTGTGCCGGGAGGTCGACCTGAGCCGGCTCAACCGCCGTACGCTCGAAACCCTGATCCGCTCGGGCAGCTGCGATGCGCTCGACGAAAATCGCGCCCGCCTGATGGCGATGCTGCCCGACGTGCTCAACGAGGCCGAGCGCTATCAGAGCGATCGGGCCGCCGGCCAGGTCAGCCTGTTCGGCGGGGGCCAGGCCAGCAATGAATCGTCCCCGGGGCCGGAAACGCCGTTCACCCGCGAGGTGCGCCCCTGGTCGGGACGCCAGCGCCTGCGCGCCGAACGCGAGACGCTCGGGCTTTATCTGTCGGGCCACCCGCTCGACGAGCTGCGCGAGGAGCTGTCGGGCTTCGTGACCACCACGCTCGATCAGATCAGCTCACGCATCGGCAACAACGGCGGCAACGGAGAAGGCCGGCGCGGACGTCGCGGCGGGGTCGAAATGATCCTGGCCGGGCTGATCATGGCGGTGCGCAAGCGTCCGGGAAAGGGTGCCTTCATTGCCCTCGACGATGGCAACGGGCGCCTCGAGGTCGCGGTCTTCGACAACCTTTACCATCAGGTCGCCAACCGCCTGATCAACGATGAAATCATCGTCGTGCGCGGCCGGGTTGAAAACGACGATTTTCGCGGCGGCTTTCGGATGGTCGCCGAGGAAGTGCTCGATATCGACGAGGCGCGCGCGCGCTTTGCGCTGGGCGTGGAGATCGACATCGAGCAGGCCGGGAGCGATTTCGACCGCGACCTGGCCGCGGCCATCCACCCCTATCGCAGCGGCCAGACGCCGGTGATGGTGCACTACCGCAACAGCCGGGCGCGGGCCCTGGTCAAGCTGGGCGAAGACTGGCGGGTTGCCCCGTCAACCGACCTGCTGGCAGCCATCGACGGCGTCGAGGGCATCCGCGGCGTGCGCTTGCGTTACGGCCAGAGCGAGCGCTGACTCCCTCAGCAGACTGTTTGTTTTATCGCTTGCGCTGAAAGCGGCGCAGTTCGCGGCGTTCGCGCTTGTCCGGACGCCCGTCGGGCACCGGCTCCGAGCGTCGCGCCGCCCGGCGTTGTTCGATACGTTCCTCGCGGGCCCGGCGTCCGGCCTCGGTTTCTTCGTACATCGCCTGTGCCTCGGGCGCCGACACGCGCCGCTCGGTCAGGCCCGTGACGTCGACCTCGAATACCAGCTCGCCACGCGTGATGCGCAGGCGATCGCCAATTCGCACCTGGCGCGCCGGCTTGGCCTTGCCGCCGTTGATTTCGACCTTGCCGCCGCGTATCGCCTGCTGGGCCATGCTCCGGGTCTTGAAAAAGCGCGTGCCCCAGAGCCACTTGTCGAGCCGGCTGGTCTCGCTCATCGGCCGGCGCGACCCTCACCCTGCTCCAGGCGCCCGAGACGGTCGTTGATCGAGCGCAGCTGGGTGAGTACTTCCTGGCGCTGCTCTTCTTCCTCGTCGGCGTGAATCGACTGCGTCGCGGTCACGATGATGGCGATGAACAGGTTGAGCACCATGAAGCTCGAGACCAGAATGAAGGGCACGAAATACAGCCAGATCCAGGGGTAGGTCTCCATCATCGGCCGCGCCACCCCACTCGACCAGGACTCCAGCGTCATGATCTGGAATAGCGAGAACAGGCTCAGGCCCAGGTTGCCCCAGTATTC
>CAYQJJ010000303.1:0-3135 GCA_964417745.1 uncultured Wenzhouxiangella sp.
CAATCGTGCCCACGTTCACATGGGGCTTGCTACGTTCAAACTTTGCCTTGGACATGAGTCGAAACTCCGTTTCCCTGATTGATTGATTTCAATGCCGCCCGGCCACTCCTGGGCCCGGCTCAAAATGGTGCCCACGACTGGACTCGAACCAGTGACCTCTCCCTTACCAAGGGAGTGCTCTACCGCCTGAGCTACGTGGGCGCGGTATAAATTGTTGGAGCGGGTGATCGGAATCGAACCGACATCATCAGCTTGGAAGGCTGAGGTTCTACCGTTGAACTACACCCGCCCGGTCGAACTGTTCATCCCGTTCATCTGGCGCAAAAATGGTGGAGGGGGCAGGATTCGAACCTGCGAAGGCTTAGCCAGCAGATTTACAGTCTGCCCTCGTTGACCGCTTGAGTACCCCTCCGAATTTCTGACAGTATCTGGCGCTCCTGAATCGAGTCGTTGGTCGCGGTTTTACCGGACGAAGCCCGCAATTGTTACCGAATCCGGCACCGGAGTCAACACCCTGTCGATGATTTCCGGCCCCGGCAGCCCGCGGCGCTCACACATTGAACCGGAAATGCATCACGTCGCCCTCGGCAACCCGGTAGTCACGCCCTTCCAGGCGCAGCTTGCCGGCCGCCTTGGCGCCGGCCTCGCCCTTGCCGGCCACGTAGTCATCGAACGCGGTCACTTCGGCCCGGATGAAGCCTTTTTCGAAATCGGTGTGAATGCGCCCGGCTGCCTGGGGTGCCGTCGCCCCGCGGCGGACCGTCCAGGCGCGGGCCTCCTTCGGCCCGGCGGTAAAGAACGTCAGCAGATCGAGCAGCGCGTAGCCGCTTCGGATCAGGCGATTGAGCCCGGGCTCATCCTGGCCCAGGTCGGCGAGAAACTCGGCCTGGTCCTCACTCGACAGTTCGGCGAGCTCGGCTTCCATTGCCGCGCACAGCACGACCACCTCGGCACCGTCGGCCTGCGCGCGCTCGCGCACGCGTGTCACGAAAGCATTGTCCTCGGCGGCCGAGTCATCGACATTGGCCACGTAGAGCACCGGTTTGGAGGTAATGAACTGCCAGTCCGACAGCAAAGCGCGCTCTTCGTCGGCCAGTTCCATGGTCCGCAGCGCCCGACCCTCGCCGAGGTGGGCGACCACGCGTTCGAGCAAACCGGCCAGGCGCAGCGCTTCCTTGTCGCCGGAGCGGGTCTGGCGGCCGGTTCTCTCCAGGGCGCGCTCGGCGGTCTCGAGATCAGCCAGCACCAGCTCGGTGTCAATGGTGTCGATATCGCTGACCGGATCGACCCGGCCGGAAACATGCGTGACGTCGTCGTCTTCGAAGCAGCGCACAATGTGGGCGATGGCGTCGGTCTCGCGGATGTGCGCCAGAAACTTGTTGCCCAGGCCCTCGCCGCGCGAGGCACCGGCCACCAGGCCGGCGATATCGACGAACTGCATCATCGTCGGCACGACCTTTTCGGGCTTGACGATCGCGGCGAGCTGGTCAAGCCGCGGATCGGGGACCGGCACCATGCCCACGTTCGGCTCAATGGTGCAGAACGGGTAGTTTTCCGCCGGGATCTCGGTCCGCGTCAGACAGTTGAACAGCGTGGATTTGCCCACGTTGGGCAGCCCGACAATGCCGCATTTGAAACCCATGGTTGTGCTCTCTGTGTAACTGGTTATGCGCCGACTGGCCGTCAATCAGCGGCGTCGGCGCGGGTGTGCAGGGCCTGCATTGCCGCTCCGGAACGCCCGGCCAGCAGGTCTGGCAGGACCCCCGCGGCGCGCTCGACGGCCTCCAGGATGGCGCGCTCGTCCTCGGCCCGGGCACGCCCGAGCACCCAGGGCGTGACAGCCTCGCGCACGCCGGGGTGGCCGATGCCGATGCGCACCCGCCAGAAATCCTGGCTACCGAGGTGCTGGAAGATGCTGCGCAGGCCGTTGTGACCGCCGTGGCCGCCGCCCTGCTTGAGCCGGACCGTACCCGGGGGCAGATCGAGCTCGTCGTAGGCCGCGATCACGCGCTCGGCATCGATACCGTAATAGTCGACGGCCGCGCGCACCGCCTGGCCGGAATGGTTCATGAACGTATCCGGACGCAGAACGACGCAGTCGTTGCCCCGGAAATCGAGCTTGGCGACCTCGCCGTGGAGCTTGCGGTTGGCCTTGAGCCCGAGCGACTGAATACGGTCCAGGGCCTCCAGAAACCAGAACCCGGCGTTATGCCGGGTTCTTTCGTACTTCAGGCCCGGGTTACCGAGGCCGGCGATCAACCAGCGTTCGCTCACCGGCTCTCAGCTCATTCCTTGTCGGCTTCGCCGCCGGCGTCCGCTTCATCTTCGGAATCGCCTTCTTCGGCATCGGCCTCGGCCTCGTCAACCGTCTCGACCTCGGCATCCTCAGCCGCGGCGGCGTCGGCTTCGGCAGCCTGTTCGCCGGTACCCTGCGAGGCACGAATGAACAGCGCCGAGACAACCGGCGTATCGCTGTCCTCGTCACCGAACTCGAGCTGCGGCACGGTCACGCCCTCGGGCAGCGGCACCTGGCTGAGCATCACGCTGTCGCCGGGCTCGAGATTGACCAGGTCGACTTCCAGGTATTCGGGCAGATCCTTCGGCAGCGCCGAGATTTCGACTTCCATGACCTGGTAGGACACCACCACGCCCGCGGTCTTGCCTGCGCTGGAGGTTTCTTCGTTGATGAAGTGGATCGGCACGTTGATGCGCAGTTCCTGGTCATCACGCACACGCAGGAAATCGATGTGGGTCAGGAGCGGCTTGAACGGGTGGCGCTGCAGATCACGCACGACCACCTTCTGGCGCTTGTCATCGACGGTCAGCTCGAGAACCGAGACGTGGAACGCCTCTTCCTCTGCGGCATGCAGGGTGGTCTGGTGATCGATGGTAATGGAGACCGGGTCGCGCCCGGCACCGTAGACAATGGCAGGAACACGGCCCGCGCGGCGCAGGCGGCGGCTCGCACCTTTCCCTACGTCCGTACGGAGTTCCGCCGGAATCTTGAATCGTTTGGCCATGATTTTGCTCTCTTCAGGCTTGGGTGATGTTTCCGGCAGTCCGCGACCAGACAACCGGGGCAAGCCGAGCATTATAGCGCGTTGGATGGGGGGAAGGAAGGGGGAACGGGTTTCA
>CAYQJJ010000304.1:0-3097 GCA_964417745.1 uncultured Wenzhouxiangella sp.
TCTGCGCGCTTCGGCTGCACCAAGAGCTCCAACTCCAGAGCCCCAGCCCTTGGTTTTTTTTTTTGGAGCGTCGCCTCGCCTGCGGCATCGGCGTGACACCGGACCCCGCCAGTTGCAGGGGCCAGGCACCCGGGAGCCCCGAACATCGTGGCCTTTTAGGCAGCCGTCATGCCGTTTCCGGCCCGGGCGACCCCGGCACCACCCGGTGCTCCTCCCATCCCTTCGGGTCAATGGAGGGATTGCGCCCGTCACAAAGACCCCCGACTCACCCGCCAACGGTATAATCGCGAGCATGAAAAAACTGCCCGGACTCCCCCGCCAGCGCGGACGTATTTTTGTTGTCGTCACGATCATGATTCTGGCGCTTGCCGCCGGCCTGATCGCGGCCAATTCCCTGATGCAGCGCTCGTCGGAGCTGCGCGCTGCGCAGTTGTTTCCGCAGCCGCGCCAGGTCGCGGATTTCGAGCTCTACACTGCCGATGGCGAGCAATTCAGCCGCGCCAACCTCGAAGGCCAGTGGAACCTGCTGTTTTTCGGTTTCACCAACTGCCCGGATGTCTGCCCGGATACCCTGGCCATGCTGGCCCGCTCCATGAACCAGCTCGACATGATGCGCCGCGAGTCGCTGCCGCAGGTGGTGTTCGTGTCGGTCGACCCCGACCGCGACCAGGATGAACTGCTCGGCGAGTACGTCTCCTGGTTCGATGCCGACTTTGTCGGCGTGACCGGCAGCGACCCGCAGCTCGAAGCGCTCACCCGCCAGCTCGGCATCGTCTACTACCGCGACGATCCCGACGAGCAGACCGGCTATTACAACGTCGACCATTCCGCTTCGGTGCTGATCGTTGACCCCGAAGGTCGCCTCTACGGGCGCTTTGCCCATCCGCTGGATCCCGACGAGGTCACCGCCGACCTGTTCCAGCTCACCGGCACCTGAGGCACGACAGGCCCGTACCATGGCAACCCTCGCCGCCCGCCTGCTGGCCTGGCCGCAGTACGTTCTGCCGCAGAAGCTGCTGACCCGCATCGCCCGCAAGCTTTCCCAGTGCCGTATACGCTGGGTCAGCCAGGCGCTGATCGGTGGCTTTCAGCCGCTGTTCCAGGTGCGCCTCGACGAGGCCGAATTGACCGACCCCGGGCAATACGAGAACTTCAACGCCTTTTTTACCCGCGCCCTGCGCGACGGCGCCCGGCCGCTGGCCGATGCGTCTCACCGTCTCATCAGCCCCTGCGACGGAACCATCAGCGAGCTCGGCTCGCTATCGGCCGGCCGCCTCGTTCAGGCCAAGGGCATCGACTACACCGCCGCCGACCTGCTCGGCTCACCGGACTGGGCCGAGCCGTTCGAGGGGGGTCGCTTCGTCACCATCTACCTCGCACCCGGCGACTACCATCGCGTTCACATGCCGATTGCCGGCCGCCTGGTCGCCGAACGGCGCATTCCGGGCCGTCTGTTCAGTGTTTCGGCGGCCACCACACGGGCCGTGCCCGGGCTGTTCACCCGCAACGAGCGCCTGGCCTGCCGGTTCGAGACCGACCAGGGCCCGGTGGCCGTGGTCATGGTCGCCGCACTGCTGGTGGCCGGCATCGAGACCGTCTGGGACGGCGCGGAACGCACGCGCCCCGGCTCCGAGGTCCAGACCCGCCATCCCGACGGCATAACGCTCGCGCGCGGTGCTGAAATGGGCCGCTTTCACTGGGGCTCGACCGTGATCGTGCTGACGCCGCCGGGATTTCCGGCCTGGCGCGAAGCGCTGGCCGGGGGGCGGCGGATTCGTCTGGGTCAGGCGCTGAGCGAACCGGAAGCGCCGAGAAGTGACTAAACTGAATGACCGAACCCAAGGACGCCACCAAAAACCCCATGCTCATCAAACTCCTGCTGACCGGCCTGCTGATCGCGCTGACCGGCCCGATCGCGGCCGAGGATGACGAACGCGCCCCGGCCACACCGCGCGAGCTGGCCGACTCGTCCGAGATCATCGTGCTCGCCCAACTCGATCGGACCAATTACGAGATGCGCCGGGGTTTCCCGGTCTCCGGCAAGGGCTGGGCCCGCGTACTGATCCGCTACAAGGTCCCGCGCCCGATCGATCGGGTGCGCATCGTCGAGGAAGGGTTCGGAGACGACCGCTGCTACTTCCCCGACACTCCGATGTGGCAGGAGCTGCCACGCTACCTGCTGTTTCTCAATCGCGACGAGGACGGTAACCACATCGGGAACCGCGCTGGCTGCATGTTCGAAGTACTGGTCACGCGCGACAACCGCTATGCCGTGCGCTGGCCGCAGGACGGCCTGGCGCTCGAGGAAGGTGACGAAGCACTGGTGCAGACACTTGACTTCCACGGCCCCGGCTCGACCATGGACGTCAGAGAGATGACCTCGATCCGCCGCGAGCAAATGCGCGAGGACTATTTTCTCGAACCCATTGAAGGCGAAGACGGCCTGATGCGCTACACGCGCGGCATTCCGCTCGATGATTTCCGTGACCTGATGGGCGCCGACAACCTGACCCGGGAGCGCCGACAGGGCCGCCGGTAACCCCGGCTCTCGATCCACGCGCGTCGATCGAACGAACGATCCGGGCCAAAGCGGTCATAATAGCGGCGAGAGTCGGCCAGACAGTCGCTGCGTATCCAAAAATTGGATGCGTGGAGGAAAGTCCGGGCTTCACAGGGCAGGGTGCCAGGTAACGCCTGGGGATCGCGCTCTTTCGGGCGCGGTAACGGAAAGTGCAGCAGAAAACAGACCGCCGATGGCCCGGCGCAAGCCGGGATCAGGTAAGGGTGAAACGGTGCGGTAAGAGCGCACCGCGTGGCTGGCAACAGGCACGGCACGGCAAACCCCACCCGAAGCAAGGCCAAATAGGGATGCCATGACGTGGCCCGCGTCGCATCCGGGTAGGCTGCTAGAGGCGGCTGGCGACAGTCGTCCCAGATGAATGACTGTCCACGACAGAACCCGGCTTACCGGCCGGCTCTCGCTTTTTTTTTTCGCCTGGCGGCGCGGCTTTTTCGCCTGGCTGCGCGAACTTCAAAGTCAACGGCGTTTCGCCCCGCTACGCTGATGGGCGACCTACTTTTGGCAGCGCGCCAAAAG
>CAYQJJ010000305.1:0-3072 GCA_964417745.1 uncultured Wenzhouxiangella sp.
GACCAACGCGCCGTACCTGATGGACCGCGGCCTGCGCATGGGCCACGTCCAGGCGCTCGATCACATGTTCTTCGACGGCCTGCAAAACCCCTACGACGGCCAGATGATGGGCCAGTTCGGCGAGAACTGCGTGGCCAAATACGGCTTCACCCGCGAGCAGCAGGACGAGTTCTCGAAAGCCTCGGTCGAGCGCGCCAACGCCGCTCTGGAAAACGGCGCCTTTGACGACGAGATCGCGCCGGTCTCGGTCAAGACCCGCAAGGGCGAAGTCGAGGTCACCCGCGACGAGGAGCCGCCGCGCTGCAACATCGACAAGATGCCGTCGCTGCGTCCGGCGTTTGCCAAAGACGGCACCATCACCGCGGCGAGCTCGTCGAAGATTTCCGACGGCGCGGCCGCACTGGTGCTGATGTCGGCCGAACGCGCCGGGCAATCCGGCCACCAGCCGCTGGCGCGCATCGTTGCCCACGCCACGCATTCGCAGGAACCGGAGTGGTTCACCACCGCACCGGTCGGCGCCATAACCAGGGTGCTCGAAAAGGCCGGCTGGAAGGCCGACGAGGTCGATCTCTACGAGATCAACGAAGCCTTCGCGGCGGTAACCATGGCCGCCATGACCGAGCTCGAACTCGACCATGACAAAGTCAACGTCAACGGCGGCGCCTGCGCCCTGGGTCACCCGATCGGCGCGAGCGGCGCACGCATCCTGGTCACGCTCATCCACGCGCTGAAAGCCCGCGGCGGCAAGCGTGGCGTCGCCTCGCTGTGCATCGGCGGCGGTGAGGCTACCGCCATCGCGGTAGAAATCGCCTGAGCCGGACGATGAACGGTGAACACGTCAAGATCGTCGAGGTCGGCCCGCGCGACGGGCTGCAGAACGAGCCCTACACGGTCCCGACCTCGGTCAAGCTCGAGCTCATCCACCGCCTCTCCGACACCGGGCTGAGCGTCGTCGAGTCGACCAGCTTCGTCAGCGACCGCGCCATCCCGCAGCTGGCCGATGCCGAGGCGGTGATCGAACAGCTCGAACGCCGCGACCGCGTCAGCTACCCGGCGCTGGTGCCCAACGAGCGCGGTTACGACCGCGCCCGCGCCGTCGAGGTCGAGGAAATCGCGGTTTTCACGGCCGCCTCCGAGGCCTTCAACCAGCGCAACATCAACTGCTCGATCGAGGAATCGCTGCGCCGCTTCGCGCCGGTGGTCAGCCGCGCTCGGGCCGATGGGGTGCGCGTGCGCGGCTACGTCTCGACCGTGCTCGGCTGCCCCTACCAGGGCGATGTGCCGATCAACGACGTGGTGCGCGTGGCCGAGGCCCTGTTCGAGGCCGGCTGCGCGGAAGTCTCGCTCGGTGACACCATCGGCGTGGGCACGCCGCACGCCGCGCGCGACATGCTGCGCGCGGTCGCTGAATCGATTCCCATGGATCAGCTCGCGGTTCATTTTCACGACACGTACGGCCAGGCCCTGGCCAACATTCTGGCCTGCGTGGAAGCCGGTGTGCGTGTCGTCGACAGCTCGGTCGCCGGGCTCGGCGGCTGCCCGTTCGCGCGCGGGGCCACCGGCAACGTGGCCACCGAGGATGTCGTCTACATGCTCCACGGCATGGGGCTGGAGACCGGCGTCGACCTGGTCGCGCTGGCGCGCACCGGCGACTGGATTGCCGGCGAGCTGGGCCGGCCGCGCTCGCGCAGCGGCAGCGCCATCCTCAAGCGCGCCTGAACGACAACCAATCAACGACAAGCCACCAGGGAGTCAACCAACATGCAACTCGAACAAGTCAAGGCCGTCATCACCGGCGGCGTCTCCGGCCTCGGATTCGCCGTGGCCCGGCATCTGGTCGACAACGGTGCCCGTGTCGCGCTGCTCGACGTCAACGAGGACAAGGCCGCCGAAGCGGTCTCGGCACTGGGTGAAAAGTCGGCAACCTTCTACCGGGTCGACGTGACCAGCGAAGACGACGTCACGGCCGTGCTGGAGCAGGCCCGCGACGGTCTGGGCGGGCTCAACGTGGCGGTCAGCTGCGCCGGCATTCTCGGCGCCGGCCGGGTGCTCGGGCGCGAGGCGCCGATGGCGCTCGACACCTTCAGCCAGACAGTGATGGTCAACCTGGTCGGCAGTTTCAATATCGCCAAGGCCGCGGCCAACCTGATGCAGCACAACGACGCCGGCGACGATGACGAGCGCGGGGTGATCATCAATACCGCCTCGGTAGCCGCCTACGAGGGCCAGATCGGCCAGGCCGCCTATTCTGCCTCCAAGAGCGGGATCGTCGGCATGACCCTGCCGATGGCGCGCGAGTTCACCCGCATCGGCGTGCGCGTGATGACCATCGCGCCGGGCGTGTTCCACACCCCGATGGTCGACGTCATGCCGGAAAAGGTCCAGCAGGCGCTCGGCGAGTCGATCCCGTTCCCGAAGCGCCTCGGCAAGCCCGAGGAATTTGCCCGCCTGGCCGGACACATCGTCGAGAACCGCTACCTCAACGGCACCACGCTGAGGCTGGACGGTGCGGTACGCCTGGAGCCGAAATGATGGAGACCTTCGCCGCCATCGAGGAGCACGTCAAGCAGCACTTCAGCGTCGTCCACGACGAGCCCTTCATGCTCGGCCTCGAGGTGCCGGTCGGCGACTCGGGCCGCCATCAGAGCGTGTTTCTGGCCGAGCTCAAGGGCTCCGATGGCAAGCGCTTCCTGCGCGTCGAGACCACCGTGGCGCCATTGGCCAACCACGATGCCGAGAAGTGCCTGCGCGTGAACCTGATGCTGCGCACCGGCTACCTGGCCGTCGGCGACATGGAGAGCATGGCCTTTCTCAAGCTGTGCGAGAACATGCCGTACCATAATCTGACCAACGAGGCGCTCGACTACATGATCACGCAGATCGCCGAGCTCGGTGACAAGATCGAGATCACGCTCAACAAGGGCGGCGACTGGTTCTGAGACCCGGTCGCCGACCCACGATCAAGCGCCCCGCGAACAACAACACCAACAACCAAGGAGTGATGTGATGGAAGCCCTGCAGGAATGGTTCGTCAACATCGAAACCGCCGATATCCTCGCCGTCGCCTGGCAG
>CAYQJJ010000306.1:0-3061 GCA_964417745.1 uncultured Wenzhouxiangella sp.
CGTAACCCATAACCCGAAACCCTTTTCTCTCGCGAAGGCGCTAAGGCGCGAAGGGAGGGAAGAAGGTGAAGGGAAAAAGGTTAAGGGTGGAAGGTTAAAAGACTGAAACCTGAAACTGGAAGGATCAAGGGGCAAGGATCAAGGTGCAAGGTTAAGCCTGAACCCTGAAACCTGAAACCTGAAACCGTTGTTCCTTGTTCCTTGCTCCTTGAACCTTGATCCTTTCCTTCAAATAAACCTGTCTGTGACCAGCACTGTGGTATCGGTGTTGGCGGTTAGTTTGGTGCCGGCGCTGTAGGGGATCAGGATGTTTTCTGATGCTTTGATTTGCTGGTTGTTTGTCTGGTCGGTGAGGGTGCCGGTGATCAGGCTGAGGATTCGGGGTTGGTCGTTGGGGTGGAATGCGATTGGGTCGCCGGGTTTGAGGTGGAATTCTCGGATGCGGAATTCGTTGCAGTTGGCGATGGTGCGCTGGCCGGGGGTGGTGAAGGCGGGCAGGGGGTCGGGTTCGGTGTCGGTGAAGTCGATGGATTGCAGGCTTTGGTCGACGTGCAGTTGCCGGGGCTGGCCGTCGAGGCCCTTGCGGCCCCAGTCGTAGACGCGGTAGGTGGTGTCGGAGTTTTGCTGGATTTCCAGGATCAGGTTGCCGGCGTCGATGGCGTGCAGGCGGCCGGATTCGAGCAGCATGGCCTGGCCGGGCTGGACGGGGAAGCGGTGGAGCAGGGGTTCGAGGGTTTCGGTCTGAATGGCTTGTTCGAAGCGCTCGCGGGTCACGCCCTGTTTCAGGCCGACGATCAGTGCGGCCTCGTCGGTGGTGTCGGCGAGGAACCAGCATTCGGTCTTGGGTTCGCCGCCGAGGCGTTCGGCGACATCTGCCGGCGGGTGGACCTGCAGGCTCAGGCGCTGGCTGCAGTCGAGCCATTTGACCAGGATCGGGAACGGGCGCTGCGGATCCCAGCCCGGGCCCATGATGGCCTCGGCATCGGTCTCGAGCAGTTCGCGCAGGCTGCGGCCGGTCTGGCGGTCGACCGACTGGGCTTCGGGCCGGTCGACCAGTTCCCAGGACTCGCCGATCGGTTCATCGCCGGGCAGGCTGCGCCCGAGCCGGTCGGCAAGCGCACGTCCGCCCCACACGCGGGGTTGGTAGATCGGGTTGAAGGTGATCAGGTTCATGGCACCATTCTAGCCGATGGGGGTCGCTTTTCGCGGTCTCGATCCTTGGTTTGCTTCGCGGGCCACTGGCGGCCTGACGGAGCACTTGCCCGTTTAGAATTGACTGAACTTGAATCTGGATTCGGCGCGTTCATCCATGGCTGTTGAAAAAGAATTGATCGAGCTCGTCAGGGCGATCTATGGTGAGGGTTTCGTGCCCCTGCACCGCCCGGTTTTCGAGGGTGCGGAGCGCGAGGATCTGGTGGCTTGTATCGACTCGAACTTCGTGTCGTCGGTCGGCGAGAAAGTCACGGAGATGGAGCGCCGGGTGGCCGAGTTTGCCGGTGCCGGGCACGCCGTGGCGGTGGTCAACGGGACCAATGCCCTGCAGGTGGCGCTGCGGCTGGTCGGGGTCGAGCGCGATTGCGAGGTGTTGACGCAGGCGCTGACCTTCGTGGCCACCTGCAATGCGATCGCCTACCTGGGCGCCAAGCCGGTGTTCGTCGATGTCGACCGCGAGAGCCTGGGGATGAGCCCCGATGCGCTGCGGGCGTTTCTGGAGCAACACGCCGAGCGCCGCGACGGGGGTTGTTTCAACCGCTCGACGGGGCGGGCGATCAAGGCCTGTCAGCCGATGCATACCTTCGGGCACCCGTGCCGGGTCGACGAGATCGCCGCGATCTGCGAGGAGTGGGGCATTGCCCTGGTCGAGGATGCGGCCGAGTCGCTGGGCAGCTGGTACCGCGGGCGTCATACCGGCACCTTCGGGCGGCTGGGGGTGTTCAGTTTCAACGGCAACAAGATCGTCACCACCGGCGGCGGCGGGATGATCGTGACCGACGACACTGAACTGGCCGAGCGCGCCAAGTATCTGACCACCACGGCCAAGGTGCCGCACCCCTACGAGTTCGTGCACGATGAGCTCGGCTACAACTTCCGCATGCCCAACCTGAACGCCGCCCTGGGCTGCGCGCAGATGGCGCAGCTGCCGGGTTTCATCGAAACCAAGCGCCGGATCGCCGAGCGCTACCGCGAGTTCTTCGACAGCCACGGCGTGACCTTCGTCAACGAACCGGCCGAGGCGCGCTCCAATTACTGGCTCAACGCCATCATCCTCGACTCGCCCGAAGAACGCGAGAGCTTCCTCGAGACCACCAACAACGCCGGCATCATGACCCGCCCCATCTGGCGCTTGATGAACAAGCTGCCGATGTATGCCGACTGCCAGCATGATGGTCTGGAAATGTCGCGGTGGCTGGAGGAGCGGGTGGTGAATTTGCCGTCGTCTGTTCCGGGTGCGGAAAGGATCAAGGAGCAAGGTTCAAGGAGCAAGGAAAGCCAATGAAGTTCGAGGATCTGGATGTGTGGAAGCGTTCTGCGCGCCTTTCGGCTGATTTATACAAGGCTACCAAGGATTTACGAGATTGGGGGTTCCGAGATCAACTGACTCGGGCGGGCCTGTCAATTTCAAGCAATATAGCTGAAGGTTTCGAAAGGGAGTCCATGCTCGATTGCGTGAGGTTTCTGGGGTTTGCTAAGGGCTCCTCCGGCGAGGTTCGTTCCCAGCTCTATATCGGTAAGGAGATTGGCTACCTCGACGCCAAATTCGCTGATGAGTCGATTAAGGAGTGTCGAGAGCTGTCCCGAATGCTCGCCGCCCTGATTGCCAAGCGCAGACAGTTCGCAAACCAGACCGGCGAAGAAATGGCGGATTACAGTGATGGTGGCAGACCTGACTGATGTCAGCGTCGAATTCGCTTTTCCTTGTTCCTTGAACCTTGCTCCTAGATCCTCTTTCCCACCATGAACAGGGAAAGGAAATGGTGAAAGGTAAAAGGTTAACCCCGAAAGCTTATATCCCGCTGAGTCGCTGAGGCGCGGAGGGAAGTAGGGGAAAGGGAAAAGTATA
>CAYQJJ010000307.1:0-3030 GCA_964417745.1 uncultured Wenzhouxiangella sp.
TCCCTGAAACCTGAAACCTTAGCCCTTATACCCATCATCAGCAATTCTCCGGAATCGGCCAATCCCAGATCCATGTCAGCCAAGAAAAACCAGCACACCCCGCTGATGCAGCAGTTTCTCCGGATCAAGGCTGATTATCCGGACATTCTGCTGTTTTTCCGCATGGGCGATTTCTACGAGCTGTTCTACGACGACGCCCAGCGCGCCGCCCGCCTGCTCGACATCACCCTGACCACGCGCGGACAATCGGCCGGCCAGCCCATTCCGATGGCCGGCGTGCCCTACCACGCCGTCGACAGCTACCTCGCCAGGCTGATCAAGCAGGGCGAGTCGGTCGCCATCTGCGAGCAGATCGGCGACCCGGAAACCGCCAAGGGCCCGGTCGAGCGCAAGGTGGTGCGCATCGTCACCCCCGGCACGGTCACCGACGAAGCGCTGCTCGACGATCGTCAGGACCGCCTGCTGGCGGCGATCGCACCGGGTTCGAAATCGTTCGGGCTGGCCTGGCTGGATCTTGCCGGCGGGCGTCTGCGCTTCGCCGAGCCCGAAACCATGGCCGAGCTGACCGCCGAACTCGAGCGCCTGCGCCCGGCCGAACTGCTCCTTCCCGACGACCACGACCTCGGCCTGCCGGCGACCGGGGCGGCGGTACGCCAGACCGCGCCGTGGCATTTCGATGCCGAGTCGGGCTGGCGCTCGCTGTGCCAGCAGCTCGGCGTGCAGGACCTGTCGGGCTTTGGCATCGAGACCATCGGGCCGGGCCTGGGTGCGGCCGGTGCGCTGGTCGGCTACGCCCGCGACATGCTCTCCGGCGAACTGACCCACCTGACCGGTGTGCGCGCGGTCTCGGCCGCCGAACACCTGGTACTCGATGCGGCCACGCGCCGGCACCTGGAAATCGACATCCACCCCGACGGGCGCAGCGACCACACCCTGGTCGGGCTCATGGATACCGCCGCCACGCCGATGGGCAGCCGCAAGCTCAAGCGCTGGATCACCCACCCGCTGCGCTCGCGAAGGGCCCTGAACCAACGCTTCGGCGCCATCGAGACCCTGCTCGCCCACCACGCCCACCCCGGGCTGAGCGAGGCGCTGTCGGGCATCGGCGACCTGGAGCGCGTACTCACGCGCATCGCCCTGAGATCGGCCCGCCCGCGCGACCTGGCCGCGCTGCGCGAAGGTCTGGGCCGGTTGCCGGCACTCAACCAGCGCCTCGACGAATTCGACGACCCTCAGCTCGCCGATCTGACCGAACGGCTCGCCCCGGTGCCCGAGCTGCAGACCCTGCTCGAGACGGCCATCATCGAGCAGCCGCCGGTGGTGGTGCGCGACGGCGGCGTGATCGCCGAAGGCTTCGACAGCGAGCTCGACGAGTTGCGCGCGCTCAGCAGCAATGCCGGCGACTTCCTGGTGCGCTACGAAGCACAGGAGCGCGAGCGCACCGGCATCGCCACCCTCAAGGTCGGCTACAACCGCGTTCACGGCTACTACATCGAAATCGGCAGGAGCCACGCCGACAAGGTGCCGACCGAATACAGCCGGCGCCAGACGCTGAAAAACGCCGAGCGCTACATCACCGAGGAACTGAAAGGATTCGAGGACAAGGTCCTGTCGGCCCGCGAGCGCGCGCTGGCGCGCGAGAAAGCGCTCTACGAAGACCTCATCGAACGCCTGGCCGGCGCGCATCCGGAGCTGGCACGCATCGCCGCCGCGCTGGCCACGCTCGATGTGCTGGTCGCCTTTACCGAGCGTGCCGAGACCCTCAACCTGGTCCGCCCGAGGCTGGACGATGAACGCGGCATCGACATCGAAGCCGGCCGCCACCCGGTGGTCGAGCGAGTCCAGGACGAGCCGTTCGTGCCCAACGACTGCCGGCTGAGCCCGGACCGGCGCATGCTGGTCATCACCGGGCCCAACATGGGCGGTAAATCGACCTACATGCGCCAGGCCGCGCTGATCGCCATCCTCGCCCACGCCGGCAGCCTGGTGCCCGCCGCGAGTGCCCGCATCGGCCCCATCGACCGCATCTTCTCGCGCATCGGTGCCGGCGACGACCTGACCCGCGGCCGCTCGACCTTCATGGTCGAAATGGTCGAAACGGCCAATATCCTGCACAACGCCAGCGAGCACTCGCTGGTCCTGATGGACGAGATCGGCCGCGGCACCTCGACCTTCGACGGCCTGGCGCTGGCCTGGGCAGTCGCCACCGAACTGGCGCTCAACATCCAGGCGCTGACCCTGTTCGCGACCCATTACTTCGAACTCACCCGACTTGCCGAAGACCACGAAGGCATCCGGAACGTCCACCTCGACGCCCGCGAGCACGGGGAACGCATCGTGTTTTTGCATTCAGTACGCGAAGGCCCGGCCAGCCAGTCCTACGGCATCCAGGTCGCGCGCCTGGCCGGTGTGCCCAAACCGGTCATCACCCAGGCCCGCAAACACCTCGACCGCCTCGAACGCGACGCCGCCAGCGCCAGCTCGCCCCAGCTCGGCCTGTTCTCCACCTCATCCGCCACCGAACCCGAAGCCCCCCCCGACCCGGTCGCCGACCTGCTCGCCGAAATCGACCCCGACGACCTGACCCCGAAACAGGCCCTGGAGTGGCTTTATCGCCTCAAGAAAACCATTACGGATAGCTGACAAATCCGCCCACAACCGACGGAAGCAGACAACATGAAATTGAATCCTCGACAACGCAGCCAGTTGGACCGCTGCTACCACGACGCGATTGGCAGCGAATACGATGATGTGATCGTCGAGCCGCGAAAGACCGCATCGGACCTGTTGTTCTCGAGCCACGACAGCCATCTGCCCAAAAGCGGGCGCATGCTCGACGTAGGCTGCGGAACCGGTCACGCGCTTTGCCGATTCTGCCCCCCCCCCGCGAATTCAAAGAGATTTTCGCCATCGACCACAGCACCAGCATGCTGGCGAGTGCGCGACGCAACACCGAGCGCGCCGGAATTCGCTCGATTCAGTTCATCCAGGACGATGTGCTGGATTGGCTTGAAGCCGCAACGCAAGAGC
>CAYQJJ010000308.1:0-3028 GCA_964417745.1 uncultured Wenzhouxiangella sp.
GATTATGGGTCTCGACCTTGATCTGGACGTGGATCCGTCCGTCGGCAAGGCGGTAGACCGGGTCGTCGGCCGGGGCGAGGAGCATCGAACCTTCAAAGCCCTCGATGATCGCGGCATTGTCATCGTAGGCCACCAGCGTGCCTTCCGGATTGACGGCGTGGGTCTTGCGAATCAGGCCGAACAGGGAACCATCGAGGTCGGCGCCGTCGAGGCGCCAGCTGGCGTTGAAGATCTTGTGCCGGCAATGCTCCGAGTTGGCCTGGGCGAACATCATCAGCTCGGCGTCGGTCGGATCGCGCCCGAGCTCGGTATAGGCGGCGACCAGGTAGTCAACCTCGCCGTCGCTCAGGGCCAGGCCCATTTCCCGATTGGCCTGCGCCAGGCGGCGCGCGGGCTCCTCGCCGAGCTCGATGATGCCGAGCGGCCCCGGCGCCGGCGCGGCGAACCAGGCGCCCAGGTCGGCATCCTCACCGACGACCACCTGGGTCATACGGTCGAACAAGCGCGCACGGGCTTTTTCCGAAAGTTCACGAGCCGGTTCGGGCTGACTGGAGACCAGCAGACCGTGCTCCAGGCAGGCAAAGGTTTCGAGCCCACAGCGCGTCAGAATGTCGCCGGCCTTGCTTGCCCAGGGGCTGCGGACCCCGGGACGGGGCAGGATCAGCAGGCGCCGATCGTCCACAGGTTCCGATGCCCGGAGCGTTGCCGAAAGCAGCGCTTCGAGCCGCTCGCGCTCGAAATCCTCAGGCGCGCGCTCGGCGTCAATCAGAATCAGGCTTCGGACTTCGATCTCGAGCTCACGGCCCTCGATTCTGGCCAGCTCGGCTTCGGCCTGGCGCAGTCTGAACGACGGCCAGGCCGGTTTTCCCAACAAAGAAAGCATTCAAGACCCTGCAATGGCGACCGGACTCAGGCGCGCCATTATAGGCGACCGGCCGGACCCGAAGGCGCCGCCCGGTCCTCGGCTCGCTACTGCTTCAGTCGGCGTTGGCTTCAGCCAGGCCGTCGAGCCGCTCCTTGAGCTGCGACGGCGGGACATAACCGGGAATCATGTCGCCGGAGAAGGTAACCATCGACGGGGTTCCGGTCACGCCCAGGCTCTGTCCGAGCTGGTAGTGATCCGAGACCGGGTTGTCGCAAGTGCTGCGCGGTGGCGTATTACCGGCCTTGGCGATATCCATCGCACCCTGACGGTCATCGGCACACCAGACCGAGACCAGCTTGTCGTAGGTCCCCGAGCCAACGCCCGAACGCGGATAAGCCAGGTAGTGAACCTTGATGCCGGCCTCCATGTATTCGCTCATCTGATCGTGCAACCGCCGGCAGTAGCCACAGTCCGGGTCAGTGAACACCAGGATCTCGTGCTCGGCATCATCGTTGCCGAAGGTGACGAACTGCTCGCCGTTGAGCCCTTCGAGCTGCTCCTTGCGCACGCCCGACATGGCCGTGTCGGTCAGATCCCGCTGGGTATCCAGATCAATCATCCGACCCTGAATCAGGAATCGGCCATCGTCGCTGATGTAGACAATGTCACCGCCTATGCGCACCTGCTTTACTCCGTCGATCGGGGTCTCGCTGATGGCGACATTGCCCATGTCCGGCACCAGATTGGCCAGACGCGCCTCAATAGCCTCATCATCGGCCGAGGCGAGTGACGCGCCGCCGGCTGCAATCACGGCAAGTGCCGCGAAAATAGAAAACCGCTTCATCAATTACTCCTTAAAACACTGATTTAGATCGACTGATCGCTGATTTATCCAGAAAAACAGGCTGATCGGGATATCTAGTTGGAACACCATCGCTCCGACAAGTTTCGAAATATTCTAGCCTCGCGGATGGTGATTGTCGTAAATCGATTTCAGGCGCGCCCGCGAGACGTGGGTGTAGAGCTGGGTCGTACTGAGGTCGGAATGCCCTAGCAACAGCTGCACGACCCGCAGATCCGCCCCGTGATCGAGCAGGTGGCTGGCAAAGGAATGCCTCAGCAGGTGCGGGTAAACCCGCTGCTCGATACCGGCCGCAAGCGCGTGATCGCGTATCCGCCGCCACACCGCAGCCCGGGTCAGCGCCCGGCCACTCCGGGAGACGAACAGCGCATCGCTATTGGGCCTCAGGGCCGGCCGGCCCTGATCGAGCCACCGTTGAAGCGTATCGATAGCCGCTTCTCCGAGCGGTACAAGACGCTCCCGACCACCCTTGCCGATCACCCGCATGATTCCGCGGTCCAGGTTTACGCGGGACAGAACCAGGCCCACCAGCTCGCCGACCCGAACACCGGATGCATAAAAGACTTCGAGCATGGCCCGATCCCGCACTCCGAGCGGTGTATCCGGCTCGGGCTGACGGAGCAGGGCCTCGACCTGAGCACTGGAGAGTACGCCAGGCAGCGGGTGAGGTCGGACCGGGTGCGTGATGTCGAGCGTCGGATCGCTGGCCAGCAGGCCCTGCCGTAGCGCCCAGGCATAAAACTGCCGATAACAGGAGATCGAGCGGCAAACGCTGCTCACGGCTGCCCCCTCGCGCAGGCGGGAGCCGAGAAAACGCATCAACTGATCGCGCTCGAGCAACAGAATCGATTCCGATGTGGCGCGAGCGAGCGCGGCCAAGTCCTGGTGGTAGGCCTCGAGGGAGGCCGGGCTCAGGCCACGCTCGGCCCAAACTGCGTCCAGGAACTGGTCGATAATCTGCGTGGAAGCTGCCGGGGCGGGCGCAGCACGCCCCCCGGCATCGTTCGGTCGTTCAGGCTGGCTCAACCCTTGCCGGTCAGCTTGGCAAGGCTGCTCTGGGCCATTTGCTCGAGATCGGAGATCTTCGAGCGGGCCGCCGTACGCAGTTCTTCAACAGCCAGGCGGCGGCTGGTGTATTCCTCGGAGGCCAGCTCCTGCAGCGCATCGCGCAATTCCTCGGCCGCGTCGAGAACGCGTGCCATTGGTGCTGAAACGGACGCGGCCGACTTCTTTGAGGCCTTCTTTTTCGAAGCCTTCTTCTTGGAGGCTTTCTTTTTCGAAGCCTTTTTCTTGGAAGCCTT
>CAYQJJ010000309.1:0-3009 GCA_964417745.1 uncultured Wenzhouxiangella sp.
GGTTCAGGGTTCAGGGTTCAGGGTTCAGGGTTCAGGGTTCAGGGTTCAGGGTTCGGGTTTTCCGCCTCACGCCTCACGCCTTCCCCCTTAACCCATCCTCCCCCCCCTAGCCAGTCCTGGGCCAGGGCGGTGATGGTTTCGGGGGCGTCTTCCAGGACGTAGTGGCCGGCCTGGGGGAGGTATTCGATTTCGGCGTCGGGGAGTTTTTGTTTCCAGATTTCGAGGACTTTGTCGTTGAAGACGAAGTCCTTGCCGCCCCAGGCGATGAGGGTTGGTTTTTCGGCGAGCAGGGGGAGGCGTTGTTCGGTTTCGGCCAGCACCGGCCAGGCGGGGTCGGTCTCGCTCAGGGGGATGTCCTGGACGAAGCGCAGGGTGGCCAGGCGTTGGTCGGGGCCGCCCTTGTAGGGCGCGACCAGGCCGTTGGCGATATCGCGGTCGAGGCGTTTTTCGGTGGCCATGCGCACGGCCAGGCCGGAGAAGGCGTTGAAGCGCCGGATCAGGAACGCGCCGGGCGCGGTGCGGGCGAATTTCAGTGAGCGCGGCAGGCTCTCGTGTTTCGGGATGTTGAACGCCCAGGTGTTGAGCAGGATCAGCCGCCGGATACGCCCGGGGTTGCGCGCTGCCCACGACAGGCCGATCGCCCCGCCCCAGTCGTGCACGATCAGATCGATCGGCCGCTCGGGCTCGACCGCATCGAGCCAGTGCCCGAGATCGTCGAGGCGGCTTTTGAGGGTGTAGTCGTAGCTCGCATCGTCGGGCCGGTCCGACAGCCCCATGCCGATGTGGTCGGGCACCAGGCAGCGATGATCCTCACTCAGCGCAGCGACGAGGTTGCGGTAGTAGAACGACCAGGTCGGATTGCCGTGCACCATAACCACCGGCTGCCCGTCGGCCGGGCCCTCATCGATGAAATGCATCCGATGCCCGGCGGATTGGGGGTGGAAGTGGGATTGGAAGGGGTAGAGGGGGATGGTTGGCACGGCGGACGCCTGGCGGCTGGGGTTGATGGGTAGACGGGTAAATGGATGAACGGGTGAACGGGTAAACGGGTTTCAGGTTTCAGGTTTCAGGGAATCAGGATCAAGGTTCAAGGATCAAGGAGCAAGGAGCAAGGAAAAGACGGTTTCGGGGTTCAGGTTTCGGGGTTCGGGTTTCCCGCCTCACGCCTCACGCCTCACGCCTCACGCCTAAACCTTTAACCTTGCTCCTTGCTCCTTGATCCTTTTTCGTGCCGGGCGCGTAGGCCCGACCTACGGGTTGGTTACCAGACTACTTCGGCCATGGCGCAGTTGAGGCCCGAGCCTATGCCCATCAGGGCCATGCGGTCGCCGCGTTTTACGCGGTCTTCCTGGATCATGCGGGACATGACGGTGGGAATGGAGGCCGGGCCGATGTTGCCGAGGAACGGGAAGATGCGATAGACCTTGTTCGGATCGGCGCCGAAGGCGTTGATGAACGATTCGGTGTGCGCCTTGGAGACCTGGTGGATGACGATGTGGTCGAGTTCCTGAACCACCCAGCCCATCATGGTGCGGGCGGCGACGAAGGTCATGCCGGCCAGTTTCATGCCCTCGCGCAGCAGTGTCTTGGTGTCGGTCCACATCTGGTGGTTCCAGCCGCGGCACAGGTTGTTGAATTCGGTGGCTGCGCGCGCCACGCCGCCGCGGTACTGGTGGCCGTCGGGCTCGATGTCGCCGCGCGACATGACCATCGCGGCCGAGCCGGAACCCAGCGTCAGGCTGGCGAACTCGCTCTTGAACTGCTTGCGCGTGACCTTGGGCTGGAGCAGGCGGTTGATGGTGTTGTCGTTGATTTCCCGGCTGTTTTCGCCGTTGACGATCAGCGCGTAGTCGATTTCGCCGCGCTCGAGCATGTAGGCGGCGATGTTCATGCCGTTGACGAACGCCAGGCAGGCATTGCCGACATCGAAGCTCTGGCAGGTGTTGCCGAGCTTGAGGTTGCCGTGAACCATGCAGGCCGTGGACGGCTCGAGAAAGTCGCGCGAGACCGATGTGTTGATCAGGATACCGATCTGCTTGGGGTCGATATCGGCGTCGGCGAGGGCTTTCTGGGCCGCCTGGGTGGCGCCATCGGACGGCATCGTGCCTTCGTCCCAGAACCGGCGCTCGTTGATCCCGGCGAGGTCGACCAGCGGGTTACCCGGCACCAGCAGTCTCTTCAGGGTCGGCTCGAGACGCTCGGCGACTTCTTCACTGGTAATCCGGTGCGGCGGCTCGATGTGAGAGACCGACTTGATAACGACATTATTAAACAGCATGAATCGATTCCAGCCCGTCCGGCGGGCAGTTTAGGGAAAATAACGCGCTATTGTACCTGTAAAAGGTTTGGGGTGTTCAGAGCCCCCGCCGGTGCCGGCGGGTTACGGAAAGGACGGTTTCGGGTTTCCGGTTTCCGGTTTCGGGGGAGTTGAAGTCCGACCCCCCCGCCTCACGCCTCACGCCTCACGCCTTACCACCCACCCCGGCCCTCGCCTGCCTTGTGCTCCTATAGAATCGACTGCTCGTATCACACCACTTCCCACTTCAGGACGAGACTCATGTCCCAAATTCCGACGCAGGAATCGATTCGTCTGGCTGCGCAGGCGTTGCGCGAGGCGGAGCAGCCGTTGCGTGTGCTTGGTTTGATTGCCTGGCCGCTGGAGGTGCGTGAGCGGTTTCTGGCCTCCGATGGGCGGGAGATGCCGCGTGTGGAGTACCCGGTTTTTGACCCGGCGCCGGTCGATGAGGCGTTGGCCCGCGCCCGGCCGTTGATCGAGGCCAGTGGCCCGGCCCGACCCTGGCTGGCGCGTACCGCCGATCGCATCGATACCGCCAGTCGCATGCTCGGTCGGGTCGGTACGCCCGGGTTTTTCGAGACCAGCCGGGAGCTCTACGGCGCGCCCGGGGCGACGATTCGTGATGTCGAGCAGAGTCCGTTGGCGCTGGCCCGGCGTCTGCGCCGGATCATCGATGGCCTGAGCCATATTGACTTGGGCGCACCCGCGCAGCC
>CAYQJJ010000310.1:0-2987 GCA_964417745.1 uncultured Wenzhouxiangella sp.
CGATGCGTGCATGCTGGGTGTCGCGTCCGGCAACGCGGTAGTCATAGTAGACCTGGTCGGCGCGAAACGGGGTCAGCTGGTCGAGCTGATAACCCAGTGCGGCCGACAGGTTCGACTCGACCGCCAGCGGCATTTCGACCGGACACTGCAGCACATCCTCGGGCGGCAGGCACAGGCGGATTTCCGGAGCGCCCTCGTCAAAGGACTGCAGCAGCTCCGACCAGCGGTCGCGCTGCAGGCTGGCGTCCTCGGTGAGATTGAAATCGTCGACGTGCTCGGGCGTTTCCGACCCGCGCCAGATCTCGAACCCCTGGCCGTCGGCGCGGGCCAGCAGCCACAGTGCCGGACGCGGCGGCACCATGCGCGCGCGCAGCGATTCGGGAACAATCCCGGACAGCTCACCACGCCACCATGCCAGGAAATCCGGAACCGGACTGGCGCGGTAGCGGGCGGACAGACCAGCCCAGTATTCATTGACAGCGTTGTGAATCATCGGTCCTCGACATTATCGCGCCAGCGCAGCACCCGGAACGGGCGCCCTCGCGTGTCTGTTCCCAGGTTGACGGTCGCCTCGATCTGGCTCCAGGCCCCCGACTCCAGCGTCGCGCGCGAGCGAATGCTAAAGGTCGACCCGCCGGCTTGCAAGCTGACCATCTGGCCGTTGGGGAGCATCAACCCCGCCGTCGCGTCACTGGGATGCATCATTTCGCGCTCCTCGACGAACATGCGCGCGCCCTCCAGGTCGACATCCGGCAGGCTGGCGAGCACCTCGGCCGAGGCGAATGCCGGGTTGACCGAGGAGCGGCCGTGGACGGTGAACAGGTCCTCGACATCCTGGAAAATCTCCCAGGTCATGCCCATGACCTGCTGCAACTCGTCGACCGACTGGAAATCGCGGTTGGCCGGCCCGTAAGGATAGCCGGCGGCCAGATAGTCGTCGATCTCGGCACCGTACATGCGCGGGATGTCATCACCATCGCGCCAGTCCTCGATCGCGTCGGAAAGGTGCAGCGCATCGTTTTCGTTGACCCCGCGTGAGAGGAACAATTCGAACAGAAGTTCCTCGCCGGCCCGGTTTAGATCGATCTTGCCCGATTCATCGCGGACCTGGATGTCGACAATCGCATCCCCGAACTCGATGTAGTTGGAGCGCCCGTCGGCCACCCAACGGGTTTCGCGGTCCGGGTTACGCATTTCGTAGACGGCGCGGTGAATCCCCGCCTCGGCGGCGTAGTGCGCCTCGGTGGTATCGAACAGAAACCGTGCCTGCATGGTCTCGGTGCGCGCCAGCACCGCGTACACGCCGACCACGATGGTCAGCAGCACCAACACCCAGAGTACCACGATCAACGCGATACCACTCTGGTGCTTGGAGCGCCCTGCCGGCATCAGCGACCGCCCCGGCCGCGGCGGCCTCCGGGGACGAGAATATCCGAGGCACGCCGCAGCTGCCGGCCGCCATTGCCCACGGCGCCCGAATCGAGCATGACCGGCGCGATCAGATCCGGCCAGGCCAGGCCGGTTTCCCGGTTCAGGTCGATCTCCAGGCCCACGGCCAGCGGCATCTGGTCGACTTCTTCCCAGTAATCGGCCCAGAACGGTGACTGGTCCTCGGGGTCTTCGCCCAGAAAGATGAAAGAGCCCTCGCGCAGGCCGTCCATCAATACGATGCCCTCGGTCTGCTCGAGCTCGCCGGGCTCGTAGCCGTTGAGCATGGCGTAGTAGTAGACCAGCTCCATGCCGTCACGGCCACCCTCGAGCCGAAGCTCCTGGACGTAGGGGCCGCCGTAACTGAGATAACCCGGCATCGGCGCGACGAAGCGCACCCGGTCGCGGTCGCCTTCGAAGCGCACCTGCAGCCCGTCGTTCTCGTCTTCCTCGATGATCAGCGCCAGCGAGCGCATCAGTTGGCGGCGCACGAACTGGTGGGTGACGCGCAGGCGGTTGGTTTCCTCGATGAGCGCTTCTCCGGAGGAAGTCGCGCGCACGCTGGCTCGAAATCCTCCGTAGGCCAGCGCCATGATCATGGCCACCAGGGTGATGGCCAGCATGACCTCGATGAGGGTGAATCCCTGATGGCGCCGCATCATCATGGCATGGTCATCCGGGCGCGCTCTTCCCAGTGCATGTCGACGCTGCGCAGGGTTCTGAATACGGCTTCCCGCTGGGGGTTTTCGCCCCAGTAGACGGTGACCTCCAGGTGATAGAGCGCGATCGGCAGATCCGCCATATCGAGGCCGCGTTCATCGGCGACCAGCTCTTCGGTGACCTCCATCTCCCAGGAAAAGCGATCGTCGAAACTGCCGCGATAGCGTCCCGGCTCGAGCATTTCATCAAGCCCGGCGGGGTCGAGCTTGGACTGTGCCCACAGTGCAGCCTGGGTAAAGTCGCCGGCCCGGCGGGTGTTGCTCATCGAGGTCGACAGAATCTGCAGTACCACGCCGAACAGCAGCGCGAAGATCGCGAAGGCGGCCATCACCTCGATCAGGGTAAAGCCCCGGCTGCGGCGGGCATTGGGGAAACGTGCGGTTTTCATGGCTGCGGGTCGCGATCCTGAGCGATTTCGCCGGTCAGCCAGCCCACGGTCACGTGCCACTCGCGCTGGCCGGCATGCAGCACCACGCTGCCGCCGGTCGAGGCACCGTCGGGGAAGAAGCGAATCCCGCCGGCGGCTTCACCGGTCAGCTCCGAGCGCGCGGTGTTGATGGTGATGTCCATGCCCTCGGGGAGATCGACCGGGTCGCGCCCGGCGGCCTGCCAGGTGAGCGCGTTGGTGTCGACATGAAAGACCTGCTGCTCGCGCTGGATGATGGCCTGGCCCCGGGTATGGCGCAGCCCGGCAGTAACCTCGCGCGCGGCGTTGCGGATCTCCGCGCCGGAGACCGAACGCGAGACCGACAGACCGACCACGGTAAACAACAACCCGACCAGCACCATGACCACGATCAGCTCGAGCAGGCTGAAGCCCGCCTGGCTGCGAGACGGAA
>CAYQJJ010000311.1:0-2955 GCA_964417745.1 uncultured Wenzhouxiangella sp.
GAAATCATCCGGACGGGTCTTGGCGACGTACTCCTCGCGCGTCGGACCGTCGTGGCAAACCAGCCGGACCCGATCATGATCGGCATCGACGCTGACCTGCCATTCCAGGTAGCCCTCGGTGCCCTCGAGGCGCAGCCATTTCTGAGCCGGACGGGTGACTACATCCTGCACGATGGTGCCCACGGTACCGGCGTCGGTGCGTACCGAAAGCTGCGCGATGCGGTCGTAGGCGGCCCCATCGGCCTCGACCTCGTCGAGCATTGCCATGACCTCGCGGATCTTTCCCAGGCCGGCGATTTCGGCGAAATGCTGGAAGATATTGATGGCATGGCTGTGCTCTCCAAGCGCCCCGCCACCGCGCGCGGTGAAACCAAGGTAGCTGTCGGCCGGCCCGGCCAGCCAGGGATGGGCACCGAAGATGCCTCCCCAGTGCTCCCGGGTCATCGCGCGCAACGTCGTGATCTCGCCGATGTCGGTCTCGGCCAGCCAGTGCTCGGCGATGCGGGTATGCCGGGTCAGACGGTGGTTGTAGCCGACGAGCACGCGCACGCCCTGTTCGGCGGCTTGCTTGACCAGGTCGGCACAGGGTTCAAGGTCCGGCGGGCAGAGCGGCTTTTCGATCAACATCACTTTCGGACGGGCGTTGCCGATCTCGGCCAGTGCCAGGGGCACATGACTGTCGGGCGGTGTGCCGATGATGACCACGTCGAATGCCTCGTCGGAAAAGTCCTCGGGCTGGCCGAGCCGAATCGCTTCGTCCCAGGCCCCATAGCGGCCGGGGTAGATGTCGTCACGCGTGCGCGCCAGGGCGGCCTCGTCGATGTCGCACAGGACGACGCTCCAACCGAGCTGCCGCGCACCGTGCGCGAGATGATTGCCGATCGAGCCGGCGCCGAGAATCTTTGCCTTGATCACTGCCTGCCTCGCCTTGGTGTTGATCTTGGTCCGTGTTGAGATTGTGTCTGGTTCCTGCTTAAAGAACGGCCGAACCCCCGCTGTCTTTCAGGAAAGGTTCGGCGCGATGGAATTCTATCAAGCTCTCCGGTGAGCCACGCGAAACACTTCGCGGCCCAGGGCTTCGACTTCGAAACCGTCGCTCGAAAGCCCGACACATTCGGCCAGCCGCCGCGCCCGATCACGCACCTCGCCGCCGGAGGTGGGGGGGAACATGTGGCGCAGGTAGGGCCGGTAATTGGCCGTGCCCGGAATCGGCTCGAGCAGCGGACGCCCGAGGCGGCGCAGGGCCAGCGCGGCGCGGGCGGTGCGCGGCCGGGCACCGGTCGGCGGGCTGCTGTTTTGCAGCAGCGGCATGAGCGCGTCGAGCAGGCGCTCGGAGCTCAACTCGTCCTCGCCGAAACCGCTCAGGGCCCGGGCCATGATGGCGCGCCCGCCGCCCTCGGCCTGCTCGGCAAAGACCGACGCCGAATCCTCGAAACAACGCCGCGCCTGGCTGTCGAGTTCATCGAGGTTGTCACACGAGCGGCTGATGCCGTTGGGCAAGGGATGATCATAATGCGCCGAGCGCACGGCCCGATAGGCCAGCGCCGGGCGTCCGAGCTGGAACGCCTCGACGGCGGTGGTGCAACCGTTGTGAATCAGTCCCTGGCAGGCCAGCAACCAGGCGACCACGTTACCGTGCTGGGCCACGCTGAGGTTGTCGAACGGCGCGGCCAGCTCATCCCATACCCTGCGCTGCTCGCTGGGGTGCGGGCGAATGACCAGGCGCAGATCCGGGCGCCGTTTGGCCAGCTCGGGCAGCGCGCTGCGAAAGGCCTTGAACAGTTCGTACTTGTGGGCGGCAAAGCCACCGCGCGGGTCGTCCGGGCGCTGCTCGCGCAGCCACTTCAGGTGACGGTTCTGGCGCGGCTGAATGTGGTTGACTCGCGAGAAATTGGTATTGACGAGCACGAAGCGACCGTGCTCGGCGGTGATCCGGTCGACCTCCTCGGCAAACAGCGGGTGCAGCCGGGGCTTGAGCAAATCGGCGCGCGGGTTGCCGCAGGCGACAATCGGAACGCCACCGTAGTCGGGATGTTCGCGCCAGGCCGCGGCATTGTCCTCGCCCCAGGCCAGCAGCAGCTCCGGCTCGTTGAGGGTCGGGCCATCGACCTTGGTGCGCCAGTAGACCTCGCGCGAGGCCCACACCAGGCCTTCTTCGTCCCACAACGCGACCCGGTGCCCGCAGGAGCGTGCCAGCAAGAGATTGTGCCGGCTGCGCGCGGTCACGCTCTTGCCGACGTAGACCCCGTCCGGGAAGCGCCCCAGGTCGAGATCGATGGGCTTTTTGCTGCCCACGATGCTCGTCACCCCGCGCCCGGCCGCCACCACCGCCAGCAGCAGCTTGGCGTCGAACTCCCGGGCCCGGGTCTCGCACGGCAGGATCAGCACGCGCATCAGCGATCGCCGACAAAACGCTCGGCCAGCTCGGGCGCGAGCCGTTCGGCGAGAAAGGCGTCGACGCGCTTAATCTCGCGGTCGCTGAAATAATCCCGGTAGCCGCCGACCTTGCCCCGGCGTACCTTGTAGGAGTCCGGGTCCTCGACATTCTTCGCCTGCAGCCGGCTGTTGTTGTAGAAGTTCTCGCGCTCCTTGCGCTTGAGCGACTCGAACGAGGTGAACGCCACCGCCTCGGCGATGGCATCGGTGTCGAAGTCGGCACCGAGAAACGCCACGAGGCGTGCCATTTCTGCCTCCGGTTCGGCCCGCAGGGTTTCGTAGAAGAGCCGGTAGACCCGGTCCCATTGCGCCAGCTCGTGGTGCCAGTGGTTGAGGTAGTCGCAGATCGCCGGCAGACCGAGCGGTGACTGCATGACGAACTCGAACATCGAACCGGCCTGGTCGACATCGTAGAGCTCGCGCTTGTAGGCGCTGGCCCGCCGGGTCGACTGAAAGAACTCCGAGACCGCCACATCGCGCGGGTCGCGCAGCAGGAACACCACCGGCATGGCTTTCAGG
>CAYQJJ010000312.1:0-2934 GCA_964417745.1 uncultured Wenzhouxiangella sp.
CCCGAAGGTTCCCCGGGCACGTAGGCCCGGGCTACTGGCCAAGCCGAGTACGTGTACTGGCCGCTGGTCAGGGGCCAGGAGATGGCTGAGTCAGTACGTAATCAGGTCGCGCCATGACCATGGCACAGGTCACCCCGGCCACAGGTCCCAGACCAGTCCGAAGATCGACAGGCTGATCGTGGCCAGGCCGACCAGCATCAGGCCGATGCGGCCTGCCAGTGGAATGTTGCGGCGGTAGCGCCAGGTCTGGACCAGTCCGGCCAGGCCCAGCAGCAGGGTCAGCGGCCCGAACCAGGCCATCCAGCGGGCCCAGGAGACCAGCCCGAACAGCACCATTGCCTCGTTGACTTCCACGCTGGCCTGTACCGCGGCGCCCAGCCCGCCGGCGTAGACCGCCGCGGAGACCGTGGCCAGCCAGATGAACAGGCGCGAGCTGCCGGCGGCTTCGAGGCGGCGGCCGTCGATTCGGCGCGCGAACCAGGACAGCAGGATCACGATCAGCCCGGCGAGCACGAAGAACGCCGATGTCCCGCCCCAGGCCATGTGAGCCTGAAAGCGCTTTTCCTTTTCCTCGAACAGCACGAGGCCTTCGATGGCCGCGCTGGTTGTGTAGTAGGGCGCGATGTATTCGGCGGCATCTTCGCCCTGCTCGACGCATTCCATGTCGAGTTCGGCCGTGGGGTCGTCGAAGAAGGCATTGAGAAAATCCCCGGCGCAGTCGAGCGAGCGTGTCGGCCCGTGGCCGGCATGCGGGAAGACCACCAGCCGCGCGTTGCTCAGGCCCGGCATGATGGCCTCGGCCAGTGGCACGGGGGTGATCGGGTCCCAGGCGCCGTTGGCGACGACCACCGGCAGGTCGCTTTCGACCGGCTCGAACTGTGCCGGGTCGCGCGGGTTCAGGCCGGCTTCGCGGCAAATCCCGGGCGCGTCCTCGATGACTGCCAGCGCACCGAAGGCGCGCGCCAGGGTGGGGTAGTCGCGGAAATCGTTCGGGGCGGCCTCGGCCCAGCGGTCGATGTAGCCGTCCAGGCAGCGCACGGCTACCGACATGCCCATGCTCATGCCGGGTCCGCCGACGCCCTCGGCCAGCGCCAGTGCGCGGAAGAAGGTGTCGTCGCGCTCGCTGACCACCCGGCTCAGCCCGTCCATGATGGCGGGGATGGCGGGATGGTTGGACTGTTCATAGAGCAGGCTGAAGGGCAGGCCGGCGACGAGCTCGGCAAAGAACCAGGCCTCGCCGTGGGGGTAGCGCTCGCTCTCGGGTACCTCGACGCGCACGGGGTCTTCGTTCATGCGCGCGATGGCGGACCGGTAACGCCGCTCCAGGCCCTCGAAAGCCTCGGCGCAGGCCGGCTGTTCCTCGCAGGCGGCGAACAGGCGCTGGAGATTCTGCTCGTGCCAGTGCGGAATGCGCATCAGGTCCTCGAGGTCGAGCGGCACGATGGCATCGAGAACGGCGGTGCGGATGCCTTCGGGGTCTACCTTCATGTAGGCCTGGCCGAGCACCGAGCCGTAGGAAATGCCCCAGACGTTCCATTCCTCCAGGCCCAGGGCCAGCCGCAGCGCCCGGACATCGCGGGCGTTTTCGAAGGTGTGATAGCCGGTGACATCCACGCCGCGCGCCCGGGCTCCGTCGATGCAGGCAGCCGCCTGCTCGAACATGGCGCGCTGGGCGTCGGCGAAGTTGTCGGCATGGAAGTCGGCGCGGTTGCGGTCGGCGAAAAACGGGCAGAAATCGCCCGAGTGGCCGATGCCGCGCTGCTCGAGGATGTAGAGATCCCGACCGTTGACCAGGCCGTGGTCCTTGAGCCGGCTGACGTAGGTCTCGACGGCCACGCCGGGCCCGCCGGTGAGATAGATCACCGGGTCGTCGCGCACCTCGACCTCGTCGCCGTCGGCGTCTTCGCCGCGCGCGGCGATGCGCACGAAATGCAGCTCGATGGTGCGGCTGCCCTCGACCTCGCGATTCTCGGGGACGTGGACCAGCCCGCATTCGATTTCGCCCGGCTCGTAGTCGATCCGGCTGCGGAACGGACAGACCACGGTATCGAAGCCATCCCGCCGCAGCCACTCGAAATCCCGCTCGGTCAGGGGTGTCTCCAGCGCATCGGCCTGGTCTTCGGCAAGCGCCTCGTCGAGAACCTCGGCGCCGAGAATTTCGTCGATGACGAACGGCTCGAGGCGCTCATCCTGAACCGCCGGGGCAGGCAGGGCGAACAGGACGGCAGAAAGGGCGATCGCGAATAAGGCGAGGGCAAAGTTGAAGGCTGGGCGATGCATGGTTTGGCTCCCTGAAAATTCAGCACCGCCCAGATTAC
This sequence comes from uncultured Wenzhouxiangella sp., assembly GCA_964417745.1. Taxonomy (GTDB): domain Bacteria; phylum Pseudomonadota; class Gammaproteobacteria; order Xanthomonadales; family Wenzhouxiangellaceae; genus Wenzhouxiangella. Next base: position 2,319 of record CAYQJJ010000312.1, read on the forward strand.
CGCCGAATGAGGGCAGGGGACAGTGCCAGGTGTCATGGTAGGCGCAATCATCCTTGCCGTGAGGGTGCGATGGCAGGAACCAGCGGCCTGCCCGAAGCGGCTCGGCATACAGCGGGGTTTGCCGCGCGGGTTCAGAGCCAGTAATCTGGACACGATTCAGTCATCGATTCAAATGGAGAAGTGCAACCATGAAAATCCGTTCGATTCCCGCGCTGGCCGTGTCCGGCGTGATGCTGCTGGCGATGATGTCGCCCTTTGCCGTGGCCGAGGATGTCGAGCCGATCGTCGACTATCGCCAGGGTGCGATGTCGGCGGTCGGCGGCAACATTTCGGCGGTTGCCGCCATCGTGATGAGCGGCGCTGATTTCCGCGACAACCTGCCCGAACATACCCGGGCCCTGGTGGCGCTTACCGAAGATATCCCGGCACTGTTCCCGGAAGGCAGCGAGCACGCCGATTCCGATGCGCGCGCGGCGATCTGGGAGGATTTCGAGGCGTTCGAGTCGCTGTCGTTCGACACCCACGAGGCCGCGCGCAACCTGCACGAAGCGGTCACGGCGGGGGCTGACGACGCCGAGCTGATGTCGGCTTTCCGGGTGTTGGGCGAGTCCTGCCG
>CAYQJJ010000313.1:0-2919 GCA_964417745.1 uncultured Wenzhouxiangella sp.
TCAGGTTTCAGGTTTCAGGCCGTGGGTCGGGCCTACGTGCCCGACGGACCATGGCAGCCATGGTCCTGCGCCCCTGAACCCGTTAACCGTTCCCCGTTACCCGCCCATCATCCTTCGCTTTCCTCAACCACCAGCGCATGATCCGGTGGGCGCTGGTCAGCAGCACCATGTACCCGCAGATGACCAGTACCGCGCCGAGGAACATTGGCCACTGCGGCCAGGCGTTCTGCCAGGCGAGGATGCCGATGGTGCCGCTGGTCACGACCAGCAGGTGGATGATGCGCACGGTGTTGCGGACGCTCAAGCCGCAGCGGCGCAGGATGTAGTGGAAATGCGCCCGGTCGGCGGCCAGCGGGCTGCGGCCGAGGCTCAGGCGGCGGAAGAACAGCGCCAGGGTATCGGTTGCCGGCAGCAGCAGCAGCCATGCGATGGTAATCGGGTAGACGCTGCTTCCCTCGGACTCGACGATCTTGATCGCCAGCCAGGCAATGGCAAAGCCGAGCATCATGCTGCCGGCATCGCCCATGAAGGCCGAGGCTCTCTTTCGAAACGGCGATTGCATGTTGTAGATCAGAAAACCCAGCACCGCGGTGGCGAGTATCAGGCAGACGGTGATCAGCGTAGTCGAAGCACCGTCGAGCCAGCCGATGAAGGCCAGTAGCAGCAGGACGAAAAAGCCCATGCCGCCGGCCAGGCCATCCAGGCCATCGGCCATGTTGAAGGCGTTGATCATGAACACCACGCAGGCGATGGTGAACGGGATGGAAAACGGCCCCAGACCGATCACACCCACGCTCTCGCCGAAGGGCATGCCGAACTGGGTAATCTCGAGGCCACCGATCAGCACCATGGCCGTGGCGACGGCGACCTGGCAGACCAGCTTGAGCAGCGCGCGGATGTCGACGAAGTCGTCGAGCAGGCCGACGACGAGCAGAAACAGCATGCCGCTGGCCAGCGTGGCGTAGGGGGCCAGGAAGGGGCCGTTGAGCAGGAAGGCCGGCAGAAAGCCGAAAAAGATCGCCAGCCCGCCGGTCAGCGGAATCGCGCCGGAGTGGCGCTTGCGTCGACAGGGCACATCGACGAGCCCGAAGTGTCGGGCGGGACGCTTGAGTGCCGGTACGAGCCCCGCGGCAATAATGAAAGACAGGCCGATTGCCATCGACCCTTCAAGTGTTTCCGTGATCAAAATCTGAACTCCCCTATTTGGCCCTCAGCGTGCCGACCATGCTCCCAGATCACGTTACCCGGCACCCAGTGTGAAGGCTATCACACAATTCAGGCATTCACTACCGGGTTGGACTGCCGTCGATCTTTACCCGTCCTCAATAGTACCCCGAGGTACAAGGCAATGACCACCTGCGTGCCCGGAATGTGCCAACTAAAGTCCCCCAGGCCGACCAGCGCCAGCGCCACCAGCCCGGCGTAGAGCGGCACGCGCTCGAGCCGGATGCGCCGCTGCCGCCACAGCGCGACCAGCACGCTTGCCAGCAGCACCGCCCCGACCAGGCCGGTCTCGAGCAGCCACTGCAGCACGTCGTTGTGGGCGTAATCCCACCATCCGCCCATGCGGCCTTCCTGGATCTGCTTGAACACCGCCTCGAAGCCGCCCAGGCCGACCCCGGTCAGCCACCACTGGCCGGGAAACTCACGAAACATCAGTTCAAATACCTGAAAGCGGCTCTCCTCGATCGACGAAATCGAAAGCCGCTCGGTCAGCGGCGCCAGGCCGTACCAGGTCGCGAACAAAAACGCACCCAGCGCCGTCAGCCAGGCCGCCCACACCCCGCCACCGCTGAGCACACCACGGTAGCGTGTCCACAACAGCAACGCCACGAACAGCCCGGCCAGCCCGGCGGTGCTGCCCAGCCGCGAGGCGCTGGCCAGCAGAGCCGCCCCGATGATTGCCCCGCAGATGATGCTGCCGGTGATGCGCAGCTCGGTCGGCAGGCGCGACAGCCCCGGCACGTCGCGCAACCACCACACCGCAATCGCCATCGGCCAGGTCAGCGCCAGGTAGCCGGCGAACAGGTTGCGGTTGCTGAAACTGCCGTGCACGAAGTCCGTACCGTGGCGCTCCCAGATACCGAAAATCGTCTCGCTGCCCCAGGCGTGGCTGATCAAGCCGTAAAGGCCCTGGAAAACCGCCATCGCAGCGACCGCCAGCCACAACCAGGCACGCCGCCGCCGGCCGATAGTGCCGCTCATCCAGGCAATGATGAACAGCGCCACGAACACCGCCCAGCCGCGCAGCGTCGCCGCCGGGTTGGGCGACCAGGTCACCGGCTCGAAACCCGGCACCCGCCACAACGCTTCCGGATACGGCCCGAACACACGCGCCAGCCACACCGACGGCCACACCTGCACCACCACCAGCGCCGTCAACACCCCGGCAAACACCCACCACCCCCGAGGCGGCCCGTCCACTCCCCGCTCACTACCCCACAACCACCCCGAAGCCACCAGAGCCAACCCCGCCCCGACCACCAGCACCAACGCCGTAGCCGTCAAAGACCACGGCGTCCGATTCCCCATCATCAAGGGCAGAACCAGCACCAGGGTTGATAGGAGAAGTGGTGTGAGGATGGGGCGTTGGCGGGTCATGGGGGGCTCGAAGGGTGGTTGGACGGGTTACGGGTTACGGTCTTTTCAGCGTTCAATGCATTCCTCTGCGCTTTGGTGCCTTCGGGAGGGAAAAGGGTTCAGGTTTCAGGGTTCAGGTTTCCGGAAAAGGCGGTTTCGGGGTCTCCTTGGTCCTTGCTCCTTGCTCCTCTTTTTTGCATGGCCACCATGATCCGTTGGGCGCGTAGGCCCGATCTACGGCCCGAACCCCGAACCCCGAACCCTTCCTCCCCCTTGCCGATTCTGTGAGCGCAGCCGGGTCGGTTAGTGTACGGGCTGGCCCGGATTTTCGTCCAGAAC
>CAYQJJ010000314.1:0-2913 GCA_964417745.1 uncultured Wenzhouxiangella sp.
GCTCAATGCCCTGGGCGCCCTGATTGCCGCGGCTCAAGTCGGTGTAGCGCCGCCGGATTCGGCCGCGGCCCTGAGTGAGTTCGCCGGGGTCAAGCGCCGCCTGGAGTTTCTCGGCGAAGCTGATGGCGTGTTTGTCTACGACGACTTCGCCCACCATCCGACCGCCATCCGGCTGACCCTCGAGGGGCTGCGCCGAACCGTCGGCAATGCGCGCATCCTGCTCGCGCTGGAACCGGCCAGCAACACCATGCGAGGCGAGTACCACCTCGACCAGCTCGCCCCGGCTCTGAGCGCGGCCGACCATGTCTGGCTGCGCACCTCCGAGGCCATGGACTGGGACCCGCAACAGGTGCTCGCGAGCCTGCAGGGCGACGGCCGCGCCCGCCGACAGGTCGACAACCTGATCGACGACCTGCGCACGGCCGCCCGCCCGGGCGACCACGTGGTGTTCATGAGCAACCAGGGCTTCGACCGCGCACCGGCGCGCTTTTTCGAGAGCCTGCAGACGGGCTCGACGCCTCGCTCACCGTCGTCCTGACGATGCGTTTTAACCATTCCCGATGACCGACACGCTACCGCTATTCCCGCTGCAGACGGTGCTGTTTCCCGGCAACCGGATCACCCTGAGACTGTTCGAGTCGCGCTACATCGACATGGTGCGCGAATGCCTGCGCAGCGAGACCGGTTTCGGCGTGGTCTGTCAGCTCGCTGCCCCCGACGGCTCGCCTTCCGGACACGCCCGGATCGGCACCGAAGCACTGATCCGCGACTTCTCCACGCTCGACGACGGCCTTTTGGGTATCGAGGCATCGGGCGAGCGCCGCTTTACCGTGCAAGCGACCCGGGCGCGTGACAACGGGCTGCTGATGGCCGATGTCGACTGGCTGACCGAACCTCGGGCGACGAGCATCGACCCCCGTCACGGCGCGCTGCAGGCGCTCATGCGCGAAGCCATGAACAACCAGCAGCTCGCCTCGACACTCGATATCGATCCCGACGAGTCCGCGAGCCTGGGTTTCGGCCTGGCATCGGTGCTGCCGCTGCCGCTGACCGACGCCCAGCGGCTGCTGGAAATGAGCGACTCGGCCGAGCGCCTGGACCGGCTGCTTCAGTTGGTCGAACTGCTGGCCGATTCCGGCGACGACGAGACGTAGGGTAAGTAACCTTCCGGCGGCAGCCCCCCGGGTGCCGCGCTGGCCGCCGGCGAAGCCTGACGTTCGAGCCGCTCCAGGGAGGCATCGTCGAGTCGGGCGTCATAGCCGATGATCGCATGGCCCATCGCCAGCACGGCAAACAGGCTGTAAAAGCCAAACGCCAACAGCAAGGCACCGGGGCGCTGGCTGGCGCGTTGGCGGAAGGCAATACCCACCAGCGCCACCCAGCCCATGCCCAGCGCCGCGCCGGCCAGCAGGCCACTGGTCGAGGCCAGGCCGAGGTAGAAGTTGGCGAATCCGACCAATCCGAGGAACAGCGAGGTGGCCAGGTAGGGCCACTTGCGCCGGCGCGGTGAAAGGTCCTTGGCCAGCATCACGGCAAAGAAGCCCATCACCGCCGTGGCCAGCGCGAATGCCCGGTGTGGCACCTCGGCCAGGCTGGGCGCGGCTTCGGGAGCCGGCAGCACCAGCCCCATCACAGCGCTGAGAATCACCGCGGCCAGCCAGCACCCCGCAGTGGCCGCAAGCCAGTGCCAGGCCGCGTTGGCCCGGCGCAGGGCAATCAGCAGCAGCCCGGTCACGGCAGCCACCCCGCCCATCACGCGCAGGTCGCCGGCCAGAGCCAGGACGACGAATAGCGGGTCGGTGTACGGGTTGCGCATACTCGCCGCCCAGCCGGCGAGCTGGCGCTCGGCATCCCAGTCGCTCTGCCCCAGCGGCGCGGTGAGCAGCGCGACCAGCAAAACGGCCAGCGAGGCGATCAAAAGCAGCCCCAGCAGGGCCACCGAGAGGACCTCGCGCCGCCCCGGCTCGAACAGGGGTGACACCAGGCTGCCAAGCAACGGGTGCGCCCGGGACCACTGGATCAGGCTCCTGAGCCACCAGCCGCTGCGGCGTGCCGTGAATTCGTAGACCACCCGGGTCAGCCAGAAAATCAGCCAGCCGCCCATGACCACCACCAGAATCACCAGCGCCAGCCGCCCGGTCAGTTCCGCGGCCATCTCCAGCGAGGCACCGAACAGCATGCCCGGCAGCAGGTAGAGCGGGGCCCAGAGCAGGCAGGCCGGTATCGCATAAGCGAAAAACAGCCCCGGGCGCAGATGCATCATGCCGGCCAGCAGCGGCACGACCGGGCGAATGGGGCCCACGAAGCGACCGATCAGCACACCCTTGCCGCCGTGGCGCTCGAACATGGCCTGGCCGGCGGCGATCATGTCCGGGCGCCGGCTCAGCGGCCACAGGCCGGGGATTCGATGCCTGAAGCGCCAACCCAGGCAGTAACTGACCCCGTCACCGGCCAGCGCACCACTCGAGGCCGCCAGCCAGCACACCCACAGCAGTCCTGGTTCGAGGCCGAGCACGGCACCGACCATGAACAGCAGAACAATCCCGGGCACGACGATGCCGACGATGGCCAGCGACTCGAGAAAGGCGAATGCGAACGCCGCGCCGACCAGCCAGCCCGGGTGGGAGTGAACCAGTTGGTCGAGGGTGTCCAGCAGCCCTGGCTCCATGAACGTCGCAACGCCTCCTGGCGTGATCGGCAAAAGACAAAAGATACGGTCACCGGCCGCCACCCCGGTTGGCTTAGGATATCCGGATTACGTATGTTACTCAGCCAGGTCGCCGACGCTTCCAGCTGGTTTCCTTCTGCGCTGGCGTGCCCACGCCCGGGGTCTATGCGCCCGGCGGCGCTGACGTCTGAAGTCAACTTCTTTCGCCCGTTGGGCGAGGTTCTTTTGACAGTCGCCTCAAAAGA
>CAYQJJ010000315.1:0-2876 GCA_964417745.1 uncultured Wenzhouxiangella sp.
AGAATTCCCAGCGCCTCGCTCACCGAATGATCGGTCAGCAGCGGCGTGGCCAGGATCAGCCCGAAAAAGACGACGCCGGTGGCCACGGTCAGCCGCTCGCCCACGCTCCAGCGCCCGGTCCAGGGCCGCGGCGGCGGCTCGGCATGGCGAGCCGGCCCGGAAGGCCCGGCGGAGCGCCCCCCGACCGCGGCCTTGACCGCCAGCGCTGCCTCGTCGACGCTCAAAAGCACCCCGCGCACGGCACGTTGCCAGGCCACCACCCGCGCCGAGACCTGGGCACCGGTGCGCGCGGCAGCGCCCAGCCCGGCGACGCCGAAGATCAGGTCGATGTAGAGCCCGATCCACAGCGCCGCGAGCACCAGCATGATGTCGAGCTTGAGATGCCAGAGGGTGCGTGCCAGGCGCTGGTCGTGGATGCCCCGCCGGCCCAGCGACCAGTACTCGATCACGCCGTGAACGGCCACCACCGCGGCCAGCCAGAACATCGAGATCATCATCGACAGCACCAGCGCCAGGGTGATGTAGCTGATGGTGAAGATGGCGCGCTGGTCGTGGTCGACGAACCAGCGGCGCAGCTTCGCCAGCCGACGGCGCGCGCTCAGGCTCAATCCCAGTCCCCGAAGCGGCTCTGGAGCATGGCGATCGCGGCCGGCCCGGCGGTCTCGGTGCGCAGCACGCGCGGGCCCAGCAGAAGCCCGGCCAGCCCCTGGCGGGCAAGCCAGTCGGTCTCGGCCCCGGTCAGGCCGCCCTCGGGGCCGATGACCAGGTCGAAAGCCGCTGTCGGGCCGGCGTCCAGATCGCCCGGCCGGGTCGTGCCGGCGGGGTCGAGAAACAGCCCGGCCGCGGACTCGAAAACCGCCTCGTGCAACGGGGCGGGGGCTTCGACGGCCGGTACGCGCACCCGGGCACTCTGCTCGCAGGCCGAGACCACGACCTGCTGCCAGTGAGCCTGGCGGCGCTCGGCCCGCCGGGCATCCAGGCGCACTTCGGTGCGCTTGGTCATCACCGGGACGATCCGGCCGACCCCGAGTTCGGTGGCCTTTTGCAGGCACCAGTCCATGCGCTCCCCCCGGGCGACGGCCTGGAACAGCGTGATCATCAGCGGCGACTCGGTCGCCGGGTGAGAGCGGCTTTCGATGTTCACCCGGCAACGGTCGGATCCCTGGGCGGTCTCGATACGGCCGCTGTACTCGGCGCCGTCACCGTTGAACAGCACTACCGGGTTGCCCGGGCGTTGCCGGAGCACGCGCACCAGGTGGCGCGCCGGGCCGGCTTCGAGCTCGACGACCTCGCCGACTTCGAGCGCCTGGCCGGTGTGGACACGGATACGGCGCATTCAACCGCCCCGCGTGCCGCCGGGAACCCGGGCGTGCGGCCGGTGGTCGATTGTGGTCGGAACCGGCAGCAGGGCGGTTGCGTCCGGCGTGGGCAGGGTCGTCATGGGCGGGAGCTTGCGCGTATCATGGCGTTTGAATCACTGGTTGATGAAAAGGTAGCAGAAATGACACGGCATCCGAATGCACCGAACGGCGGGTTCTCGCTGATCGAAATACTGGTCGTGGTGGTCATTATCGGCATTCTCGCCGCGGTTGTCGTGCCACGCGTGATGGACGAACCGGATCGCGCCCGCATTACCAAGGCCCAGCAGGACGTGCAGGCCCTGGTCACTGCGCTGAACATGTACAAACTCGACAACTTCAACTATCCCTCCAGCGAGCAGGGCCTCGAGGCCCTGGTGCGCGAGCCCTCCGGCCAGCCCGAGGCGCCCAACTGGAAGCCCGGCGGCTATATCGACCGCTTGCCCACCGATCCCTGGGGGCGCGATTACCAGTACCTCAACCCGGGCGTGCACGGTGAGATCGATGTCTGGTCCTTCGGCGCCAATGGCATGCCCGGCGGCGAGGGCATCAACGCGGAGATCGGTAACTGGAACCTGTAAGGCCGCATCCATTGCAGCGCCGGCCGGCCGGCTTCACGCTGCTCGAGGTGCTGGTGGTGGTGGCCATCGGCGCCACGCTGACCGCGCTGGTGATGCTGCGTGTCGGGCAGTGGCGCCCGGCCGATGATGTTGCCGGGCAGCTCGAGCGTGTGGCCGGCCTGGTCCAGGCCCAGTGCGAACAGGCGATGTTCCAGTCACGCCCGCGTGGTGTACGCATTCATCCCGACGGTTACGACTTCTGGCAATTACTCGCCGACGGCTGGGCACCAATGACCGGTGAGCGCCTCGATCGGAACCGTGAATGGGCCGGGGCGGTGCGCCCGGAGTTGTTGATCGAGGGCCACCGCGTCGATCTGGACCAGCCCGCAGCCGCCCCGCAGATCGTCTGTCAGCCGCTCGGCGAGTTGACCGGTTTCGAGCTGCGCCTGATTGGCCCGGGCGAGCGCCGGGCACTGGTCGGGACCCCGTCGGGCCGAATCGAGATGGCCCGGGCGCGCTGATGGCCGGCTTGATTCCTGCCTGCCGGCGTCGCGGCCACGGCTTCACCCTGCTGGAGGTGCTCGTCGCGCTGGTGGTGGTGGCCGTCGCCGTCGCTTCGCTGGCGCGTGTGGGCAGCCTGGCCATCAACGGCCAGTACGACAACGAGCAGCGCACCATGGCGCTGTGGGTAGCCGACAACCTGATCGCCGAGATGCGTCTCGAAACACCGGGCCAGACCGGCCGACGACAGGGCAGTACACGCCTGGGTGATCGCGAATGGCACTGGGACGCGCTGATCCAGCCCGCTCCCGGTGCTGACATGCTGCGCGTCGACGTGGCCGTCTACCGTGACCGCTCGCGTTCGGCGCCGATCCTGAGCCATACGGGTTTTTTGCCGCTGTGACCCGGGCCCGCGGCTATACCCTCGTCGAGGTGCTGATCGCGGTAACGGTGTTCG
>CAYQJJ010000316.1:0-2869 GCA_964417745.1 uncultured Wenzhouxiangella sp.
CGTCCCAGGCTTCCGTTACCCGTAACCCTTAAACCGTAATCCGTTCCTTCCCCTGACTTTTGCCCATGATTGACGTTCTGACTTCCCTGCACCCGGCCGCTCTGGTTGCTTCGACTTTTGTGCTCGGGCTGCTGGTGGGCAGTTTTTTGAATGTTGTGATGATTCGGCTGCCGGGGATGCTGTTTCATGACTGGCGGTGTCAGTGCCGGGAGCTTCTCGAGATCGAGGCGGCCGAGGAGGCGCCGCCGGGGTTGGTGGCGGATCGCTCGCATTGCCCGCGTTGCGGGGCGACGATTGCCTGGTACGACAATATCCCGGTCATCAGCTGGTTGATTCTGCGCGCGCGCTGCCGGCACTGCGGCGGGGCCATTGCCTGGCGCTATCCGATGGTGGAGCTGACCACGGCGGTGCTCTCGGCGGTGGTCATCGCCATGCTCGGCGCCACGCCCGAGGGTGCGGCCGGGCTGGTACTGACCTGGGCGCTGATCGCCGCGACCGGCATCGATTTCGAGCACCAGCTCCTGCCCGACCAGATCACCCTGCCCTTGCTGTGGCTGGGCCTGGCGCTGAACCTGATGTTCGGGCTGTTCGCCACTCTGGAAGACGCGGTGATCGGCGCGATCGTCGGCTACGGCGCGCTCTGGCTGGTGTTCCAGACCTTTCGGGTTCTGACCGGCAAGGAGGGCATGGGCTTTGGCGATTTCAAGCTGCTCGGGGCGCTGGGGGCCTGGCTGGGCTGGCAGGTGCTGCCGCTGATCATCCTGCTGGCCTCGCTGGTCGGGGCGGTGGTCGGGGTGATTCTGATGATTGCCATGCGCCACGGCCGCGAGGTGCCCATCGCCTTCGGCCCCTACCTCGCCGCCGCCGGCTGGATCGCCAGGATCTGGGGCGACGACATCATTCGCTGGTGGCTGCCTTGACGCCACATCGGCACCGGCACCACTTCGACCGTCACAAAGCCTTGATACGGTGAGCACGGTTATTGAGTGAAAATGCGGCCCGAACCCGTTGAAATCTTTGCAAACGGGCCCCGGGGCGGCTAGCATGAAGCTCAGATATCAGCGATCCTGACAGGAGACGCGCAAGCATGTATGCACAATCGACACCGACCATGCGACTTTCGACCATTGGTCGCAAGCTGGTCGAGAAGGGGCTGATCGGCGAGGAACAGGCCATCGAAGCCATGGCCAAGGCCGCCGAGAAGGGTCGAACGTTCACCAGCCACCTGGTACGCGAGAAGCTCATCGACGCGGCCGGCTTCGCGCACGTGGCGGCCGAGGATTTCGGGATTCCGCTGATCGACCTGATGGCGGTGGACCTCAAGAACGCGCCGACCGACGTGGTCAACGAAGAGCTTCTTCGAAAGCACCTCATCATTCCGCTGGCCAAGCGCGGCAAGCGGCTCTACGTCGCCACCGCCGATCCGGGCAACAAGTCCGGGATGGACGAGCTGTCGTTTTCGACCGGCTTTACCGTCGAGACCGTGCTGGCGCCCTACAACGCCATCGAGCCGGCCATCGACCGGGCCATGGCCGGGTCGACCCAGGCCTTCAACGAGCTGACCGAGGGCGACGACGACCTCGAGAACCTGAAGTTCGACCAGGGCGAGGAAGAGCCCGAGAAGGATGCCGAGGGCTCGGGCGCCGACGACGCCCCGGTGGTTCGATTCGTCAACAAGATTCTCACCGACGCCATCCGCCAGGGCGCCTCGGACATTCACTTCGAACCCTACGAGGAAGAGTACCGGGTGCGTTTTCGCGTCGACGGCGTGCTGGTGACCCAGGTCAAGCCCCCGAAGCGCATGGCGCCGCGGCTGTCGGCACGCCTGAAGGTCATGGCCAGCCTGGATATTGCCGAGCGCCGTGTTCCGCAGGACGGGCGCATCAAGCTCAATGTCTCCAAGGGCCAGGCGTTCGACTTTCGTGTCTCGAGCTGCCCGACGCTGTGGGGCGAGAAGATCGTGCTGCGTATCCTCGACGGCTCGGGTGCCTTTCTCGGCCCCGAAAAGCTGGGCTTCGAGCCCCAACAGCAGGAAGACTACCTGGCCGCCATCAACAAGCCGTACGGCATGGTGCTGGTTACCGGCCCGACCGGCTCGGGTAAGACGGTCTCGCTCTACACTGCGCTGGGCATCCTCAACGACGAGGGTCGCAACATCTCGACCGTCGAGGACCCGGTCGAAATCCGCATGCCCGGGGTCAACCAGGTCCAGCAGAACGCCAAACAGGGCCTGACCTTCGCGGCCGCGCTGCGCTCGTTCCTGCGCCAGGATCCCGACATCGTCATGGTCGGGGAAATCCGTGACCTGGAAACTGCCGAGATCGCCATCAAGGCCGCCCAGACCGGTCACCTTGTGCTGTCTACCCTGCATACCAACGACGCTCCTTCAACCGTGGCGCGCCTGATGAACATGGGTGTGCCGAGCTATAACATCGTCTCGACCGTTCACCTGGTGCTTGCCCAGCGCCTGGCCCGGACGCTGCACAAGTGCAAAAAACTCGAGGACGTGCCCGACGAGGCGCTGCTGAAAGCCGGGTTTACCCAGGAAGAAGTCTCCGAGGGGCTCAAGATCTACCAGGCCAATGGCTGCGACCAGTGCAACGCCGGCTACAAGGGCCGTGTCGGCGTGTTCCAGGTCATGCCGATTTCAGAGGCCATGGAAGAAATCATTCTGTCCGGTGGCGGCGCACTCGAGCTCGAGCGCCAGGCGCTCAAGGAAGGCATCACCGACCTGCGCCGTGCGGCGTTGAACAAGGTCAAGGAAGGCAAGATCAGCTTGATGGAAATGAATCGGGTGACGAAGGATTGAGGGAACGGGTTTCAGGTTTCAGGTTTCAGGTTTCAGGTTTCAGGTTTCAGGTTTCAGGTT
>CAYQJJ010000317.1:0-2796 GCA_964417745.1 uncultured Wenzhouxiangella sp.
CAGGGTCACGGCCCCGATCAAGACATGATTCGCGCGAGTTTCCATGGCATTGCTCCGTTAGCCGGCCGCGCGCGCGGCGCGGGCGCGCGGGCCGTGAAAATAATCCTGCACCCAGGGGTCGTCGAAATCGGCCACCGAGTCAATCGGACCGATGGTCAGGATGCGCCGCTGACCGAGTACCGCCAGTCGGTTGCAGATGCGATACAGCGTATCAAGGTCGTGGGTAATCAGGAACACCGTCAGCCCGAGCGCGTTGCGCAGTGTGAGCAGCAACTCGTCAAAAGCCGCTGCACCAATCGGATCAAGCCCGGCAGTCGGCTCGTCGAGAAACAACAGCTCGGGGTCGAGCGCCAGCGCCCGCGCCAGCCCGGCGCGCTTGCGCATGCCCCCGGAAAGCTCCGATGGCATCTTGTCGGCGGCCGACGCCTTCAGGCCGACCAGGCGAATCTTGAGCAGGGCCAGCTCGCGACACAACCGGGCACTGAGTTCCGGGAAATGAGCCTTGAGCGGCACCTCGACATTTTCGACCACGCTGAGCGAGGAAAACAGCGCACCGTCCTGGAAAAGCACGCCGCTGCGCCGGCGCAGGTCATCACCCGGGCGACTGGCTGCATCGACCCGGTTACCGAGCACGTCGATGGTGCCTTGCTGTGGCGGGCGCAGGCCGAGAATGGCGCGCATCAACACCGACTTGCCGCTACCCGAGCCGCCGACCACGCCGAGTATCTCGCCGCGCTCGACGTCCAGGTCGAGCCGGTCGTGGACGACATCGGCACCGAACTGGTTGCGCAGTTCCCGGATCCGGATCACCGTCTCGCTCACCAGCCGATCTCCATGAAGAATATGGCCGCCAGCGCATCGATGACGATAACCAGGGCAATACTCTGGACCACTGCCGAGGTCGTGCGTTCACCCACCGATTGCGCGGTGCCGCCGACCTTGAAGCCCTCCAGGCAGCCGACCAGGGCGATCACGGCAGCAAACAGCGGCGCCTTGACCAGGCCGGACAGGTAATGGTTGAGCCCGACCGTCTCGTAGACCCGGTTGACGAACATCTCGTACGGGATATCAAGCGTGAGCACCGAAACGGTCAACCCGCCCAGCAGACCGGCCAGCGTCGCGACCACCGCCAGCAAGGGCAGCATGATCAACAGCGCGATCAGCCGCGGCAGCACCAGAAGCTCGATCGGATCGAGCCCGACGGTGCGCATGGCGTCGATTTCCTCGCGGCTTTTCATGGTGCCGATCTGGGCGGCAAACGCGCTCGCAGTCCGCCCGGCCAGCAGGATCGCGGTCAACAGCACGCCGAACTCGCGCAGAAAGGCATAGGTGGTCAGATCAACCACGAACAGCTCGGCGCCGAAGTCGCGCAATACGGTTGCTCCCAGGAACGCCACCACGGCGCCGACCAGGAAGCTCAGCAGGCTGACCAGCGGCAGCGCATCGAGCCCGGTCTGTTCCATGTGATGAACCGTGGCGGTGACCCGCCAGCGCGACGGCCGGAACGCCACCGCCAGGCCGGTCACCAGCGTCAGGCCCAGAAACGCCACCAGCTGGCGGAGGTTTGAAGCGATTTCGGCTACCGCCTTTCCGACATGCGCAAGCATCCGCTTCCACAATGCCGGGCCGGGGTCGGCCTCGCTGTCGGGCTCATCCAGCGCCTCGACCACCGCGCTGACCAGCGCCGACTGCTCCGGATCGAGACGGACGTGGCCGAGATCGACCCCGGCACGCCGGGCCAGCTTGAGCAGCTGCAGCGCGCCGGCGGCGTCCATGCGCTCGATGCCGCTGGCATCGATCTCGCCGACCGGACCGGCCAGGACAGCAACACGCCGGTCGAGGCCAGCCGCGGCCGAGACCCGCCAGTCACCAGCCAGCAGCAACCGCTCGGGGCGGTCGGGATCGGATTCGATAGTCGCAGGGAGGGTCATGAAACCGGGCAATATCCACGCCAGACAAACGCCGTCCTAAGGTAGCAGATACCACCATCAGCGTCGTCAGTATCGGCCGGACCCTCCCGCCCGGCTCGAGACTGGACGCTCAGAACCCGTAGATGGTCGAGAACTGCAGCCGGTTCATGTTGCCCTTGTCGCCGGCCTCGATTTCACGGCGGGCATGGATGTATTCAAGCCCGAAGCGCAGCGCCGGCGTGGCCTGGTAGATGATATTGGCATGCGCGCTTTCTGCCGAGCGGGTGACAGCCTCGCCGGTCAGGTCGGTGTCGTTGTCGGCGCGAAAGGCCGAGAGCGTGAAATTCGAGCGCCACTGCGGGCTCCAGACATGCCGGTAGGAGACGAAGCCGCCGAGCGCATCGATCGCTTCGAGTGAGCCGTCGGCATCGAGCACGGCGTCGTTGCTGGTATTGAGCCCGAGGTAGCGGCCGATTCCCGGGCCGCCGGACAGCATCCAGCGCAGATCGTTGGCACCGATGTCGAAGCGCCCCGAGACGCTCAGCGCCAGACCGGCATCGCGCTCGGTACCGGCCGGGCCGTCGATGCCGAGCTGGCGGCCCATCGCGGCGACCGAAAGCTGACCCCAGTCGGCAGCGTGGTTGTAGCGCACCACCAGGTCGGGCAGGTTGGCCGTATCGGTGACCAGCCGCGCACCACCGCCGAACGGCGTGACGGTGGTTTCGGGGTTTTCTATCGCCAGTTGCCACGGGCCCTGGCTGTAGCGCAGCTGGGGCTGGCGGATGAAGATCGTGCCCTCGGCCGGGCCCACGAAATCCAGGTTCTCCGGCAATGCGCCGACATTGAAGAAGGTCGACCAGGTCTGGCCGGCCAGCCAGCCCTCCCA
>CAYQJJ010000318.1:0-2794 GCA_964417745.1 uncultured Wenzhouxiangella sp.
GGTATCGACGCTACATGCTGACCATGTTCGCCTTCGGCTCTGGCAACCTGATGATCATCGCCCTGCTGGTGGTACTGCTCAACGAACAGTTCGGGTTTGCCCGCTTCGAGCAGGTGCTCATTACCACGACCCTGCCGCTGCTGACGCTGTCGGTGTTCACGCCGATCTGGGCGCGCCGGCTGGATGCGGTTCATATTCTCGACTACCGTGCCCGCCAGGCCTGGATGTTCGTGTTTGCCCTGGGGCTGTTCACGCTGGCCTCGGTAGCCAGCGTTAACCTGCTGTTCTGGATCGGTTCGCTCGCGCTCGGGGCGGCGTTCGCCGGCGGCAAGCTGGGCTGGAACCTGGGTCATAACGATTTTGCCCGCGACGATCAATCGACCCTTTACATGGGAATCCACGTTACGCTGACCGGCGTGCGCGGTCTGCTGGCGCCGCTGGTTGGCGTGCTCTGTTACCAGGGCCTGGAAAGCCTCGGTGCCGGCCTCGGTCGCTGGGTGCTGGTGTTCCCGTTCAGCCTGACCGTCGGCGGCGCCGTGACCTTCGTGGTGCTGGCCCGCTGGCGACGACGCGAAATGAAGGAGATCGACAATGCTTGAGGCGCTTCTGGCCCTGACCCTGATGGCCGAGACCACCGCGCTGGAACCGTTGCAGGTTCGTGGCCGCGACATCGACCCGGGCGCGCCCCAGTCGACCGCCGCGCTCTCGGCGCTCGAGCTCGAACCGATACGACCAACCCATCCCTCGGAAGTGTTCGCGCGCCTTCCCGGCAGCTGGGTCACGCGCGGGTCGGGGCAGGAGCACCTCAGTGCAGTGCGCTCGCCGCTGCTCTCCGGGGGAGGCGGTTGCGGCGCGCTGCTGATTCTCGAGCAGGGCGTGCCGATTCGTCCGCCGGGCTTTTGCAACGTCAACAACTTCTTCGAGGTCAACCTGCTCGACGCCGAACGCGTCAGCGTACTGCGCGGGCCCGGCGGGCTCGGCCACGCCTCGGGCGGCCTGCACGGTGTGATCGACGTACGCACCCGCTCGCCGCGCCAGAGCCGCGTCAACCGCCTCGGCATGACCATCGGCAGCGACGCCTTCCGCCGCCTCGAGACTTCGCTGGGTGGCGAGCACGGGGCCGACAGCCTGGTGCTCGACGCCAACCTCACCGATAGCGAGAGCTTCCGGCGCAACGAGGGTTATGACCACCAGCTCGTCACCCTGGGCCATGCCCGGGCCGTCGATGGTGGCCAGTGGCGCACCACGCTGTCAGCGGCGCGGCTGGACCAGGACACCGCCGGTTTCGTGCTCGGCGAGCGCATCTATCGCGACCCGGAAGGCCGACGGGCCGACCTCAACCCCGATGCCTTCCGGCGCGGCAGCGCGCTGCGCCTGGTCTCGAGCCGCGAATGGCTCGACGATGCCGGCGTTGAGACGCGCCTGACCGGGTTCGCGCGCCGCTCGCGCATGACCTTCCTGCAGCATTTTCTGCCCGGCCAGCCGCTGGAACGCAACGGCCAGGTATCGGCCGGCCTGCAGTTCGACCAATCGCGCCGGCTCGAAGCGATCGAGATCGAGTACGGGCTCGACGCGGAATTGTTCCGGGGCTTTCTGACCCAGACCCAGGACGAACCCACCCAGGGCCCGCCCCCGGTCGCCGCGATTCGGCCCGTCGGACGCCACTACGACTACGACGTCGACGGCCAGCGCCTGGGCGGCTACCTGGCCGGCAACCTCGAGCTCGGCGAGCGCTGGCGGCTGCGCGCCGGCGTCCACGGCGACTGGATTCGCTACGACTACAGCACCGACCAGGCGCCGGGCAACCGCGCCGAGGACGGCAGCCAGTGCGGCCTCGGCGGATGCCTGTACAACCGCCCGGCCGACCGCGCCGATCGCTTTGCCAACCTGGCACCGGAGTTGACGCTGAGCCGCGAGTTCGACGACGGTCTGGCCTGGCTGCGCGTTGCGCGCGGCTTTCGCGCGCCCCAGGCCACCGAGCTTTACCGCCTGCAGCGGGGTCAGGATGTTGCCGACCTCGATTCCGAAGTGCTCGATGCCATCGAGATCGGCGTGCGCGGCGGGCAGCGCCTGGGCTACGAGCTGGTGGCCTTTGCCCAGCGCAAGGAGAACTTCATTTTCCGCGACGCCGAGGGTTTCAACGTCAGCGACGGGCGTACCCGGCACACCGGTCTGGAGGCCGAGCTGCGCTACGCGCTCCGGCCCGGGCTGGTGGCCGCGGCACGCGGCACCTACGCCATCCACGAATACCGTTTCGACCGCGATCTGGGCGGTGAGACGATCGTTGCCGGCAACGATATCGCCTCGGCGCCACGCCAGCTCTACAGCGCTGACCTGACCTGGCGGCCGGATGATCGCTGGCTGACCCAGCTGGCCTTCGAGCGCACCGGCGCCTACTGGCTCAATGCCGAGAACACGCGAGATTACGACGGCCACCGCCTCTGGCACGCCTATGTCGAGCGGCGCTTCGAGAGTGGCTGGGAAGCGGGCTTGAGAGTGCGCAATCTGCTCGATCGGCGCTACGCCGAGCGCGCCGATTTCGCGTTCGGCAATTACCGCTACTTCCCGGGTCCCGGCAGGAGTGTATTCGTCAACCTGGCCCGCGCCTGGTAGCGCGAGCGCGCCGTCGGCCCCGGCTGGTCAGGGCCCCGGGGCGGCTGCCGTAGTGCCGGCACCCGAGCTCGTGTCACTGTCGACCATCAGCGGCTCTTCGAGCACCTGCTGCCAGAAGGCGGTCGTGAAGGCGTTGAAAACCGAACTCTCGGCGTTGAGCAGAACCACCAGGCCGGTATCC
>CAYQJJ010000319.1:0-2776 GCA_964417745.1 uncultured Wenzhouxiangella sp.
CCACGAATTCCATGGGCGTATAGTCGTCGTTGAGGATGACGACCTTGTAAAGAGGCGGCTTCTTGACCTGCGGACGGTCTTCCTGGAGAGCGAGATCCTCTCCTGGTACCTGTCCGGAATGCTGTTCTTTGTCGCTCATGGACTGCCGCAGTATGCTGGTAACGAGACCATCATACTGCGGCAGCCATCAGGTGTTTTCAAGATCTCAGCTCGAAGATGCCTTGTCGAACTGGCCTTCCTCGGTCGATCCCTTGAGGGCGCTCAATGAGGATTCTCCGGAACTGATCGCCTGGGTGAGCTGATCAAAATATCCGGTGCCGACCTCGCGCTGGTGGCGGGTGGCGGTATAGCCCTGCGACTCGGCCGCGAACTCGGCCTCCTGGAGCTCCACGTAGGCCTCCATCTGGCGGGACTTGTAGCCGCGCGCGAGCTGGAACATCGAGTGGTTCAGGGCATGGAAGCCGGCCAGCGTGATGAACTGGAACTTGTAGCCCATGGCGCCGAGTTCGTTCTGGAAGCGCTTGATATCGGCATCAGACAGGTTTTTCTTCCAGTTGAAGCTCGGCGAGCAGTTGTAGGCCAGCAGCTTGTCGGGGTACTCGGCGCGGATCGCCTCGCTGAACTTGCGTGCCTCGTCGAGATTCGGGGTCGAGGTCTCGCACCAGACCAGGTCGGCGTAGGGCGCGTAGGCCAGGCCGCGATCGATGGCCTGGTCGAGCCCGGGACGAGTCCGGTAAAAGCCCTCGACGGTGCGCTCGCCGCTGAGAAAACGGCTGTCGCGCTCGTCGACATCCGAGGTCAGGAGGTCAGCGCCCATGGCATCGGTGCGCGCCACGATCAGCGTCGGCACGTTGCTGATGTCGGCAGCCAGGCGTGCGGCGATCAGCTTCTGAACCGCCTCCTGGGTGGGAACAAGCACCTTGCCGCCCATGTGGCCGCATTTCTTGGCCGAGGCCAGCTGGTCCTCGAAGTGCACGCCCGCCGCGCCGGCATCGATCATGCCCCGCATCAGCTCGAAAGCGTTCAGAACCCCGCCGAAGCCGGCTTCGGCGTCAGCCACGATCGGCGCCATCCAGTCGATATCGCCCTCGCCCTCGGCGCTCTGGATCTGGTCGGCGCGCAGCAGGGTATTGTTGATCTTGCGCACCACCTCGGGCACCGAGTCGGCCGGATAGAGCGACTGGTCGGGATACATCTGGCCGGCCAGGTTGGCGTCGGCAGCGACCTGCCAACCGGACAGGTAGATGGCCTTGAGGCCGGCACGCACCTGCTGCATGGCCTGGTTGCCGGTCAGCGCGCCGAGCGCGTTGACGTACTCCATTTCATGCATCTGGCGCCAGAGCTTCTCGGCGCCCATCCGGGCCAGCGTGTATTCGATGGTGACGCTACCGCGCAGACGCATCACCTCGGCGGCGTCGTATGGCCGTTCCACGCCTTTCCAGCGCGGGTTTTCCAGCCAGTCCTTTTCCATGTCGATGATGCTGTTGACGTTGGTCATTACTACTGCTCCGTTTGTTGGGCCCCGTGCCGCACTGCAGTCGTCGGCGGCGGCGGGATTTCAGTCCAGCCGGTCGTAGGCCGGAAGTGTGAGAAAACTGACGAACTCGTCGTTGCTGGTAACTTCCGAGAGCAACTCCGCGGCAGCGGCGAACGATCCACCGTCGAAGGCCTCGTCGCCGAGCTCGGCACGAATCCGGTCGAGCTCCTCGGACTGGAATCGAGCGACCAGTTCGGCATCGATATCGCGGCCATCGTCGAGCTGTCCGGCCGGGTGGCGAATCCACTGCCATACCTGGGCGCGGGCGATTTCGGCGGTCGCGGCATCTTCCATGAGGTGGTTGATCGGCACGCAGCCCTGGCCATCGAGCCAGGACGCCATGTAGCGCATGGCCACATTGAGGTTGCCGCGCAGGCCGGCCTCGGTAATCCGGCCCTCGCAGGGCGCAATGAGATCGGCGGCGGTGACTTCCACATCCTCGCGCAGCCGGTCGAGCTGGTTGGGGCCATCGAGGTGACGGTCGAAAATCTCCATGGCGACCGGAATCAGGCCCGGGTGGGCCACCCAGGTGCCGTCGTGGCCGTCGCCGGCTTCGCGCTCCTTGTCGGCCCGCACCCGCTCCAGGGCCAGGCGATTGGCCTCCTCGTCACCCTTGATCGGGATCTGGGCAGCCATGCCGCCCATCGCGAATGCGCCGCGCCGGTGGCAGGTCTTGATCAGCAGCTGCGAGTAGGCGCGCAGGAACGGCACCGTCATGCCGACCTCGGCACGATCGGGTAGCACCTTGTCCGGATGCGCCTGAAAGCATTTGATATAGCTGAAAATGTAGTCCCAGCGCCCGCAGTTCAGGCCGACGATCCGGCTTCTGAGCGCATGCAGGATCTCGTCCATCTGGAACACCGCCGGAAGGGTCTCGATCAGTACCGTCACCTTGACCGTACCGGGTGGCAGCTCGAGCGCCTTTTCGATATCGGTCAGCGCCTGCTCCCACAACTCGGCCTCGCGCCAGTGTTCGAGCTTGGGCAGGTACAGGTAGGGCCCGGAGCCGGCCTTGATCAGCGCCTCGGCGTTGTTGAACAGGTAGACCGCGGCATCGAACAGGCCCGCCGGAATCGCCCGGCCGTCGACCCGGACGTGCTTTTCGTCCAGGTGCCAGCCGCGCGGGCGCACGATCAACACCGCCGGGTCCGGCTCGAGCTGGTAGGTCTTGCCGCTGGATTCGAGCGTCATCTTGCGCCGGGCGGCATCGAACAGGTTGACCTGGCCGTGAACCATGTT
>CAYQJJ010000320.1:0-2772 GCA_964417745.1 uncultured Wenzhouxiangella sp.
CCTGACGCCTCACGCCGGAAACCCTTCATCCTTTTACCCCCCATGCTCCAACTCCCCCCCTTATCCCTCTACATCCACCTCCCCTGGTGTGTAGCCAAGTGCCCGTACTGCGATTTCAACTCGCATGCGCTGGCCGGGGAATTGCCGGAGGCGGCCTATATCGATGCACTGCTGGCCGATCTGGAGCTCGACCTGCCGCGGGTGTGGGGGCGCACGGTCAGTTCGGTGTTTCTCGGCGGCGGTACGCCGAGCCTGTTTTCCGGCGCCGCGCTCGGGCGGCTGCTGTCGGGCCTGCGCGCGCGGCTCAACCTGGCACCCGATGCCGAGATCACCATGGAGGCCAACCCCGGCACGGTCGAGCACGATGCCTTCGACGCTTACCGTGAAGCCGGCATCAACCGGATTTCTTTAGGCATCCAGTCGTTCAACGACCAGCATTTGAAAAAACTCGGCCGCATCCACGGCTCGGCGGAGGCCGAGCGTGCCATTGGCGCGGTGCGCTCGGGCGGCTTCGACAATTTCAACCTCGACCTGATGTGGGCCCTGCCCGGGCAGACCGGGGACGAGGCACTGACCGACCTGGAAACCGCACTGGCCTTCGACCCGCCGCACCTGTCGCATTATCAGCTCACGCTCGAGCCCAATACGCTGTTCGCCGCCCACCCGCCAAGCCTGCCCGACGAGGACAGCGCCTGGGCCATGCAGGAAGCCTGCGACGCGCGATTGGAACAGGCCGGCTTCGAAGCCTACGAAATCTCGGCGCGCTGCCGGCCCGGACGGGCCAGCCGCCACAACCTCAATTACTGGCGCTTCGGCGACTACCTCGGCATCGGCGCCGGCGCCCACGCCAAGATCAGCCTGCCGGCCGAGGGCCGGGTGATCCGCCAGCGGCGCAAATCCCACCCGCGCGGCTATCTCGCCGCCGCGGGCGATCGCTCGTTCATCGCCGAGACCATGGATGTTTCGCCCGACAACCTGGTCTTCGAGTTCTTCCTCAACCACCTGCGCCTCGACGAAGCGGTCCCGCTGGAGCGCTTCGAGGCGAGCACCGGCCTCGGCGTCGACGCCATCGCCGGACCGGTCGAGCGCGCCGTCGAACTCGGCCTGCTCGAGCGCCTGGATGATCGGCTGCTGCGCACCGAGACCGGCGCGCGCTACCTCAACGACCTGCAGCGGCTGTTTCTGCCCGGCTAGACAGCCAAAAATTCAGGGCAATCGCCGGAACCACCCCTGATCTCCCGCGGTCTCCCGTGGAAGTACTATACTTTCCCACCGAAATTCGGGTTGCGTGTCATGCGTGGAATCCTTGCCATCGCCACTTTGCTGCTTGGCGTGGCCATCATACTGGCCGGCAACGGCCTGCTCGGGTCGCTGCTGGGCGTCAGCGGCCAGTTAGCCGGGTTTTCCCCGGCCACGCTGGGGCTGATCATGGGCGGCTATTTTGCCGGCTTCGTGATCGGCACCTTCCTGGTCCCGGACCTGGTGCGGCGGGTCGGGCACATCCGCATTTTTGCCGCGCTGGCCTCGATCGCCTCGGTGACGGCACTGCTGCACGGGCTGCTGATGGTGCCGTTCATCTGGCTGGTCCTGCGCGTCATTTCGGGCATCTGCGTGGTCGGGCTGTATATCGCCATCGAGAGCTGGCTGCACGAGCAGACCACCAACGCCGAGCGCGGCAACATCTTTTCGGCCTACATGACCACCACCCTGGTGGGCCTGGGGCTGGGCCAGTTTCTGCTGGCAATCGGCGATATCACCACCCTGCAGCTGTTCGCCATCGCCTCGGTGCTGCTGTCGCTCGGCCTGGTGCCGGTCGCCCTGACCCGGGTCCGGGAACCGGCGATCGCGGCAGCCCAGAGACTCGGTTTGCGGCGTCTGTATGAAATCTCGCCGCTGGGTGTCGTGGGCTGCATCTTCGCCGGGCTGGGCTCGGGCGCGTTCTGGGGCATGGGGCCGGTGTTTGCCAGCAGCATCGGACTGGGAACGGCCGGCGTAGCCGGTTTCATGGGCCTGACCATCCTCGGCGGGGTGGCAATGATGTGGCCGGTCGGGCGCCTGTCGGACCGCTTCGAGCGCCGCCAGGTATTGATGTGGGTTTGCATCGCCACCGCGCTGGCCGGCGCCGCGGCGATGTGGCTCAACCAGATCGACCCGCGCTGGGTGCTGCTCGGTGGCTTTGGCTATGGGGCGGTATCGTTCAGCATCTACTCGCTGGCCGCCGCGCACACCAACGACCATGTCGACGGCTCGCAGATGCTCGAAGTCACCTCCAGCCTGCAGCTGTTGTGGGGCAGCGGCGCCATCGTCGGCCCGATCGCCGCCGGCATCATCATGCAATTCGCCCAACCCGAGGCGTTGCTGCCGTTCATGGCCATCGCCGCACTGATCCCCGGCATCTTCGCGCGCTACCGCATGCTCGTCAGCGATTCCATCCCGATGGACGCGCAGAGCGACTACGTCGTGCAGTTCGCCACCTCGCCATCGGCGCTGGAAATGTACCCGGAGTCCGACGAGGACGAGCCGTCCTGAGGCGCAGAGGGTGAAAGCCAATTCATTGAAACTTCGCGGCTTTGCGGCTTTGCGAGAGTCATGCCGTTGGAAACCCTGGCACCAATAGCCGGAAGCCTCTCTCGCGAAGGCGCCAAGAAAAACCGATTTAATAGTTTCCCTCGGCGCCTCTGCGCCTCTGCGCGCCAATCGCTTTTGATCGAGGCACGGGAGGAAAGGAATATCTCCCGCTGAGGCGCGGAGGCGCTGAGGGTGAAAACCAAT
>CAYQJJ010000321.1:0-2752 GCA_964417745.1 uncultured Wenzhouxiangella sp.
CCGGCCCCGTATTCGACCATTTCGCTGTCTGCCAGGATTTCGGGGCGGGCCTCGGTCGAGAGGTGTTTGAGGAGCTGGTTGGTGCGCGGTGTCTGGAGCGCCATGATGTTCTCACCTTCATGGCCCGCAAGGTCGCTGCCGGGGGGCAGTGTCGGGCCGGTCATCGATGGCTTCAGCTTGAGGTCGGGCATGGCGGCGGTCTGTTCGAACGCGAACAGTCGGTGGCCTCGCTCATCCCGGGAGCAGGCGTTCGGTTTCGCGCTTGACGGTGCGATAGCATTCGCAGCACGCGGCTTCGAGACCGGCACGGTCGATCACGATGATCCGCCCTCGCTTGCACCGGATCAGATCGGCCCGAACCAGTTTGCCGACGGCTTCGGTCACGCCTTCGCGCCGGACGCCGAGCATGTTGGCGATCAGCTCCTGGGTGATGAGGACGTCCGGGCCGGGCAGGCGATCGAGACAGAACAGGATCCAGCGGCAGAGCTGCTGGTCGAGTTTGTGGTGGCGATTGCAGGCCGCCGTCTGACACATCTGCAGCATCAGCGCCTGGGTGTAGCGCAGCAGCAGGCCGCGGAAGCGTTCGCTCTGGTTGGCCTCCCGCCGCAGGACATCCGAGCGCAGCCGCCAGGCCCGCCCGGCGTTCTGCACGATGGCAGTACTCGGCATGGTGTCGCAGCCGGTAAAGATCGATACCCCGAGCAGCCCGTCGTTGCCGACGATGGCGAATTCACCGGTATGGCCGTCTTCCATGACATAGACCATGCCGATGATGGCATCGACCGGGAAATAGGCGTGGCGCTGGGGACCGGCGGATTCGTACAGCGCCTGGCCGGTGGTCAGTTCGACCAGGCTGAGGTGGGGCTGGATACGTGCCAGGTCGGCCGGGCAAAGGCCACGCAGAATCCGATTGGATTCGGGCCTGCACCCCTGCCTGAGGTTCGACTGCACGGCCACACCCCGCTCCCGTTCACCCCGTATAGTCAGCATCATAGCAGCACTTCCCAGTCGGGCTTCGACCTTTGCCGCGGGCGATGGACCAGCCGGCAGCACACCACGCTCGAGCCGAATTCCCGAAACGGTCGCCAGCGCAGCCAGCCCAGGCCGCGAATCGGGCGGGTCTCGAGCCAGTCGATGGCCAGCGGGCTGGCTGCCACCAGGCGCTCGAAGCGGTGGATGCGGATTCGGTTGAGCCCCCCTTCTACCTCTTCGAAGTGCTGCGCGCCGTCGCTTCTGAAACACGATCGCCAGCGGATCAGGGCGCGTTCGGTGAACAGCAGGTGAGACCAGGGGAAAACCGAAAACAGATGGCCGCCGTAGGGGTGCAGCCAGGTTGGTCCGAAAGAAACACGTATCTCCCCATCGGGCGCGAGCAGTTCGCTCATGCGTACCAGGATTGCCGCCGGGTCGGAAAAGTGCTCGAAGGCGTCGATGCTGATGATCACGTCGGCGCGCTCGTCGGTCTCGGTGGTGAACTCGCAACGCTCGCCAAGCCCGAGCGACGCGGCGTTTGCGCGCGCCCGCTCGATGAGCCGGGGCTGAATGTCCAGGCCGATCACACGGCAATCCGGCACGGCCTCGGCGATTGCGGCCGCCTGCCGGCCGTCGCCACAGCCAAAATCGATGACTGTCTTGCCGCTCAGTGCGGCCAGCCAGTTGGTGCCGAGAAAGCGCTCGAGCTTGAGGCTTCCGTGCTGTTCGGGTTCGACCGTACGCGCCGGCGGTGCCGGTGCGATGGTCCGGAGAATTCCGTATCCGAGTGAACCGCCAATCAGTCCCATAGCAATCAGTCCCGTGATTTCCACTGCCTTTGCCTAAGCTGCCCCGGGCTTTCGGCGCCTCGGGCGCCCTGCTCTTAAGACAACAAGGACGACCACTCTATTTCAAAAAATCAACCCGAAACTGTGCGCTAGCGCACAGTTTCGGGTAGCGTGCGCCAGCGCACAGATCCCGGCACCGCACTGATCCGAGGATGGAGGCCATCCAAACTGATAGTGCCCGGGAGCGGCAGGCATGCTTGAGATTATCGATTCGAACGCTTCATCCCCCCCTTCGGCCGGCGCCGGAAACTTCGCCTCGTCGGCCACTCTGGCAACCCGGGGTCAGATGCGCGCCGGGCTGATGAGCCGGCTGTTGCGCCAGCAAAGCCTGCGCCTGTTTGCGCTCCTGGCCGCCGTCGAGGCGACGCTGCTGTTTCTGGCCCCCTTGCTCGCCGCACGGCTGCGCTTTGCCGGCGACAGCACCGCGGTCGCCGAAGCCCTGCCCCTGCCACTGGCCCAGGCCGCGGTGTTTGCCATCGTGATCTGGATCAGCCTCGCAGCGCTTGGCCTTTATCAGCGCCACGGGCGGCTCCTGAAAGGCGTGGTGGTCGGAACGCTGACTCGTCTGGTGCTCGCGATCGCCAGCGCCAGTGTGGTCTTGATGGTGATCTACTTTCTGCTGCCGGCCGTCGAACTCGGGCGCGGCGTACTGGCGCTGAGCCTGTTGCTCGCCTTTGGCAGCCTGATCGTCACCCGGCTGTCGTTCTCGCCCCTGATCGACGGGCGCCGCATGCGCAGGCGCGTGCTGTTTCTCGGCAACGGTGGCCGCGCGGCCGAACTGCTGGGGACTCGTCATTTCGAGGACGAATTGCCCGGTGTGCGTATTGTCGGCTTCGCCGACCCCTCGCCGAAAGACGATCCGATCAACCCCGGGCGCCGGCTGGTGCTCAACGGGCCGCTGGTCGACGTCGCTTTCCGTCACCGTATCGATG
>CAYQJJ010000322.1:0-2700 GCA_964417745.1 uncultured Wenzhouxiangella sp.
GCCTACTGCTCTACCATTGAGCTAACGGCCCGGCATCAGTCAAGCCGGCAATGAGACCCGAAACCCGGGCTGCTGCTCAACGCCGAGCGGCTTATTGGGCGCTCGAATCGGGTTCGCAGGCCGGATCGTCGCTCCGGTAGACCTCGAACGGCCGCTCGGCACGCTGGCGGACTTCCTCGCCGTCGATCTCGACCGGCATGGCCAGCACGCGCACCCGGCAGGCCCGCGGCAACTCGTCATCGGCCGACGGCCGGGCGAGAATCTCGACCTCGACCCCGGAGCCGGCCGCGATCTGCTCGCGGTCGCGGACCTGGAACTGCCGGCCATCGGTGAGCGCGACGATCAGCAGGTTGCCGCCGCCGAGCGGCGTGGTATCGATGCGCTTGACCTGCTCGACCACGCCCTCGACGTGCTCGATGCCGTCTGCCCCGTTGCCGGCACGGACATCGCCCGCCGCGAACACGAACAGACCAGTCAGGGCACCCAGAACGCTCGGAAAGAATCGTGTTGATGAAAACATGGGCTCTATTGTTGCGGCACCGCGCCCGGAGTACAAGAGAACCGCTGAACAAGGCGGCCCGGAGCGCGCGTCGATCGATCAGTCACCCGACTCCACGCCCTTGACGCGCTGCCACAGCGCCTCCTGCTCCTCGAGCGTCAGCGTCTCGAAGCCATCGGATTCGGCGCCGGCCAGTGCTTCCATGGCGCGGAAACGGTCCTCGAACTTGCGGTTAGAGCGCCGCAGCGCACCACCGGGGTCGACCTCGAGCTTGCGCGCCAGGTTGGTTACCACGAACAACAGGTCGCCAAGCTCGTCCTCGATCGAATCGTGCCCGCCCTCGGCAATCGCGCCCTCGAGCTCACCGGCCTCCTCGCGCAGCTTGGCAAACACTTCCGCCACACCCGGCCAGTCAAAGCCGACCCGGGCGGCACGCTTTTGCAGCTTGACCGCCCGGCGCAAGGCCGGCAGCCCACGCGAAACCCCGGCCAGCGCGCTGCCATCGGCCTCGCCACGCCCGGCGCGCTCGGCGGCCTTGATCGCCTCCCAGCTCGCCGTCTGCGCCTCGGCCGAGCCGATCTCGGCATCACCGAACACATGCGGATGCCGCCGCACCATCTTGTCGGCCACCGCCGTGGCCACCTCGTCGAAACCGAACGCGCCCTGCTCCTCGGCCATGCGCGCGTGAAAGACCACCTGGAAAAGCAGATCACCCAGCTCATCGCGCAGCGCGTCGAGATCACCCTCCTCGATCGCCTCGGCCACCTCGTGGGCCTCCTCGATCGTATACGGCGCAATCGAACGAAAATCCTGCTCGACATCCCAGGGACACCCTGTCTCCGGGTCGCGCAGGCGGGCCATGATCGCGATCAAACGCTCGATGGGCTTATCAGACATCACAACAGACTCTCCTCGACACGGACAACAGCCCCGACATTCAGACACCACGTACCGGCACGGAAACCGGCCCGCCGGGACAAACCGACCCGACTATACCGGCGAAACGGCACCCAGGAAGAGCAGCAGCACGACGAACAGCGGCAGCAACGCTGCCGACAGGGTAAACCACAGCGGCGACTCGACCCGAATCAACCCGGCTACCGCCAGCACAAAACCCAGCGGCTGAATCCAGTGAATCCAGGACACACATTATTTGACCTGCCTCGACGAGCCCGCGCCCAGCCAAAATCACGGCTCACCAACGCGCTCTCTCCCTTCCTCGGCCTGAATTTCGCTGCATCAGGCGCCCGCACCATACCAAAACACCGAAACCCCCGAACCCCGGGCATGCCAACACCCGGCAGTGCCGGTTCAGGTCAGTTCCAGATTGAGTTGAAGCGTCAGGTAGGTCGTTCGCGCAGGATCTTTCTGGCTATTTCGCTAGCTACACCTTTCATCCACACCTGGCCGAGTTCGTCGGCCTTTGTCATGAGCGCTTCCGCTGAGCCGATAGCACGGTAATAGACACTTTCTGTGCCCTGGACCTGGCGGACCCATTCTTTTGGATGGTTGGCGATTTGCCAGATATCGGCTGGAGCGGCCCGATTGCCGTCGGTCAGTGACTTGAGCTTGCCTCGCTTGTCCGAACGTGCCTGCTCGCCGGTCCATTGGACCAGTTCAATGTAGCTGCTCTCGGACATGGCCAGCAGCGACTCGCCATCCAGGCCGGCGACCGGTTTGAGCGGTCGGTCCAGCATTGAGCGGCGCCACTTGGACTTGTTGATCAGGCCATCGCGCTCACGCAGCCGGCGCTGGATGGTAGTGTGGTCGGATTCGGCCAAGGTGTCACACATGGCTGCACGCGCCGGGTTGAGGTCGACGTAGGTCAAGCACGACAAGACCGCATGTTCTTCCAGCAGCGCCTGACACTTGAAGCGGCTCTCCCAGAATTTGCCCTTGCAGTTATCCTCGCGGTTGGCGCGCCGTGCAATCGGTTCGTTAAGCGCTTTCATGAACCAGCTCAGGCTCCCAAGGCGTTTTCTCAGCTCGGCAACCCGCTCGGGGTTGCCGGTGATGGCCAGCGTCTTTCGCGCTGTGTTCTCAGCACTGGTATCGTGCTTCAGTTGGCCAGGGAAGGCGGTCAGCCAGCGACTGGCCACTTCGTCATCGGACAAATCCTGAACGGCGATCGGATCCACGTACAGGACGACGTGGAAATGATTCGACATGACTGAATACGCATATACCGACACGGCAAAGCA
>CAYQJJ010000323.1:0-2695 GCA_964417745.1 uncultured Wenzhouxiangella sp.
CGGATCGAACCTCGAGACCGAACTCGGGCACGCCCACCCTCGCTCCGGCCACCGGGCTCAGATCCTGGCTGTCGCGGAGGGTGCCCAGCAACGTCGGCGGCCCGTCGGTCGCCAGCGGATTTGCGGTCTGAGGATTCAGCCAGAAAGTGCGGGTTCTGATTTTCCCGGACGGGCGCAGCACGGTATGCAGCGGCCGGTATCCGGGCACCTCGAAGCGCGCGGCCAGCGGTTGCTCGACCGCCAGCTCGACACGGCCGTCGACGGCCCGGCTTTGCACATCCGCCGAATCTTCGAGCAGCCTTTCAATGTCGGCAGCAACCGGAATCCGGACCCGTTCGAGCGCGACATAGGTGACTTCCCCGGAAAGCCCGGCGCCGGTCTCGGCGTCACGCAGCAGCAACGAATCGTCGGACCCGGCCGACAGGCTCGGGCCAAGCCCTGCCCAGAGCAGAACCAACCCAACAAGGGAACGGGTGCGATGGCTCATTGCTGACTCCCGGACGCGTGGCCGGGTTTTATGGACGAGTAATCGATTCATGGGCTGATACTAACGAAATGACTAATCAGCAGACTGGTATTGCGTAAGGAATGATGCGCCTTGTAGCCCGACCCTCGGCCGAGCCGATGGGGTGGCCGGTCGGGCTCCGGACGCGTGGCGAAGTCGCCCGACCGCCGGGTCACATGCGCCAGCGCACGCCCGCGAACAGCCAGCGCCCGGGCAGCGGCGCGAAGCCGGCCTCGGTGATGGTCTCGTCGAGCAGGTTGTTCCCCTCGACCATCAGTTCGAAATTGCCGACCGGCCGCAGCAGCCGGCCGGCCACCAGCCAGGCATTCTCGCCCCCGCTGCGGCGGACGTGGCGGGCGCTCAGATCGAGCTCGAAGCCGGCCGGCAGTGCCAGCCGGCCGGCCAGGTTCAGACTGTAGCGCGGGTAGTCGAGAGCGTACTTGATCTCCTGGCCGCGATCGTCGATCGAGGCATCGAGCACGGTCAACGCGGCATCGAGGCGCACGAGGCGACCCGGACTGGACGGACGCCAGCCCCACTCCAGCTCTGCCCCGCTGCTGCGCTGGCTGTCGAAGGCCGCTGCCCGCCAGGTGGTATCGCCGGGCGGGCGGCGCCAGTCGATGGCCTGGCTGATGCGCCGCTGGAACAGCGCACCCGACAGGCGCTGGCCATGACCCTGCCAGGAAAACCCCAGCTCACGCTGTAGCGCGCGCTCGGCGCCCAGGTCGGGGTCGCCGACATTGCCGCCGGTCTGGAGGAATCGCTCGGTATATGACGGCGGCCGGCTCGACCGGCCAACGGTGGCGAAAGCCGTCCACGCTTCGGCCGGTCGATAGTGCAGCGCCGCGTTCGGCAACCAGGCACCACCGAACTCGCTGTCATGAATGCGCGACAGACCACCGGCCAGCTCGACCCGCTCGCCGATGGCGCGTCGGTGACTCAGCCAGACACCGCCCTGCTCGCGCCGCTGGCGACCCAGGGCGTTGGAGTCGATACGCTGGCGCTGGGCATCGACCCCGAGCTCGGTGGTGCCCTGGCGCCAGTCGGTGCGCGCCACCAGACCGAGATCCTGGCTGCTGGTCTCGTGCTCGTTGACAAACAGCGCCTCGCCGACCCGGGTGCGGAATTCATCGTCGTGCCGATAGACCGAAAGCCGTGGCTGGAGCTGCCAGCCGCCAACCTCGAGCTGACCGGTCAGGTAGGCCAGGCGGGCCTCGGTGCGCTCGCGCTGGTCGGGAAAATCAGCGGTGTAGAACTTCCAGGCGCCAAAGTCGCGATCATCGGCGCCCAGCCCCCAGATCCAGCGACTCTCGCCGGCGCGGTAGCGACCGCTGTAAAAAGCGCGGCGAATATCGAAATCGGTCGGCTCGTCGGGCTCGAAGCCGTCCGAGCGCTCGTGCTCGACCGACAGCAGGTGCGCGACATCCGTGCCTGCGGTACCGCCCTGGGCGGCCAGGCCCCGATAGCGATGGTCGCCGATACGGGCCTCGACCCCGGCTTCCGGGCCGCGAGGGGCGCGGGTGACGATATTGATGGCCCCTCCCGTGCCGCGGCTGCCGAAACGCAGCAAGCCGGGTCCGCGCAGAATCTCGATACGCTCGATGTGTGCCAGGGCGACCGGCAGGTTCATGTGGTGGTGGCCGGTCTGGGCGTTCTGGAACGGCACGCCGTCGATGAGAATCAGGGTCTGCTCGTAGCCGGTACCGCGAATCCCGATGTCGGCCTGCACATTCGAGCCGCCCCGCCGGCGCACGTCGACCCCGGCGCTGAGTGCCAGCAGGTCGGCCAGGCTGGCCGCCGGCGTGCGCTCGATCTGCTCGCGGTCGATCACGCTCACGCTTTGAAAGTTCGGCCGCTCTTCCGGAGCCAGCGAGGCCCCGCTGACCACCAGCGCGTCGAAATCGACCGGAACCTCGGCAACGACCGGCCCGGCCAGCAGCAACAGGACCAGACAGGGCATGGCCCTGAGCAAACGAACAAACAGCACGGCAAACTCCACAACCAAAAGTCGCCGTATACTAAATCAAATCCACAAAAGTTTACAGAGTGGAAGGTTGGCTCTCACCAGGACGCCAAGGCGCGAAGGGAAATGCCACGCTTTCCTTCTCTGCGGCTCGGCGCGGCGTTCGGGTTCCGGTTTACGGGTTCCGGTTTACGGGTTCCGGGTTCCGGGTTCCGGGTTCCGGGTTC
>CAYQJJ010000324.1:0-2644 GCA_964417745.1 uncultured Wenzhouxiangella sp.
CCTCACCGTAGCTACGGCTACGCTTCCGGCTTGCTCGGTCGCGAAAGCCCCCATCCGCGGGGCCTGGCGCCGTCTCGCTACGGCCGGGTCATGAATACGCTGGGCTGAGCCGACCGGAACGTTGCCAAAGGAATCCGGGACAGGCCCGTGGGCCCGCCCCGGGATTTCAGGACTTGCCCTCGTCGAGAATCGTGCGCTCCAGCTCGGCGGTACTGGCGTGGCGCAGGTCCTTGCCCTCGACCAGGTAGACGATGTACTCGCCGATATTCTTGGCGTGGTCGCCGATGCGCTCCAGCGAGCGGGCAATCCAGATGCAGTCGATCACCCGGCGGGTATTGCGCGGCTCCTCGGCCAGGTAGGTGTAGTACTGTCGCAGCAGCGCCTCGTACTCGGCATCGACCTTTTCGTCTTCGTGCATCAGTGACACCGCAACTTCGGGAACCATGCGCACGAAGCCATCCAGCGCGTTGTGCAGCATGGCGCGAACGGTCTTGCCCATCTGCTCGATTTCCCGGTAGTTTCCGCGGGGGCGATCGTGCTCGGCCAGCCGGATGGCCATCTTGGCGATCTTCTCGGCCTCGTCGCCGACTCGCTCGAGATCGTTGACCGCCTTGATGATGGCAATCACCAGCCGCAGATCGCTGGCGGTCGGTTGCCGACGCGCCAGGATCATGCTGCACTGCTCATCAATGTCCTTTTCCATCGCGTTGACGCGATCATCGTCCTCGATCACCCGTTCGGCCATTCCGGTATCTCCCGAAATAACGGCTGAAATGGCGTTGCTGACCATATCCTCGGCCACGCCGCCCATGGACATGACCTCACCGCGCAAATTTTCCAGCTCCTGATTGAACTGGCGGGAAATGTGTTGATCGAAATGCTTTTCCATGAAATCAGGCCTCGCAGTGGTCAGGTTTCCGTGCAGTCGTCAGCCAGGCATCAGCCGTAGCGGCCGGTAATGTAGTCTTCCGTGGCCTTGCGGGCCGGGTTGGTGAACAGCTTCGCCGTATCGTCATACTCGATGACTTCACCCAGGTACATGTAGGCAGTGAAGTCCGAAACACGCGCTGCCTGCTGCATGTTATGAGTAACAATCACGATCGTGTAGCTCTCCTTGAGGTCGATGATCAGCTCTTCGACCTTGGCCGTCGATATCGGATCCAGCGCCGAACACGGCTCATCGAGCAGGATGACCTCCGGCTCGATGGCAATCGCCCGCGCAATCACCAGGCGCTGCTGCTGCCCGCCTGACAGCCCGAAGGCGTTATCGTTGAGACGATCCTTTACCTCGTCCCACAGCGCCGCGCGGCGCAGCGAGTTTTCAACCACTTCGTCGAGACGACGCCGGTTCTTCACTCCCTGGAGCCGAAGGCCGTAGGCGATGTTTTCGTAAATCGACTTGGGGAAGGGATTCGGTTTCTGAAACACCATCCCGACCTTGCGGCGCAGCTCCGACACATCGACCGAGGGATCATAGATGTCCTCGCCATCGATACGAATCGAGCCATCGATGCGACAGATATCGACCAGGTCATTCATGCGATTGAAGCAGCGCAACAGCGTCGACTTGCCACAGCCACTCGGACCGATGAAAGCTGTCACCCGACGCCGCGCGACGTCCATGGAAATCCCCTTGAGCGCCTGTGCCTGTCCGTAGTAAAGGTCCAGGTCGCGCACCTCGAGTGCAATATCCTCGTGGCGGAGATTGAGCTGCTTTCGCGTACTCGCGTTGCCCAGGCTCGCTGTCATCGAAGGGGCGGTTGGCCCGGATTGCTCATTCATTCCATTACCTGCTTGGATTGGACGGGGCACCGAGACCCCGTGCATCATTGAAAAATCTTCCAGCCCTACCCGGTTCCGGGAGGCACTTTCGAGCAAGATCAGTCACTCTCGCTCTTGTAGCGCTCTCTGAGACGATTTCGAATCGCGATTGCCGTCAGATTGAGCACAAGAATCAGCATCACCAGCACCAGTGCCGTCGCGTAAACCAGCGGGCGCCCGGCCTCGACGTTGGGGCTCTGGAAGCCGACATCATAAATGTGAAAACCCAGATGCATGATGCGCCGTTCGAGATGAACATACGGAAACTGCCCGTCGACCGGCAGATTCGGTGCCAGCTTGACCACGCCGACCAGCATCAGCGGCGCCACTTCGCCAGCGGCCCGGGCGACAGCGAGAATCAGCCCGGTCATCATGGCCGGCGTACTGACAGGAACGATAATCTTCCATAGCGTTTCAGCCTTGGTGGCACCCAAGGCCAGGGACCCTTCGCGCATGGCCTTGGGAATGCGTGACAGACCTTCTTCGGTCGACACGATAACCACCGGCAGAGTCAGCAGGGCCAGTGTCAGCGAGGCCCAGATCAGTCCCGGCGCACCAAAGGTCGGTGCCGGCAGTGCCTCCGGGTAGAACAACTGATCGATGTTGCCGCCGAGAAAGTACACGAAAAATCCAAGGCCGAACACACCAAAGACAATCGACGGAACCCCGGCCAGATTATTCACCGAAATTCTCACGATCCTTGTAACCGGCCCCTGTTTGGCGTATTCGCGAAGATAGATTGCCGCGAGAACGCCGAACGGAGTCACCACGATCGACATTATGATAACCATCATCACCGTACAGAAAATAGCAGGGAAAATAA
>CAYQJJ010000325.1:0-2639 GCA_964417745.1 uncultured Wenzhouxiangella sp.
CTGTAAAGTGTGAGAGTCCTCGTCCCGTGAAACAGGAACATTTATCAGCGACGTTTCTCGGGGACATGCAGGGCCCTCAGAAGATGAAACACTGCTCCTTCCATCGGCTTTCTCGCTCGAGCCCGACGGGGCCTCCACTCGATCTCGTCGGTCGCCCCGGCTGGGCGGTTCGGGCCGCCCGCTACGACCGTGATCAAAACTTCGGTGCTCAGGTCACCTGGGTGGACAATCGGGGCGACCGGGACTCCCATGACAATCGCAGTCCACGGATGCTGACGCCCAAATGTCTGCCGACTAGTGATCTGCTAGCGACCTCCTTACTATTCTCAATCGACCGGCAACCAGGTCTCGAACCACTCCAGGTTGCGTTGCATGGACTCGAGCATCACTTCCGGCTCGCGGATATTGTGTCCGGTATCCGGATAGATCACCAACTCGTGTGGCGTATCGTGGCGCCAGAATGCCTTGGCCAGTTGCATGGCCTCGAAGGAGGAGGCCTGCTCACCAGCCTCGATCAGGGTGGGCGTATTTTCGATGAGCTGTGACTGGAAAGCCGGCGAGACGTCCAGATACCGCTGCGGATTTTCCCACGGGGTTCCGCCCAGACCGGGTTCGTGCAGGTCGATATTGCGCTGGCCATCGAGGGCGAGATAGACGCTCAGGAAGTTGCCGAGTCCCTCGGCGAACGAAGCCGCCCGGAATTCCGGGCCGCCGTCGGCGGCCATCGGCCCCAGCCAGGCACCGTGGCTATGCCCCATGATGCCGAGCCGGTCGGCATCGATTCGATCGCGCTGACCGACCGATCGCACGCCAGCATGCACATCGGCCACATCATTCTCGCCCGGCGAAAACATCCGGAAATCGGGGCCGAACGAGGATGTCCCCCGATAATGGACGATGAGAACGGCGTAGCCGCGATCAACCATGACCTGCAACGGATACGGCCAAACGGGGCGGGGATAGAGGCGGTAGCGATTGGCAATGACAAAGCTCGGGCCGCCGGCAAGCATGGTCACCAGCGGTGCTGGATCTTCCGCGCTGGCCTGGCTGGGTTGCAGCAGCCAGCCGAACACCTCCTGGCCGTCTTCGGAGCGCCAGCTCACCTGCTCGATCTCGTTGAGCGGCCGAGCCGCATGTTCGGAATTGAACTCGGTCAACTGTCGGGCTGTGTCCTCGATCGGGTCGCCGAAAAAGATTTCCGGCGGACGGGTGGTTGCCTGTTCCACCCAGGCGGCCCGCTCGCCGCTGTCGGAGAAGGAAAAGGATTCGAACGTCTCCAGCGAGGCGCGCACCGGATCGAGCGAGCCGTCATCGAGCGCCAGGGAATACAGCCCGCGACGGGCCCGATTGGTGCGCTCGATCAGAATGCGATCGTCCTGGTGCCAGGCAATGCCCGAAGCGCCCAGCTCGGTCTCGGTCGCATCGGTCACCAACCGCGCATCACCCGTGTCGAAGTCATGAATTCCGAGCGCCGAGACCGCCGCCAGGCCCCGGCTGTGATCGGTGCGAATATAGCCGAGTCGATCTCCCGACGGCGACCAGAACGGCGAGCGATGGCTGACCCGGCCGCGAAACATGCTGTCGTCCTTGCCGCCCTGGCCCTCGGCCAGCGTTTCGAGCGATTGGTTTTCACGGTCATGGACCAGCAGATCGGCACCCTGGTGGGGTCTCCCGCCCGCGCGTTGTGGCCCTTCGATGGCGCTCAATGCGAGGCGGTTACCGTCCGGTGAGAAGGCAAAGCCGGTCACGGAATGATCCTCGGCGATGGTGCGGGCTTCCCCGTCGTCGAGACGCATGAGATGAAGCTGCGTCTTGCGCTCGCCAGCGGCCTGCTGTTCCAGGCGCCCGGACAACAGGTGGATCATGCCGAAATGCGCCATGTCGATATTCACGCCTCGTCGTTCGGAACGCTCGCCCGAGTGATCGGCAGGAGTCGAATGCGTCGTGGTAAAGGCGAGCATCCGGCCTTCCGGACCCAGCTCAAAGGCACGAATGCCACCCGAGACCTCGGTAATGGCTTCAAATTCCTGGCTGCCGGGGCGTCCCAGATGAACCTGGTTGCCGTTGTCGGCCGGGGCGAGCAGGGCAAGCCGCTCACCATCCGGGTGCCAGGCCAGCGAACGGGCCCCCTCAGGGAGCTCCAGCTCACGCGGTGATTGATCGCCGTGCGAGTCAATCAACCAGTAGCGCCCGATTGTCTCGTTCGATACCGGATCGGCCCGGCGGGTGCTCGCGATGATCCTTTCACCGTCCGGCGAGAGATACACCGAGCGGATCTCGGAATAGTCGATGAAATGCTCGGGTTGAAGCGCCTGCCCGGCACCGACCGAAGCGGCCGAAAACACCCCGGCCAGAAAGATTGCGGCAGTAAGGGAAGGTTTCCGAAATGGCATGTTGTCCTCCGAATGGTTTCTCGAGGGTGATTCCGTGTTGCAAACCATGGAAACACCCTGCGCTCCACCTTGCCAAGTGACGAAAGTGACACCGACTTTCGGCATGGTTGTCGGTAGACCCGTTCGGGTTCAGTGCCATTGGCCGGGGAGGGCTGAACCCGCGTCCTGACCGACACCGGCGTGAGTATTCGGAGGAGAACCGGGACAGGCGTTGTCCCGGTTCAATTGCGCGGGATCGGGTTCTGG
>CAYQJJ010000326.1:0-2634 GCA_964417745.1 uncultured Wenzhouxiangella sp.
ATTCGCCTGGCGACAGATTTCGGGCAGGCGCTCGTAGCCGCGGAACGGGTCGATGCCGACGAGCTGTTCGGGCTCGACGCGCAGGGCCACGCCGAGGTCGGTGATGCCGTCGCCGCAGCCGACATCGAGCACCCGGCCGCGCAGGCGCTCGTCCTCGCGCAGGAACAGGTGAATGATGGTGCGCGCGGCGTGATCGAAATGGCGGTAGAACCAGTTGCCGTCGGCCCGCGCCCAGCTCAGGCTGTTGATGTCGGCGGTGCCGGCCAGCGAGGCCAGCCGCCAGGTCGCGCTGGTCTCGGGCCGGCCCTGCAGCCTGGTCTGCGCGCGGGCACGCTCGCCCGGCGTGCCGTTGGCCCGGTCGCGCAGAATCAGTGTGAGCGTTGCGCCTTCGGGCCAGTCGGGGCTTTGAACGGGTTCGAGACGGTAGTGGCCCGCCGGCAGCCACGACACATCGATACCGGCCTGGCGCAGAAAATACTGCTCGCGCGCACCGTCGGGCGCGTCTACGATGAGTTCGGCATCGAGGTCGAACAGCATGGCGTCGGTCAGCTCGAAATCGCAGACCGGGTTGGGCGAGGCGTCAAAACGCGAGATGGTCACAGACAAGGTGATCGGGCTCCGGCAAGGCAGGGGTCAGGCCGGATTATAGTGCGACGTTGGGGTACACTTTCGGGTTTGCCGGAATTCCCCTTGCCCGGCCGACTTCAGGAACCCGAATCATCATGACGGACAAGAATTACCGGGCGGTCTGGGACCGCCGATCGGCCGACGACCTGGCCGCCCTCGAGGCGGTCGACAACAGCGGCTCGGAGAGCGTGGCCCGGGCCACCGGCCGGCGCGCGGCCGACATGGTCGCCAGCGCGGTCGAACTGGACCGCAACGATGTCGTGCTCGATCTTGGCTGCGGCGCGGGCCGGGTCGGGCGCGAGCTGATCGATCGCTGCCGGCAGTGGATCGGCGTCGATATCTCGCCGAACATGATCGCCTCGGCCGGGCGTCGCATGAGCGGGCACGACAACATCCGCCTCGAGGTGCTCGACCGCACCAGCCTGGCGATGATCGACAGCGACAGCGTCGACAAGGCCTATTGCATCGCCGTGCTCTGCCACATGGACAAGGAGGATCTGTTCCTCTACCTGCGCGAGCTGGCCCGGGTGCTCAAGCCCGGCGGCCTGGCCTATGTCGAGACCTGGAACCTGGCCGACCCGGTGGGCTGGCAGCGCTGGATGTACGAGGTCGAATTCTGGGCTCGCAGCGACCACGCCACGCGCAAGGATGTGGCGCGCAACCAGTTCTGCGTGGCCGAGGAGTTCGAGCTATATGCCACCCGCGCCGGCCTTGACCCGTTGGCCTGTTTCCGCGATTCGCCGTGGCTGCAACTGGTGGTCGGCAACGGCCTCGATGCCTCAAGCCGCGAGCGCCACCGGCTGCGGCTGGCCGAGATCCGTTCGGAGATCGCCTACACGCCGCTGTTCGGCCAGCTGTTTCTCGATTGTATCCGGGTCATCTACGGCGACCTGCACCCGCTCGCAGCGCTCGAAAAACTCGCGCCGCTGGCCGGCCACCCCGACGCCGACCTTTACCTCACCCACATCCGCGGGCTCTGGGAACAGGACCCGGACCGCTACGGCCCGCCGCCGGACTCGCTTGGCTGAATTCGCCCGGTCAAGCCCGGCTACGCAATCAGGAAGTTTTTTTCCAGTCCAGGCGCACCCAGTCGCCGCTGCGGGCCTGGTCGACGAGGGTGCAGGTCTCGCTGTAGGCCGCGATCACGCCGTCGGCCTGCTCGGCCAGGATGCCCGATAGCACCAGCGACCCGCCCGGCTGGCAGCAGCCCACCAGGGTGTCGGCCAGTTCGACCAGCGGACCGGCCAGGATGTTGGCCAGCACCAGCTGCGCCGACCCGGGCTGGAAGTCCTCCGGGCGCAGGCGTTCGATGCGCTCGCCGACGCCGTTGCGCTCGGCATTGTCGAGCGTGGCCACCAACGCCTGCGGGTCGTGGTCGATCGCCACCACCTCCTGTGCACCCTTGAGCGCGCAGGCAATGGCGAGTACACCCGAGCCGCAGCCGTAGTCGACCACCGTCTGGCCTTCGACAGGGTTGCGATCGACCCACTCCAGACACATCGCGGTGGTCGGATGCGTGCCGCTGCCGAAGGCCAGGCCCGGGTCGAGCCGGATCACCAGCGGCCAGTCCGGATCGGGCTCGACATGGCTGGGACAGATCCACAGGCTCTCGCCGAAACGAATCGGCTGGTAGTCGTCCATCCAGGCGCGCTCCCAGTCCTGGTCGGCCAGCGGCTCGAAGCTGATGGCAGTCGGGTTGTCGACCAGCCCGGCGGCGATCAGGGCGCGCACGATCGCGTCGCGTTCCGGATCGGCCTCGAACAGGCCCTGGACGATGACATCCGGCCACAGCGGGATTTCGCCTGGCGCCGGTTCGTGCACCGGGTGATCCTCGGCGTCGAGCAGCGTGACCGCGCTGGCGCCGGCATCGAACAGCGTGCTTTCGGCGGCATCGGCGTGCTCGGCCTCGACGCGGACCTGGACCTGCAGCCAGGTCGGGGAAGTAGAAGTCATGGTGGTCTGGGACGCTCCGGCTCGTCGAATCGCGCGATGATACTGGAACCGGCG
>CAYQJJ010000327.1:0-2634 GCA_964417745.1 uncultured Wenzhouxiangella sp.
ATCTGCCCAAGACCGCGAAGGCGCCGATTGCACTGGCCATCATGGTCAGCGTGGTCACCATCGCCGCGCTGGGCATCCTGCCGATCGCCGTGAGCGCCGTGGCCGGCGTGCTCGCGCTGCTTGTTACCCGCTGCCTGACCTGGCAGGAGGCGATGAGTGCGCTGTCGATCCAGGTCATCATGATCATCGTCGCCAGTCTGGCGCTGGGCACCGCCCTGATGCGCACCGGGGCTGCCGACTGGCTCGCCCAGGTTTTCCTGACCATCAGCTTCGGGGTGCCCTCGTTCGTGATTCTCGGCGGGCTCATGCTGGCCATGGCAGCGCTGACCAACGTGGTCTCCAACAACGCCGCGGCGGTCATCGGAACGCCGATTGCCATCAGCATCGCCCAGCAGCTGATGCTGCCGGCCGAGCCGTTCGTGCTCGCGGTCCTGTTCGGCGCCAACCTGAGCTTCGCCACTCCCATGGCCTATCAGACCAATCTGCTGGTGATGAACGCCGGCGGCTACAAGTTCAATGATTTCGTCCGCGTCGGCCTGCCGCTGATGCTGCTGCTCTGGCTCATTCTCACAGCGACCCTGGCTTATGCGTATCAACTTTGAGTTTCGACGGTTTCCGGTTTCCGGTTTCCGGTTTCCGGGGAGCTCGAGCTGGGTCCCGGCGTTTTGCTCGCTGGCGCTGCTGTTTTCCACGACGCTTGCTGCCGAGGACGAACTCCGGGTCATCGCGATGGCGCCGCACCTGACCGAGCTGGCCTACGCCGCCGGTGGGGGCGAGACCCTGGTCGGGGTGGTCGACTGGAGCGACTATCCCCCGGAAGCGTCCGAACTGCCCTCGATCGGCGATGCCTTTCGGTTCGACCTCGAACGCATCATGCAGCTCGAGCCCGACCTGGCGCTGGCCTGGCGCGGCGGCACGCCGGAAGGCGCGGTGGCGCGTATCGCCGATCTGGGTATCGAGATCGAATGGATCGAATCGCGCAGCCTCGATGACATCGCCGTGGGCCTGGAAACCCTGGGCGAAGTGCTCGGCAGCCCCGAGGTCGGGCAGCGTGCAGCAGCTGACTTTCGCGACCGCCTGGCCACCTTCGAGCCGCCGGAATCGACCCGGGGTCGGGTCTTTTACCAGGTCTCGGCGCGCCCGCTCTACACCCTCGGCGGCCGCCACGTGATCAACGAGGTCTTCAACCGCTGCGGACTCGAAAACATTTTTGCCGGCCTTGATACCGAGGCCGCGGTGGTCGATTTCGAAGCGGTGGTCTCGGCCAGCCCGGACCTGATTATCGGGAGCTTCGAAAACAATGACGCCGACCCGCTGCAGCGCTGGCAAGCCTCGGGACTGGTCGACGAGAAAGAGACCCGCATGCACCGCGTCGAGCCCGAACTGCTGGTCCGCCCGACCCCGCGCATCATCGACGGCATCGAACACATCTGCGAGATCGCCAACACGCTCCAGGCGCCCTGAGACGGACGCCCACCTTCCCGCAACCATCAATCCGGACGACTTGCTCATGAGCGACCTCTATCCCGAACTCGAACCGCGCACCCGGCAATGGCTGGATGTGGGCGACGGCCACCATCTCTACCTGGAAGACTGCGGCAACCCCGACGGCATCCCCGTGGTGTTCATCCACGGTGGCCCCGGGGGCGGCATCAGTCCGGACAACCGGCGCTTTTTCGACCCCGAACGCTATCGCATCGTGCTGTTCGACCAGCGCGGTGCCGGCCAGTCCACGCCGCATGCCGAGACCGCCGACAACGACACCGAGCACCTGATCGCCGACCTCGAGCGTATTCGCGCACACCTGGGCATCGACCGCTGGGTGCTGTTCGGCGGCTCCTGGGGCTCGACGCTGGCACTGCTGTACGCCCAGGCGCATCCCGAGCGATCGCTGGCGCTGATCCTGCGCGGCATCTTCCTCAATCGCGAAGCGGATTTTGACTGGCTCTACGGCCACGGCACGCGCCGGGTGTTTCCCGAATACTGGGAGGATCTGCAGGCGCTGATTCCCGAAGACGAGCGCGACGACCTGCCGCTGGCCTACTACCGGCGCATCAATGGTGATGACCCCGACCTGGCTCGCAAGGCCGCGACCGAATGGGCCCGCTTCGAGGGCCGCTGCGCGACGCTCAGGCCGAATCCGGGCCTGGTCGAGTCGTTCCTCGAGCCCGAAACCGCCTGGCATTTCGCGCGCATCTGCACGCATTATTTCGTCAACCGCCTGTTCATGACCCCCAACCAGATTCTCGACCAGGCCGACCGCCTGGGCGGCATTCCGGGCGTGATCGTGCACGGCCGCTACGACATGATCTGCGCCCCCGACCAGGCCTGGGCCCTGCACCGCGCCTGGCCGGACTCGGAAATGCGCTGGGTCGACGACGCCGGCCACTCCGCCGGCGAACCCGGCACCACCCGCGAACTGGTCGAGGCCACGGACCGTATTGCCAAACGCCTGAAAGCCTGACCCCCCAGCAATCGACAGGGCCTGGTGGCACGCCAATGCCGAAGGCGAGGCGACGTTTCAAAAAAATGAACCCAAAGGGCTGGGGCGCTGGGCCCGGGGGGCTTGGTGCAGCCGCAGCGCGCAGGGCCAAGTGGATCAGGGCCGTCATCTGTCTGAGTGCAAGCCGTCAG
>CAYQJJ010000328.1:0-2615 GCA_964417745.1 uncultured Wenzhouxiangella sp.
GTGCTGGAAAAGCCGCTGGCCGAGAAGGCCGGCCTGGGCTGGATCGGCAAGCACACCAACCTGCTCAACCGGCACGCCGGATCCTGGTTCTTCCTCGGCGAAATCTACACCGACCTCGAACTGCCGCCGGACGAACCCGTGCGCGATCACTGCGGCTCGTGCCGGCGCTGTATCGACATTTGCCCGACCGCCGCCATCACCGCCCCCTCCCAGCTCGATGCGCGGCGCTGCATCTCGTACCTGACCATCGAGCTCAAGGGCTCGATCCCCGAGGAACTGCGCGAGCCGATGGGCAACCGCATCTATGGCTGCGACGACTGCCAGATGGTCTGCCCCTGGAACCGCTACGCGCACTTCAGCGAAGTCGATGATTTCAGCCCGCGCAAGGATCTCGACAGCGCCGAGCTGGTCACCCTGTTCGCCTGGGACGAGGCGACGTTCCTCGAGCGTACCGAAGGCACGGCGATCCGCCGCATCGGCCACCAGCGCTGGCTGCGCAATATCGCCGTGGCGCTGGGCAACGCACCGACCACACCGGCGGTCGTCGAGGCCTTGAAAGACCGCCGCCGGCACGACTCGGAGCTGGTGCGCGAGCACGTCGAATGGGCACTCGCGAGGCACCAGCCCTGAACGCCCGGTGACGCCGCCGGGGACGGGGCACTGGTACAATAGACGGTTAAACGAAAAAGTCTTTCGAGGAAACCGTCCATGGCGATCGTCAACAAGCTCCAGCAACTGCGTAACATCGGCGGAAAACCGCTGACCACCGGCCTGTCCGACCCGATAATCGAACGATTTGCCGGGCTGGACCCGCGGCTTGAACAGGCCGTGGACGACGCGCTGGGCGTGATCGAGTGCTGGCAGCATGCCTATCCGGAGCTGGTGCGCGCTGACGAATCCGAACTCAAGGACGCGCTGCAGGCCGGCTACGTCAATTTTTACGCCGACGATGCCGTCAACCCCTACGTCGCCCTGGCCGGGCGCGGGCCGTGGATCATCACCGCCAAGGGCGCCGTGCTGCACGACTCGGGCGGCTACGGCATGCTCGGTTTCGGCCACTCGCCGGAGCCCATCCTGCAGGCGATGAGCCAGCCGCAGGTGATGGCCAACGTCATGACGCCGAACTTTTCGCACCTGCGTTTCAGCGACACCCTGCGCGAAGAAATCGGCCAGCGCCGCGCCGACGGCTGCCCGTTCGACCGATTCCTGTGCGTCAATTCCGGCTCCGAAGCCGTCACCGTGGCCAGTCGCATCGCCGACATCAACGCCAAGATCCAGACCGACCCGGGTGGCCCCAAGGCGGGCTACAGCATCCAGCGTCTGTCGCTGTCAGGCGGTTTCCACGGCCGCACCGATCGCCCGGCGCGCTACTCGGACTCCTCGCGCAAGACCTACCGCCAGCACCTCGCCT
The DNA here is from genome assembly GCA_964417745.1 of uncultured Wenzhouxiangella sp. Classification (GTDB taxonomy): domain Bacteria; phylum Pseudomonadota; class Gammaproteobacteria; order Xanthomonadales; family Wenzhouxiangellaceae; genus Wenzhouxiangella. Next base: position 1,412 of record CAYQJJ010000328.1, read on the forward strand.
CGTTTCGCGATGACGACGCGCTGCTGACCGTCGAGCCCAACAACATTGCCCAACTGCGCGAAATGTTCGAGTGGGCCGATGCCAACGAAGTATTCATCGAGGCAATGTTCGTCGAGCCGGTGATGGGCGAAGGAAACCCGGGCGCCTCGCTCGATCCGGGCTTCTACCAGGCAGCGCGCGAACTGACCCGCGAGCACGGCACCCTGCTGCTGATGGATTCCATCCAGGCGGGCCTGCGCAGCCAGGGTGTGCTGTCGATCGTCGACTACCCGGGTTTTGAATCGCTCGAAGCCCCCGATATGGAAACCTACTCCAAGGCGCTCAACGCCGGTCAGTTTCCGCTGTCGGTGCTGGCCATGAACGAACGCGCCGCCGGCCTCTACCGCAAGGGCGTCTACGGCAACACCATGACCACCAACCCGCGTGCGCTCGACGTCGGCACCACCGTCCTCAAGAGCATCACGCCGGAACTGCGTACCAACATCGTCGAGCGCGGCCGCGAATTCATCGAGCGCTTCTCCGCGCTCAAGGACGAACTCGACGGGCGCATCACCCGTGTCCAGGGCACCGGCCTGCTGTTTTCCGTCGAACTCGACGCCAGCCGCTACAAGGCCTACGGCGAAGGATCGACCGAGGAATACCTGCGCCTCAACGGCATCAACGTCATCCACGGCGGCGAGAACTCGCTGCGCTTTACCCCCACGTTCGGAATCACCAGTGCCGAGGTCGAACTGATTGTCGAGGCCACGCGCGACGCGCTGGTCAACGGCCCGGTCAAGAAGGTAGAACAGGCCGCCTGAGTACCGTGAGCCCGGCCGCCGGACCCTGGTGGTCCATGCGGCCGGGATTCTCAGGTTTTGAGAAACCCCGATGCTGTAATCACCATCACCGAAACGTGATGGAGAGATCCCATGCAGCAAGCCATTCCGAACCGCCGCAAACGCCCCCGGGCGCTGACGTCAATGCGCCAGCAACTCGCACTGCTTGGCAGCCTGGCCGGCGAGCTGATCGCCCTGTCGAGCCTGGTGCTGGGTCTGGCTGCCGGCCTGGGTGCTCTGAGCGTACTGCTTCACTGAGCCCAGCGTATTCATGACCCAGCCTACTGCGACGACGCCAGACCCCGCATCTGCGGCCTTTCACTCGGTCGCAAGTCCTCACCGTAGCTACGGCTACGCTTCCGGCTTGCTCGGTCGCGAAAGCCCCC
>CAYQJJ010000329.1:0-2611 GCA_964417745.1 uncultured Wenzhouxiangella sp.
GACACGGTTCTCGGGACTTTCACCCGCACCATCAACCTCACCCTGCTCGACGGCAGCAACAACCCGATCTCGGGTGCCAACATCGTCGGCGAGTGCGAGGCTGGCGAAGGTATTCTCGAGATCCAGAGCAATCCGGGCGTCACCGATGCCGATGGCGAGACCACGGCCAGCGTCCTGGTTGGCCTGGCGGCCTGTGGCGGCGGTCAGCCCGGAGCGCCGGGTGAGGGCTTCCCGAGGCTGGGCACCTGCACCTTCACCACCGACAGCGGCTCGCCGGAAGGCCGGCTGCTGGTGCGGGGCATCGACGTCGAGAGCCTGGGGACGTCGCCGTCTCCGGTCTGCCCGGACGACAATGGTGACAACGGCAACGGCGGCTGATCGCCCCGCTGCTTGTTGTTCGAAGGCACGGGCCCGGCACTGACCGGGCCCGCTGCTGTCTGGCCTATGCTGGAGTGTGTCGATGAGTAACGATTTCGAAGCCGGTGCGGCGCCGCTGTTGATCAGCGTGCCCCACGCCGGCACCGACATCCCCGATTCGATTGCCAACCGCATGCGCGCGGCGGGGCGGGCGCTGGTCGATACCGACTGGCACGTCGATCGCCTGGTCGAAGGCATCGAGCGTGCCGGTGCCGGGGTGCTGAGGGCGGGCCACTCGCGCTACGTGGTCGATCTCAATCGAAGCCCGGAGGACCAGCCGCTCTATCCCGGTGCGGGTACTGGGCTGGTGCCTGTCGAGAGTTTCTCGGGCGAGGCGCTCTACCAGGCCGACCGCGAGCCCGACGCCGAGGAGCGCCGTCAACGGGTCGAGCGGTTCTGGCAGCCCTACCACGACCGGCTGCGCAGCGAGCTCGACGCCACCAGAAAGCGCCACGGATTCGCGGTCCTGCTCGATGTCCACTCGATCGCCAGCCGGGTTCCGCGATTGTTCGAGGGCCGTCTTCCGGATCTGAATCTCGGAACCTTCGATGGCCGCAGCGCCGATGCTGATCTCATCGAGCGCGCGCGCGCTCGACTGAGCCAGGCCGAAGGATTCACGACCGTGGTCGACGGGCGTTTCAAGGGCGGCTACATCACCCGCCATTACGGCCAGCCCAGCCAGGGCGTGCACGCCCTGCAGATCGAAATCGCCCAGGCGGCCTACATGAACGAGCATGATCCGCAGGTCTTCGACCCGGCCCGCGCCCGGCCGCTTATGGCCTGGCTGGAGCAGTTCGTTGCCAGCCTGGCCGACTGGCGCCCGGCATGAGCGAACGGCGCCTGTTCTGCCCCTGGGCGCTGACCCCCGAGGGCTGGTGTCGCGACACCGTGCTGGCGATTGATGCCAGCGGCTTTATCCAGTCCGTCGACAGCGGTGCTGCGTCCGCTGATGCCGAGCGCCTTGGCGGGCCGGTGCTGCCCGGCATGACCAACGTTCATTCGCACGCCCACCAGCGCCTGATTGCCGGGCTCACCGGCCGGCGCGATCGGGGCGAGGACAGCTTCTGGTCCTGGCGCGAGCAGATGTATCGCGCCATCGCGCTGCTCCAGCCCGACGATCTCGAGACCCTGGCGGCCTGGCTCTATGTCGAGCTGCTCGAGGGCGGGTATACCAGCATCGGCGAGTTTCATTATCCGCATCATCTGGGCGGAGGCCAGGCGCTGGATTCGGCGCGCGCGCTGCTCGCCGCGGCCGGTCATGCCGGCTGCGGCCTGACCCTGCTGCCGGTCTGGTACCGCTACGGCGGCTTCGGGCGCCAGCCCGCCGCCGAGCACCAGGCATCGTTTCTGCTCGAACCCGACGCCTTCTCGAACCTGCTTCAGCGCCTGGTCCAGGAAGTTCAGGGCGACGCGCTGTTTCGCCTCGGCATGGCACCGCACTCGCTGCGCGCCGTCGACGCGCGCGACCTGCCCGAGCTGTGTTCGGCATTTCCCGACTTGCCGGTCCACATTCATATCAGCGAGCAGCCCGGCGAAGTCAGCGCCTGCCGCGAGGCGCACGGCATCGGGCCGGTCGGGCTGCTGGCCGGCGAAGTCGATCTGGACCGGCGCTGGTGCCTGATCCACGCCACCCACGCCGAGCGATCCGAGCGCGAGCGGATGCTTGCCGCTGACGTGGTCGTTGGCCTGTGTCCGACCACCGAGGCCGACCTGGGCGACGGTCTGTTCGCGGCTGACGAATGGTTCGCGGCCAAAGGACGGTTTGCAGTCGGTTCGGACAGCAACCTGATTACCACTGCGGCCTCCGAACTGCGCCTGCTGGAGTGGGGTCAGCGCCTGCGCGGGCATCAGCGCAACGTGCTGGTCGACGGCAGCGCTCATGTCGGGCGTACGCTGTGGCAGCGCGCGGCAGCCGGCGGCGCCGAGGCGCTCGGGCAGCCCGCCGGTGTCATCGCGCCCGGGCAGCGGGCCGATCTGGTCGTTCTCGATCCCGGCCATCCACTGCTGGACGGCCTGTCGCCCGACCAGTGCCTGGACAGTTTCATCATGGCCGAGCAGCCCGGTATGATCGATGCGGTGATCGTTGCCGGCCACCGCCGCGTCGAGCACGGCCGCCACCCGGCGCGCGAGGAACTGGGTGCTGCCTTTTCGCGCCTGCGTCGCCGGCTGGCTGATCAGATCCAGGTCTGATTCT
>CAYQJJ010000330.1:0-2602 GCA_964417745.1 uncultured Wenzhouxiangella sp.
CAGGTGCTTCGGGCCTGTTCAGCGATATCCGCGGCGGGTCGAACTTCATAACCGGCGGGCTGCGCTACTACTTCGACTGATCGCTCGAATGCCCTCGCGCGGCGTCGGCCTGATCGGCACCGGCCCATTCGGTCGCCAGCATCGCCCGCTTGCGCAGCGTGCCGCCGTTGTAGCCGCCGAAGATCCCGGTGCTGCGAATCACACGGTGGCAGGGAATGAGCGCCGCCACCGGGTTGTCGCCGACCGCCCGCCCGACTGCCCGGCTGGCGGTCGGCTGAGCGATGGCGGACGCAATACGCTGATAACTTGCCACCTGGCCGGGTGGAATGGCGAGCAGGGCGGCCCAGACGCGTAGCTGGAAATTCGTGCCGTGCACCACCACGGCCGGCCGGGCACCGGTCCGGCCGTCGAGCCAGCGCTCGACCTGCGCCATGACCGGCGCCGTGCCGTCCGGGTCCTCCACCAGGCGGGCAGCGGGCCACAGGCGGCTCAGCGCCGCCAGCGCGTCCCCGGCCTCGGTCGGGCCCAGGAAGCGCAGGCCGCAGATGCCGCGCTTCGAGACCACCAGCAGACAGGATCCGAAGCGGCTGTCGTGCACGCCGTAACGCAACGTCAGGCCTGCCGCGCCGGAGCTGATCTCGCCGGGTGTGAGCGCCTCGACATTGACCATCAGATCGTGCAGTCGGCCGGCACTCGACAGGCCGGTCTCCAGGGCGACCTCGAGCACCGGACGCGCCGCCTCGAGCCGCCGCCGCGCCTCCCGGGCGGTGGTCAGCTGCAAAAAGCGCATCGGCGAGATACCGGCAAAGCGCCGGAACAGATGATGGAAACGGCTTTCCGACAGGCCCACGGCGGCCGCGATCCCGGCCACGGACGCGGGTTGGTCGCCGCAGCTGTCCAGGAAGGCGATGGCCCGCTCGATGCGTTGGTAGTCGTGGAGTTCTGTTGTCACGTTGCCTGGTCTCTGTGCAGACTGTCACCAGTCTTGCCCAGACCGCCGGTCACGGCAACCCGAATCCTGTCAGGGTGCGGCTTTCAATACGGCTATCTTGAGTCTGCGCGAGAATGCTCCGCGAGCCGGGCCCTTGTTGGCGCTGATGCGGCTGGCCATTGCAAGTGGTTGACGGCGCCCGCAGTACCCTGCAGCCATGAGATTCATTCCGCTACTTCTGCTGGCCAAGCTGCTGACCGCCACCGCAACCGCCGACTCCGATCGCTTCTCCGCGGTGGTCTCCGGGGCTGCTGACATGGAGCGGCTGCATACCCTCGTTGTGCTCGAACACGGCGAAACCGTCGTCGAGTTGCATCGGGCCGGCCCCGGTCCGGCACAGCCGGCCAATATCAAGTCGCTGTCAAAGACCGTGCTGTCGATGATCGCCGGCGTCGCGATCGACCGCGGCATCGTCGACAGCACCGATCAACCGCTGGTCGACCTGCTCGGAACGCGGGTTCCCGAGGCCGCCGACCCGGCGGTAGCGGCCATCACCTTCGGCCATGCCCTTTCGATGCAGACCGGGCTGCAGTCCACCTCGGGGCGCCATTACGGGCGCTGGGTGCAGAGCGAGGACTGGGTCGCCCACGCGCTCACCCGGCCGTGGACCGACGAGCCCGGCGGGCGCATGATTTATTCAACCGGGGCGACCCATCTGGCCTCGGCCGCACTGGCCGAAGCGTCCGGGCGAAGCACCCGGGCGCTGGCCCGCGACTGGCTCGGTGAGCCGCTCGAAATCTCGATCCCCGAGTGGATGCGCGACCCGCAGGGCATTCACTTCGGCGGCAACGAAATGCGCCTGTCGCCACGCGCGCTGGCGCGACTGGGCGAGCTCTATCGCCGTGGCGGAAGCTTCAACGGCGAGCAGGTCATTTCCAGCGACTGGATCGAGCGCTCCTGGACCGCCCGTGGCCGCTCGCCGTGGACCGGCGACGACTACGGCTATGGCTGGTTCATCACCGAGCTGGCCGGCCAGCGCGTCTACTACGGCCGCGGCTTCGGCGGCCAGGGGCTGTTCGTGGTTCCCGCATCCGGCCTGACCATCGTCATGACCGCCGACCCGACCCCACCGTCCCCCGGCGGGCGCTACTTCCGCCTCATGACCGAACGCGTCAGCGAGATCATCCGCGTGGTCGACTAGATAGCTTCGGGGGCTTACCGAAAATCAACTCTCGCGAAGGCGCGAAGAAAAAGGTCAAAAGCGATGGTCGCGCGGAGGCGCAGAGGCGCAGAGGAAAACAATTGAATTCTTTTTCCTGGCGCCAGAGTCGGAAGGTGCTCTCGCTAAGGCGCTAAGTCGCAAAGGTAATAGAAGATACTAAATGAATTGATTCTTTTTCTCTGCGCCTCTGCGTCTTTGCGCGAGAAGCTCTTCCTGCTCTGTGCCCCGATCAAAAGCGATGATCCCGCGGAGGCGCAGAGGCGCTGAGGGAAACAATTCATTAATTCTTTCTTCGCGCCTTTGCGCCTTTGCGAGAGATCTTACGGCCACTGGCACCACAACCCGAAAAGCTATAACTCTCGCCAAGACGTGAAGCCGCAAAGAAATTGATTTGATTTTCTTCCTCCGCGCCTCCGCGGGATCATCGCTTTTGATCTTTCTTCCGTGGT
>CAYQJJ010000331.1:0-2589 GCA_964417745.1 uncultured Wenzhouxiangella sp.
GGGATATTTACTTATGGTTGACCAAGGTAGTTATGGTTGACCTAGGCAGGTGCTCAGGTGGTGTCTTCAGGAGTAGGGGAATTACGGATAAAACCCCTTCAAACCGAGCGCCGAAATCTCGCTGGCCCAATGGCGGGCGCAGCAATTCGGTCCTGGTTTATCCGCCGCCCGGAAAACCGGCGGAGTCGTGTTCGCGCGGGGAGAGGTAGCTGAACTGGCCGAGCACCGGATCGACGTCTTCGAAGCGGTCGCGGAACAGCGGGGCTTCCTCGGCGATCTCGATGGTCAGTGGCAGCTCGGTACGATAATTGTCGGCACCGGTCTGCGCGCTGACGCTCAGGGTGGTCTGGTGGCGGGAGCCGGGTGGGGCGTGGCTGCCGCCAGCCAGGGTCAGCGTCAGCGTTGGCAGGGCACCGGAGCTGGCGGTTTGTGTATCGACCGTGGCTTCGAGCCAGTTGAGCGGCGAACCCGAGCGGTCGGTGATCGAGGCGGCAACTTTCGTGTCTCCGGTAATTGCGTGGCGCAGAACCAGGCGAATTTCGGCGTCCTGCTGGGGCAGTACTTCGACGGCCAGGTGGCTGAGTCCGGGGCCAGTGCAGTCGACATCGATCGCCTCGACGCCCGATGATTCGGCCAGCAGCCCCAGTTCGAGCCTGTCTTCCGAAAGCGGTGCACTGGCAGCATCCAATGCGGTGGCGACCAGGCAGGCGGGCAAACCGGCAGTTTCGCCGGGTTGTTCGGCGGTGCCGGACGGCAGGCTGCCCGGGCCAGCCAGCGCGGCGAGAAGCACGGCGACAGTTGTAAACTGGCGTGGGTCGGGCTTCACTGCTGTCGGTGCTCCGGGGTGCTGTAACAACTGCTCATATCCCCTATTCTAGAGCACCTCGCGGCTGTGTGCGAGCATTCGGGCTCATGCACCACCACCGGCGGCCGGGATGTCGGGGCGACAAGCCGCCAGATACTACCAGGATATTGATTTCAAAGGCTTTTGATGAGACCGGAAGACGACCGCAAACTGGCCGAGCTGCTCAAGCGCTACGCCGACGGCGAGGATGAGGATTTCTACAAGCTGCTGCCGCTGGTTTATGAAGAGCTCCGGGCCATGGCCGGCCGCCAGCTGGCCGGCCAGCGCCGCGATCACACGCTCCAGGCCACCGCGCTGATCAACGAGGCCTATCTGCGCCTGGCCGAGCAGGATTACCACGGCTGGGAAGATGACCGGCAGTTCCTGCTGGTGGCCGCGACCGTCATGCGCCGCGTGCTGGTCGATTACGCGCGGCGCAAGAGCGCCGACAAGCGCCCGCCGGAGCATGGTCGGGTGGAGATCGACAAGGCCGAACCCGGCGATGGATTTGGTGCCGATCTGCTGGCCATGGATCAGGTGCTCCAACAGCTCGCCGAGGTCGACGAGCGTCAGGCCCGGATCGTCGAGTTGCGCTACTTCGCCGGCCTGAGCATCCCGGAAACGGCGGAAGCGCTGCAGATTTCGGAATCCAGTGTCACGCGCGAGTGGCGCATGGCCCGCGCGTGGTTGCGACGCCGGCTGGAGTGAGCCCGCGGTTTACCCGCTGGATGAGCGTGTGTTGAGCTGGTCGGTCACGGCCTGGAGTTTTTCTTCGAGATCGTCGCGCATTGCCGGGCTCGCGCGGGTGGGTTCGGTGTCGAGCAGGGCGACCGCCTGGCGGTAGACCGCGGCGGCCTCCTCGAGCCGGTCCTGCAGCGTCAGGGCGCTGCCGAGAATGTCGAGCGCCGAGGCGCGGTAGACGGCTTCGACGCCTTCGAAGCTGCTGAAGCGGCGGTCCTGGTCGGCCAGGATGTCGCGGACCAGGCGTTCGGCTTGCTCGGGTTGTGACTGGCGCAGGTGCAGCGCGGCCAGGTTGGATACCGAAAGCCGATAGAGGTAGTGGTCGCGTCCGGCGACTTCCTCGATCATGTCGGCGGCTTCGGCAAAGGCGGCCATGCTGCGTTCGTTGCGCCCGATGCGCGACAGGGCAACGCCGAAATTCCCGATGGTGTTGGCCAGACGCTGGCTGGGGCCGATCAGCCGCTCGTGATCGGCGATCAGCGATTCGTACATGGCCACGGCCGTTTCCGGGTCATTGAGCATCATCGCGGTGGCAAAGACGTAGCGCCCGCGCAGTCTCCGGGGATCGCCTTCGTCGTAGAGCGACTCGGCCTGGGTGCGGGCGAGGGTGGCGGTCTGCATGGCCTGCTGGGCCTGTCCGCTGAATACGTAGGCGCCGACCAGGGCGGCATGGGCCTCGAAGCGCAACTCGCCGGGTGGGTCGGGAAGGCCGTCGATGCGCTCGATGATGGCGTTGAGGTCGACAATGGTGCGCTCGAGCGGCACGTCGAGCACGTTGGCATGATTGCGAAGCTTGCGGATCTGGAGCGCCAGCAGCTCTTCGGTAAACCCGGGCCCGGCCGATTCGTACAGTGCGATGGCCTGCTCGTCAGCCTCGATGGCCTCGATCGCCCGCCCGGCCGAATCCAGCGCGGCGCCGATTTCGGCCTGGATCATGGCTTCCTCGGCGGTACCGATCGACGGCAGCAGCGCCTGGCGAGCCTGGTGGAGCAGCGGCAGGGCCT
>CAYQJJ010000332.1:0-2581 GCA_964417745.1 uncultured Wenzhouxiangella sp.
TCGCGCGGCTACCAGGCAGGCGGCATCAACAGCAATTCAGCCATCCCGGACGAGCAGCGCGAGTTCGACACCGAAACCCTCTGGAACTACGAACTGGGGGTCAAGAACCGCCTGTTCGAAAACCGTCTCGGCCTGCAGGCCGCGGTGTTTTTCCAGGACCGCGATGACGTACAGAGCGAGCAGGCCCTGGTGCAGCCGATCGAAGGCGAGGCCTGCCCGTGTCAGTTCATCCAGTTCAAGACCAACGCCGCGGGAGGCCGCAGTTACGGCCTGGAGGCCGAGCTCGACTGGCACATCACGCGGTCGATCCAGGCCTTTGCCAGCCTGGGCCTGCTCAACTCGCGTTTCGATGACTTCCAGAACTTCTCCCACGTCGATGCCGACCCGGAAACTGGCGAGCCATTCGACATGGATGGCCGCGACCTGCCGCATGCTCCCAACTACATGTTCGGCCTCGGCGCGATCTTCCACCTGTCCGATCGCTGGTTCCTGCGCCTCGAGGCCGAGGGCAAGGATGCTTTCTACTTTTCCAGCCGGCACGAACTCCAGTCCAACGCCTACGAGCTCTTTCATGCCCGCCTGGGCTACCAGGGCGCTAACTGGGACTTTGCGCTCTGGGCGCGCAACATTGCCGACAAGGACGTCAAGACGCGCGGCTTCGGCAGCTTCGGTAACGATCCGCGCAAGGGCTATGCCGTCGAGCCGTATTTCCAGTTCGGCGAGCCGCGGGTCATCGGCGCATCGGCAAGCTATGCCTTTTAAGCAGCCCGTCAGGCGGGTGACGCGCAGTTTGCGGGAGCCCCCGGTGTACTCGGCATGATCCCGGAGGACTGGCTCCGGCAACTGGCCGAACGCTGGGCAGCGATGTCGGGCTGGGAGATCACGGCGGTCGTGCTCGCCGTGGCCTACCTGCTGCTGGCGGTGCGCCAGAATCGCCTGTGCTGGGTGGCGGCCTTTATCAGTACCGCCATCTTTACCGCGCTGTTCTGGCAGGTGCAGCTGGTCATGCAATCAGGCCTCAACGTCTACTACATGGCCATGGCGGTGTACGGCTGGTGGTTCTGGCGCCACGGCGCCGGTGACGAGAGCTCGCTGCAGATCACGCGCTGGGGCTGGCGCCGGCATGCACTCGCGCTGGGCGTTATTGCAGTCTGCGCGCTGGTCTCGGGGTTTTTCCTCGACCGCCACACCGACGCGGCATGGCCCTGGCTCGACTCCCTGGTCACCTGGGGCGCGGTGGTGACGACCTTCATGGTGGCGCGCAAGGTGCTCGATAACTGGGCCTACTGGATGGTCATCAACAGCCTGGCGGTGTTCCTGTTCATCGACCGTGGCATGGCGCTGACGGCCACGCTGCACCTGGCCTACCTGGTCATTTCCATTTTCGGGTGGATCAGCTGGCTACGCGATTACAGAGATACAAGAGATTCTCAGCAGACAGCCGGTCGCCAGCAAACCGGCCAGCCCGGGCCAGACCAGCGACCGGAGCGGGGATGAACGACGCGCCGGACGAAGCCCTGGACAAGCTGCTCGATTCCTGGCGCGATTGGGGGTTGTCGCTCACCCGCCGACCGGAGCGGCTCGAGCGGATTCGCTCGGGCCGGACCAATCGCAACTACCGCCTGAGCGCCCCGGGCCGGTCCGAACAGCTTCTGCTGCGGGTCAACCACCCGGACCCGGGCCGGCTCGGCATCGACCGCGCCCGGGAGCGAAAAATCCTGTCATGGACTGCCGATGCCGGCATCGCAAGAGCGTACTGGTACTGGGATCCCGACCAGCGCTTTGTGGTCTTCCCCTGGCTGCCAGGGCGAACCTGGACGGCGACCGACCTGAAAGACCCTGGACAGCTTGCCAGGCTCTGGCCCATGATCGAGCGCACTCACGCGCTAAGTCCGGACGGGCCACGGCGCCGATACCACGCCTACCTGCAACATTACTGGCAACAGCTCAAGCGCTCGGGTGGCGCCGATCGCGAGCTCACCGACGCCTGGCTGGATTTCGAGCCCCGGCTCGAGGCCTTCGACCAGGCAGCGTGGCCGGCGCGGCTGGTCCATCACGACCTGATCCCCGACAACATCATCGACACCGGCGAGCGGTTGTACCTTATCGACTGGGAATACGCCGCCCCGGGGCACCCGGACATCGACGTCTGGACGGTCGACCCGAAGTCAGTGCGCGAGCCGTTCGTCGCCGAAATGATGGGCTGGATCAACGGCCTGTGGGAGCGCCTCATGAGAGCTTCCGGCCACGCCTGAGCGCGGTCGCCTCCACTCTTGCCGATACGATGCCTACGAATCCAGCTCGCCGAGGCGCTCTCTCAGGGCTCTGGCCCGTTCGAGGTAGACCTGGGCGGGTTCGAAAGTGGCATCGAGTTCGACGATGCGTTCCCACAGTTCGATCGCGGTATCGAGCGACTGATCGCGGTAGGCGTTGAGTGCGCGCTCGTGCAGATGGCTGACGCGCGCCTCGCTGACTTCGGCCAGGTCACTGCTGGCGGCCTCGAAGCTCGGGTCGAGCGTGACAGCCTCTTGCAACAGCGCCAGTGCCCGCTGGAGATCTTCGGCTTCGCGGGCCTGTGCGG
>CAYQJJ010000333.1:0-2549 GCA_964417745.1 uncultured Wenzhouxiangella sp.
GGAATTGTCGCACTCTTTTTCGGATTTCATGCTCGGCCAATGGCTTCGCCTTTTCCCGCCGTGCCCGCAGCCTGGATCAGACCAGCTCCCAGTCTGACTGCGCCTCGTCGGTCTTCGACAGCAGCCAGTTGATGCCCGGCGGCAGTTCTTCGTCGGGTTCCAGGCCGGTGAAAACGATCATTACCAGCGGCGCCAGGCCCAGCGCCCGGTCCCACAGCTCGCGGCTGCTCGGGGCGATTTCCAGGCCGACGGCGTCGAGCCCGAGTTGCTCGAGAAAGTCGAGCAGTTCCTCGCCCTCGCCCTGCTCGTCGGGCGAGACGATGAGAATGTCCTCGCTGATCGCGTGGACACCCTCGCGCAGCAGGCAGACCGAGCGATGGTCGGGCTCGAGCAGCAACTGCGGCAGGCGCGTGACCAGTTCGCGCGCGGCATGACCACGCGGGCTGTGCACACCGATCACCACCGGCCCTTCCCCGACGGCCTGGCGTAGCCGGACCAGCTGGGACGAGCCCGGCAGTTGACCGCCGGACTGCCGGGGCTCGCTGATCGGGCGAAACACCAGGTCGTGCCCGCCCGGTCCGGACAGGCTGTCGACCCGTACCGCCACCGGCGACTGGTCCGGCCGGACGCTGGCGCGCCACTGACGCAACCCGTGCGGTGGCAGGATCTGGGAGGGGGAAGGCGCCAGCAGGCGGTCGAGAAAGACCAGCCAGTTGTGCATCAGGTGATGCCGGCGGGTGGTGCCGTTCTCGCGAATCCAGCCGAGCACGTGGTGGCGGCGCACGCTGATCCCCCAGCGCTCGGCCGGCGGGGAGGTGGCCAGCGACCAGAAGGCCTCGATCGAGATCACCGGGCTGGCCCGGTCCTGGACCGGGTCGAGATGGTGGACCTGGTTGATGGTCTCGCGCAGCAGCCCTGGCGAACACAGTGCGAGCTTGACCGACAACCCGGTGCGCGCGGCCAGCTCGTCGATCAGCCCGGACTTGAGCGGCGAATCGACCAGCAGCGTCAGCCAGCCGTCCTCGCGACGGATCGGCAGGGCGTTGTGGCGCTGCGCCCAGCTTGACGGCATCAGGGCGGCGACTTCGGGGTCGATGGTCTCGGGGTCGGGCACCAGGTAGGGAAGTTCGGCCTGGCTCGCCAGTCCCTCGTCGAGCTCCTCGGGCGAGAGGATGCCGAGATCGACCAGCGCCTGGCCGAAGAAACCACCCTGCACGCGCTGATGCTCCAGCGCGCGCTCGATCTCGGCCTCGCCGATGCGGCCCATCTCCTGGAGCAGTACGCCGAGGTATTTTCCCGATGGGGCTCTGGGCATGGTCTGGTGGATCACTCGTTGCTGATACTCGAAGTACCCAGCTTAGCGCCCCGGCGCCTGGCGCGAAAGCCCCGGGTTTACCCCGACTCTATCGGCGGAACCAGGGCTTGAGCAGCGACAGGCCCTGCAGCGGGCCGAGCGGATTGATCAGGCTGCGCCGGCGCTCGTGTTCGCGGTGGTCGATCAGGCGCAGCACCGGCGCGAGCCGGTCGACGCCGTGCTCGATGTCTTCCCAGTGGTGCCAGAAAGCATCCTCGTCGGCGTCGAATTCGCCGCTGCCGAGACGCTGGAGCAGGCGGTAGGCATCCCGGACCAGGGGATTGAGCGTCGTCGAAGCGTCGAGATCGGCATCATTGAAACGGCTGTGGCGCAGGCCGGCGTCGAGGAAACGGCGGGCGTAGTCCTCGATGGCAGCCTGGTCGGCGTGTTCGGCCGGCAGCCCGAGCCGATCGGCGAGCCGAGCAAGCTGCTCGACCGGGGCATCCATCAGCGCATCGTAGTCGACGACCGCCAGCCGGTGGCCCCGGGTGCGACGCAGATAGGGCACGATGCTGACCAGCCATTCCAGGTCGCTGACCTCCTGCATGCCGCGGCGCGGGTCGAGGCGCTCGCGCGACCGGGCCACGCTGAGCGGATTGCGCAGCGCGATGACGAAGGCCGGTTCGGTATCGAGCGTCTCCAGCACCGGCTCCCAGAACGGCAGAATGCGCAGCGTGCGCCCGTACTTGAACCCCCAGATCGGGCTGGATCGGAAGCGCCGACGGATGGTGGCCGCCGCTTTGCTGCGCAGGTCATCGAGCGCCGGGTCGTCGAGCTCCTCGGTGTGGATCAGCCGCACGCTGTCGGCCCGGATGCCGATACGACGACGCACCGATTTACTCAGCGCCAGAAGATCGGCGTCCTCGAAAAAGCCGGTCGGGTTTTTTCGGCTGGCGCGCTTGAAGCGATTGCCCAGGTCGACCCCGAGCGCACGCAGCGCGCGGGTGACGGTGCTGGTCCCGCTGCGCCCGGCGCCGATGACAAAAACGGCGCGCTGGCGCGGGGATGGATGATCGGGCCGGGAAGCGGGCATGGGACAAGGATGCAAAGCGATTGGCGGAACAAGCCCGGGTAGTGTAACCGCGGCCCGACCGGCCCGGCGCGCGTACAATCGCCTTTTGAATGCAGATACGGCCCGACTCGATGCCTCGACCCATCCGGGTGCGCCCGGCCAATTCGCTCTGGCAACGGCTCC